>CAZLEE010000020.1:0-34401 GCA_964558455.1 uncultured Verrucomicrobiota bacterium | reverse complement strand
CCTTATGCTCAAACGTCTCGGCTGAGAAATACTGACTTTTCAAACAGGCTCTTACGGAATGGTGGCGCGATAAAACCGCCATTTGTAATTGGTTGCGCTTTGATCGGTGAAGTAAAATGGCGAATTTGTGCTCAGAATACTTGTAATGGACAGCCAATGGATCAAGTCGCTGGAAGCGTCTATTTCGTAAGTGGTGCCAACGGGGCCTTGTAACTTGAGAGACAGGCCATTGGCGGTGAACGGCTGCGGCGAACCAAATCCAAGCGTGATTTGAGATAGCAGGTTCCCTTGGGCGAGACGGTAGAACCGGTGGGTATAGTTCTTCGCCGCTGTATCCACCACCAAGGTTGGCGAGCTGGTGCAGATAAAAGTAAGGATGGAAACCCAGCTCGTTAGATTCGTGGAGGCTTGCAGCGTGTAGGTTTCGCCGATTTGCCCATAGACGTATAGCTGGAAGCCGCCGTTCGCGGCAAATCCGCCGGGCACGAGCAGTGGCGCCGGCCCGGATTCACACTTTCCATAAGTGCCGGCAAGATAGATTGCGGCGATCTCGTCGAAGGATAAGGCTCTGTTGTAAATGGAAATTTCGTCAATCCCGCCGTTGAAGCCGGAACTGTCATTCGGAATCACATTGCCGATGGATGAACCGTTGGTTTCAGACGTGACGACCGGCGCGCTGCCCGAGCCGGAGGGAATTCCGTTTAGATAAAAGGTGCGGTTTGTTCCGTTATAAACCAGCGCCACGTGGCTCCATTGCCCCAATGGAACGACCGTGGAGCCGACCAGTTGAGAGCTATTGTTGATCCAGCTTTCCAGTTTTCCAGTTCCGCTATTCAACCCCAGGGAGGCGTTCCAGTAACCTTGGGAATAGATGGTCGGGTAGGACGAATTGTTGTAACTCGCGGGGTTTATCCAAGCCTCGATGGTCCAATTGGACATGGTGCTGAAATCTGTGGCTGGAGAATAAGGAATCGAAACCGCCTCGGTCGTGCCAGTAAAACTAAAAGCCGTTCCTACCATGCCGGTTTCGTAAGTTGTGCCGTTAAGCAGGGTTCCATCATTCCCTCCTACCACATCGTCGGCATTGCTCTCGGCCGGCCACCACGCGACCAGGCCCGATGGGGGCGGGGTGCAGGTTGTGCCAGGGCCGGACACAAGGAGATTCGCCACGGTGCTCGTCACAGCGCCAAAGGCGTTGGTGATAATGACGACATAAGCTCCGTCATTGCTTGACTGGACGTTGTTAAGTATCAGCGTCGCACTTGTCGCGGCTGTCAGATTGGCGTTGTTAAACCGCCACTGGTAGATGAGGGGCGGTGTGCCGGTGGCCGTGACGTTGAATGTCGCGCTTGCGCCTGGCGCCACGATCTGATCGCCAACCGGCTGAGTGACGATTTGAGGCGGTAAATCCAAGATCAGGGTTCCGGGCACGCCCGTTGAAATGTTGTTGGTATAGTCGGACTCGTAAAGGCTGCTGGCACCATAGACGTTTACTTGCACAAACAGAGTGTAAGGGTAAGTGCCGCCGAGGGGGACCGGCAGCGTCACGGGGTTGGTCACCGAATACCCGCCTCCAGCCGGCACGGTTTGGCTGTAGTAAAAGTCTCCAATATCCGTTGAATTTGCGTCCAAGACTCCGTTGGTCGAGAACCACACGCGGTCATACCAACCGCCCGTCGCTGCTCCAATTCCCTGGTTGGTCACGGTCCATGCCACTTGGATCGACGGATTGGAGTTTGATGCCGTCACTGATGGCGGGGCAACGACCGATAACGGCATCAGGTCCGGTGGCGTCAGCGTGAACGTCCCTGAAGCCGGTGCCGAGACTTTGTCGCTTAAAGATGCTTCGTAAATGCTATTGTAAACATCCACTTGCACAAACAGGGTATAATTTCCGCTTGCGGTCATCGGCAATGTTACGTTGTTGGTCTCCCGGTAAGTTCCGCCCGCCGGCACGGTTTGGGTGACGTAAAAGTCTCCAATATCCGTTGAATTTGCGTCAAGAACTCCATTGGTCGAGAACCACACGCGGTCATACCAGTAACCCGATGTTGCGGCGGGTCCCTGGTTGGACACACCCCAAATGGCTTGAACAACCGGGTTGGACTTCAAGGCTGTCACACTGGCTGGGACAGTTAGAGAAACGGGCGTGAGATCGGCGGGTTGGCTCATGTTAAGAGTGAAGTTCTGGGGGGTGGCGGAGGTGTTGGAAACGGTGAGGTAATAGGAATAACCCGGCAGCCACGGCCAGTTGCTGTTGGTGGACAGCACTTGATTGAAGGTGAGGTTGGCCGCACTGCTGTAATACTGCGCCTGATTGCCTGCCAGAGGAGTGCCCTGTTCCAGATAGAAGGTCAACGCGGTCGAATTGGAGGCGTAGAATAGGATGCGTGTCGCTGTGAGCGGCACAGACATCAGGTATTGCAGAATTCCATATCCCGGAACGGTGTTGCTGATTGCTCCTCCGAGGAATGGGATCGTGTTGGTAATGTTGATCAGGCCGCCATTGGTCGTGCAACTCACTGAAAACTGCGCACCGCTCGCGCCCGTGTTCTCGAATCCCAAATAATACATGACGCCTGTTCGTAATGGCGGCGTGGTCAGATTGGTGCTGCCGGGCGTGCCAAACACGGGGTAGGGGCCTTCGTTCTTGTTGTCGTAATTCCAATCGCGTATATCCGTCGTTGTGGTGCCTTGGCCTGGTGGCAGCATGTCGCGAACATGCATGGCGACGGCGCCCTGTTGGACGGTAAAGGTCACGTTCCAGTTAGTGGGCGCGTTGGTGGGAATGTAAGTGCTGAAATAGGCCCAGTCGCCCTCGGTGAGCGAATTACTGGGAGAACTTCCTCCGTTCAGGGAGAGGTTACTAATGGTACCCGTGTCCATGCGCAGGCGATAGCTGATATCAGAGCTGCTGGCCTGCACGGCCAGATACCACGGGCCATTGGTTAGCGTTGCCTCATAGCGGCCACTATTGAGGGGCACCCAGTTGCCATATTCGCTGCCGGAAGCCGCTGTCAAAGACCGGTCGTAAAACGTCCCTGACTGGCCAATCGGTCCGTGACTCAGAGTGGGCGGCCCCCCGGAGCGGATATAGAGATTGGGATTGCCGCTGATGGCGTCCAGGCGCGTGCGCAATACTCCGGTATTGTTGGTGGGAACGATGATCTCATAGTAATCGAATGAACCCTTCGCCAGATAGGAGCCTTCACCCGCGTTTGTGACTGCAACGCCATTGGTGTCCACGCCGGTATCGGCAAAAAGCGGTCCGCTGGCGGGCAGTCCGGGCGTGTTGACCGTTCCGCCAACAGGTTGCATGGTCCAGGCGGCCCGGTTCAGTCGCAGGCTGGCGCTGGTTAGCGTGTAATCCGTCGCCCCGGAAGCGCGCACTTCGACATACCAGACGCCTGGCGTGAGATAGGGCGGCACAATGATTGCCTCGCCCGTGGAAAACGGCGATGTTCCGTCAAAGTAATTGTTATCCGGAGTCAGCCCGGGGCGGACCCGGACGGAGGGTGTGCCGAGGGTTTGCGAAAGGGTGAGCGTCCACCCGATGACAGGCGAGCCGTCGAGATTCGTGGAAGGAACGACAACTTCGTAAAAGGCGCTTTCACCATCCAGCAGGGTGCCGCTGGCCGTGTTGGAAAGCGTTCCGGTGTTCAAACTGGGGTCGAAGGCCAGAAGCGGCGCCGGCATTTCCCGGATGTGAACCGTGAAGTCCGCGTCCAAGTAGGTTCCCGTCCCGTAGTTGGCCGCCTGCACAGTCAGCGCGTAATTGGTCGCCGTTGGATTGGGTAGCGTGATCAAGGTCGATGAATTCCAGGCACTGCCCACGCCGCCGCTGAAGCCATAGCCATATTCTGGTGAGACGATGTTGGAGCCTGTTTGCATGGTCATGTAAGGGGAGGCTGTAACGTTGTCCAGACGCACCTCGACGGCGGATAAACCCGGAGGAATGGTGAATTGGCAGAGCGCATTTTCGCCGCCCTGAATGGAGTTGGTCTGCAAAATATCTGTGGAGCTGACGGTGCCGAGGTTGGTGATGCCTTGCGCGCCGAAGCTGTCCAACGTGTAGAAACTCGAATTCGTCCCAATGGTGGAACCGCTGGGATTCAACCCCTGGCCGATTACCGCCAGATAATATGTTCCGGCGATAACGTAGTTCGAACCGCTCTGAGCATTGAGCGGCAACATCAGATACTGCTCGTTGCCCGCCTTGTTCATCTCCAGTCCGCCGTAAATATCCCAAGGCGGATAATTATAGGGGTTGGAGTCCGGCAAAGCAGTCCAGTTGACGACCAGTGCTGTTTCGCCCGAATTATCCGTCAGGCGCACCTTCCAACTGGGCGCATTCGACGGCACGACTACCGAGTAATAATCCGCCTGGCGGGGGTTAAGTCCGACCACATTGGTAATAACCCCGTTGGAAAAGGCCAGAGGAGTCACCGGTATCGAAAACCCCGTCCCGATGCCCCGGCTGGCCAGGGTGTAACTGACCAGGTTTGTCCCGGTGTTGTTGTTAATGACTCCCACATAATACGTCCCGGGCTGCAGCGGGTTGCCCATGCCCCAGGCCGCCACCCAATACTGTTCATACTGCCCGTTCGGATCATATTCGTAACCCGTCCAGTCGCCGCCCACGTTCCACTGATAGCCGCTGGGCCAGGAATTCCAGTACGAATTGAGATTCCCGGCCGGACTGGCCGATGGCGCCGTATCGCGGCAGACATACATCTGCGGCACCTGGCCATTGGAGTAGGTGACATTGGTCAGGCGCAAATCCCAGCCCAACGCATTGCCCGGCACGGTGAGGATGAAGTACTGCCAGATGCCCGCCGCCTGGTTGGTGATGGCCCAAGTGCTTCCCGCCCCGTCAAAGGCCACCTGATCCGGCCCGATGGCATGAACCCGCACGGTGTAACTGGCGTCGCCGCCATTGTGCGCCGCCTGCACCAACAGGGTGTAGTTTGTCACGGCAGGGTTGGGAATGTTGATGAGAGTGGAGCTGTTCCAAGAATAGCCCTGGCCCCCGGTGTTGCCATAATCATCCGCCGCCGCGCTGGGCAGTTGATTGCCCGTCAACAGCGTCATGTAGGGAGTGCCGGTGGTATTGGTCAGAAATACCTCCAAACTCAGGGTGTTTGACGGCACGTTGAAGGAGTAGGCGCAGATCTGGCCCGCTTTGCTTAGGGGGTTGGTTTCCAACAGGTCCGGACTTCCACTCGGATTCAGCGTTCCGATATTGGTGATGATCAAGGGACCATAGCTGCCCAAGGTGTAGATGCTGGAATTGCTCCCGATGGTGGAACCGCCGGGATTCACCCCCTGGCCGATCACCGTCAGATAATACGTGCCCGCGTAAATGTTCGACTGCCCGGACACCGGCATCATTAAATACTGCTCGTCGCCCACCTTGTTCATCTCCAGCCCGCCGTAAATATCATAGGGCGGGTAATTATAGGGGTTCGAGTCGGGCAACGCCGTTTCGTTGATGACCAGCGCGACTTCACCGATATTGGTGTCCAATTCCACCCGCCAACTCGGCGCATTCGACGGCACGACCACCGAGTAATAATCCGCCTGGCGGGGATTAAGTCCGACCACATTGGTAATAACTCCGTTGGAAAAGGCCAGAGGAGTCACCGGTATCGAAAACCCCGTCCCGATGCCCCGGCTGGCCAGGGAATAGGAAGCAGGCGTTCCGCTGTTGTTGTAAACTCCCACATAGTACGTGCCCGGCACCAGCGGGTTCCCCATGCCCCAGGCTGCCACCCAATACTGTTCATACTGCCCATTGGGATCATATTCGTAACCCGTCCAGTCGCCGCTCACGTTCCACTGATAGCCGCTGGGCCAGGAATTCCAGTACGAATTGACATTCCCAGCCGGGCTGGCCGACGGCAATTGTTGCAGGCAAACATACAATTGGGGGGACCCGCCGGTGACGTTGGTCAGACGCAAGTCCCAGCCAAGGGCGTTGGTGGGAACAGTGAAAATGAAGTAATCCCACTTGTCTGCCGGTTGGTTGGTGACATTGGCCACATTGCCGACCCCGTCAAAGCCAACCGGCGGCCCGGTCAGGTCGCTGCCGGTCAGGACAAAATTGCCCAATGCGGCGGACGGGGAATAAACGCCAATATACCAGACATCGGGCGAATGGTTGGGCTGCTGGAGGTAACCGAGCGTGCTGGAAAAGTCAACATCGCCCTGAGTGCCGTAGCCGTAGTAATCATACGGATTGTTGCGGTAATTCCATGCGCCCGGCACGGCGTTGCGGCGAATGGCAATTTCCGCTCCCGCCGGCGCATTGGTCAAATCCAGTTCCCAGCCCAGCGAATCGACTTGCTCGTTGTTGGTGTTCAGGACTTGGTAGAAGCGCCAGCCCACGCGATTTGGCTCGTCGTTGGTGATGGAGAATAAATAGTCCACGGTGGTGATGACCGGGTTGCCGTTGAACAGGGTACAGGTGTAGGGCGGTGTGCCATAAACAGTTACGTAGAAACTGCCGTCAGTCAGCGTCGGGGGCACCAGAGTGATGCTGTCTTCCAAGTTGTCGGGCGCCTCGGAAAAGGCGAGGTTGACGAATTCATTCGGGACAGCGTCAAGATTGACGGCAACGTAAGCATCCCCAGTGTTGGGTGTGACGTTGATTTGCCACGCAATCTGTTGGATGGGTACTTGCACCTGGAAGGTGACGTAACCGTAATTGGTGACAGTGATGACATTGGTGTAGTTGAAGGGAATGGTGGTGACGGGTTGCTGGCGCGAATCCAGTGTGAAATTCAGTCCCGGATTGCCCACCACCCCGACGAAATACTGGCTGCCAATGTTCAAGTAACTGGGTACGACAAGCATCTGGCCGGCTTGGATCAAGTCGTAAGTGGACGTATTGTAAGGAACCGGCGCAAGATTGTTCTTAACCAACACTTGGTTGGCCAATCCATTGAGACCAAGTTGCCAAGCCAGTGTGTTGCTGGTAATGGTCGTTTGGAAGAAGGCCATACCCTCGGCCCCCATGATCGCATTTGTGCCGCTGCTGGAGTCGGCCGCCAAGGGGGGCAGTTGCTGGACATAGGCTTGGCCGGTTACGAGGTTCCACTGCGCATTGGGAGTGGCCTGGACCAGGATATACCAGTTCTGGCCGGCAGAGAATTGCTGGCCCTGCGCGAGCACAAACCCATTGGAACCCGCCAGCGTAGAGGCGTAATTATACGAGCCGGTCGAAGGGAGCGATCCCTGGAGGAGATAAAGGCTGGCCTGGCCGCTTTGGACGTTGAGGGCATTGCGCCAAACGCCGTTGGCGGTGGTCTCGGTGGTGATCTCGAAAAAGTAAGAGCCGCCGGTCGTACTATGGTTGGAGTAAACCTGAGTGCCGGGCTGGGTCGTTCCAGGGTCCCAGGTCAGAGTGTTGACAGAGGCCAGTTCCGCGCCCAACACGTAATTTGCCGAGCTCGCCGCGCCGGCAGGAAGATAGACGCCTATAAAATAGGTCCCTGCCGTGGCCTGGGCGCTGGTGAAAGTGATTGTGTTTACGGATTGGCCCGTGCTTGCCATTACGTAGGAACCTGTGGTCGGCAATTGCCCTCCGTTGATGTAAATGCCGGGTGGGGTGGCATTGGTGGAACTGACCACAACGCGCCAGCCGGTGAGCAGGTTCGAAGGCACATCCACCTGGAAGTACTGCCATGCTCCGGCGCCGCTATTGGTCAGGTAGCCCGTTGTCGAGAAGACCAGCGGCTTGGAAACGGGATAATTGGCGGTGCGCAGATTAGAGAGATTGGTTGTCAGCACCACCTTGAAGGCTTGGGTTGTGGAGTTTGAGGGCGTAAAAACGAGCAGGCCATACTCGCCGATGGCGAACTCCGGTAACTCCAGATTGATTTGATTGGTCAGGCCAACCAGACGGGAGGTGAATTCATAATTGTTGGTGGTCGGCACGCCGTTACTTTGCAGAAAGAGCCAGGAATAGGCGGAGGCGTTGTTGGACACGACCAGCGAGAGATTGGTTACGCCTGTGCCGGGGGAGAACGTGAAATTGGTTCCCTGTCCTGGAGAATTGGTCCCGGAGAGCGATTGGGCGTGGCTAGAGGGCGCAGTCAAACCAGCCAAAATCAATAAAAAACATAGGCATGGATTTTTCATAAAATCTAATACTTTAGCGGGAATGGATGTGCCTTTGTTCAATGTGCTTTGTCTGCCATTCATGGTTTTCATCCGCGATGAGAACGGATGGAGTCATCCACCCATTTGCACCCGGCTCTAACAACAAGGACAAGTAAATCGCAAGCCTGAAAGAGCAGTGTCGCTCCACATGGCCTGCAAAAATCCACAGAACACGGCACTTTTCGTCGAATCCCGATCCAATGTCAATTACAAAATCTAATAAAAAATATTATATTCCGGCATATCTAATGCTCACAAGGCGGATTGAAGCCGTCGCCGGGGATTTGGCCGGGTCGGTTTATCTGCGGCTAAAAATCTTTTTCAACAATAGAAAGTGTGTCTCCGCCATTCGCACCCGTTGACTCTCCTGCCGGGGTAGTGGCATTCTTTCCCATATGGAACTTGATTTGGAAGGTCAACTTGCCGACCGCGCGTATCCGATTCTGGCGAGTTTGGTGACGCCTCGTCCGATTGCGCTTGTGACCACCATCGGCCCGGATGAAAAGGTCAACGCCGCGCCATTCAGCTTCTTCAACCTCCTTGGGGCGAACCCTCCCATCCTTGCCTTCGCTCCGGGCGACCGCGACGATGGAACACCCAAGGACACGGCCCGGAACGTTCGCCTGACCCATGATTTCGTCGTAAATCTGGTGGATGAGGCCATCGCGGAAGCCATGAACAAATGCGCTGCCTCGTTGCCCTACGGCGAAAACGAACTCGTTTCCGCCGGTTTGCACTCGGCGGCCTCTTCGGTGGTCAAATCACCACGCATTCTCGAGTCGCCCGTCAGCCTGGAATGCCAGGAATGGGGGACATTGCAGATTGGGAAAAACCGCGTTGTCATCGGCCTTATCAAACGCGTTCACCTGCGCGAGGAATTGTTCGATGTGGAGAAGAAACGGATCCGGACCGACAAGCTTTTTCTCATCGGCCGCATGGCCTCGCCGCACTGGTATTGCCGCACTCGCGACCGTTTTGAAATGATTAGGCCCAAGTGAGCCATGCGTCCGATTTCTGTGATTTTAGGGCCTGTAAGCGGGCCGGAACAGACAGGATTATCGTGAGCGCGCAAATTTCAGGGTGCAATCGCCGCTCACGGCGCGTCAGCCTTTAGCCATTGCAAACTCATTCGTCGGAGACGCAGACGATTGAGACCGCCTACCTTTGGGTCGCCGGCACAATAGGCAAGCAATACGGCATCGTCAGTAAAATGTATCGCTGTGTAGCAGTAGCAACCGTTCGGGGCCTTCTCGATCAGCCTGCGTCGGGGCCAGCTCTTGCCACCGTCACTGGAGATGGCTGCCACGAGGGGTGTTCGTACGCTCCGCGCAAAGGCAAACCGGCCGGAATGGTCGTTGAAAATTGCCAGCAGATCAGCCGAACCCGGCAGCCGCTTGATGCTGGCAGGCGATATAGGCGATTGCAGTGTGGTTCTTTCGGATAGTGGCCAGTTCTGGCCGCCATCCGTGCTGTAACAGCCAAACTGCGCCCCTTGATCGGTACGCATCCAACTGAACAGACGTCCATCGATCAGTTCAACCACGCCTGGTTCCTGCAAGCCCGTGTGGGTGCGTGCTGGCAAGGTCCGCCGAGTCTGTGCCTCCCTCCAATTCTTGCCTTCGTTGTCCGACAAATACCAGAGTGCCAGTGCGCCGGCGTCGCGCGGATGTTGGCTCCTTGAGTCTGCCGCAGGCGCTGGGTGAAAGGCCACCGGTGCCACCAAACGGCCACTCTTTAGCTGGATGACCCGGTCATTGTTGAGCACGAAATATCCCGGAGTTTCCCCCATTGGCCGCGCCTCAGACCACGTTTCCGCCTCATCCTGGGAAACTCGCATCACCGGACGGCAATCGAGCAGATTGTTTTTCACCAGATAAAACAATGCGATGGCTCCGCTTTGCAACCGAAGCAGCGAGACACTCATGACGTTGGCTGCCGTGCCGTTCTCCACCACCACGACCGGTTGTTGACTCCAGGTGCGGCCGCCGTCATCCGAATGAATACGAACGATATGGGCCGGACTTGCATCGCTCGTTCCGTCATGGAATTGTGTGTAAAAGAAGAGAATGCGCCCGGACTTGAGTGCGACGAACGATCCCTCGGAGTTGCGCGGGTGTTTTTCACTCGGTTCCAAGTTAAAGATGACATCGTTATCCTCAGCACGGGCTGTTGGTTGCCAACCGGCAAGCGCCACCGCTGAGGCAAGGCAGCCAGTGCGCATAAATTGTCTCCGGCTGATGGCGATTTGCAGGTAATGGTCCATAAACGGGTTGCTTCCACGTAGTCGCATATCGCAAGCTGCCGATGCTGACAAGCCCGAACGTGTCAGGGCTGGGGGCAAAGGTGTGCCGGGTCGTTCGTCATTTTCTCCTCCCCGACAAATTACGGTCATGCAGGTGCGACTTCAGACTCAAAAACAAACACGAAAATGCCTGAACATCAGTGAACTTGTTGTTACCAGAGGTTGTCACCTACGCGCTTATTTGCGTAAGTTGTTGATAATAAAGGTGGCGACCCTAAGGGGAATCGAACCCCTGCTACCGCCGTGAAAGGGCAGTGTCCTAACCGCTAGACGATAGGGTCGTCGAGCGCAGAAATATAGACCATGCAAATTGAATGTCACGCGAATTATTTAATGATTTTGGTCTTTATTCCGGGTTGACAGATTATTGCCGGTCTGATTAAACATGGCGCAAAGTATGCCCAATGCGACCAACTCCCCGCCAACTGTGTCCCGTGTTTCCGTTTCTGGGGGGGGGCATTTGCGCCGGGTGCTGGGGTTGTGGGATTTGGTTTTTTACGGGATTGTGCTGATTCAACCGGTGGGCGGGGTGGGCATTTTTGGTCTCGCTGACAAGGGGTCGCTGGGGCATGTCACGACGACGATTCTGATCGCGCTGGTGGCGATGATGCTGACAGCGCTGAGTTATGGGCGGATGGCTGGGTTGTATCCTGTGGCGGGGTCGGCCTACGCTTATGTGGGGCGCGGTTTAAATCCGCATCTGGGTTTCATTGCCGGTTGGTGCATGTTTCTGGATTATCTGGTCATACCGGTGATCAGCGTGGTGTATGGGGCGTTGACCACGCAAAAGTTGCTGGAAGATTCTCTTCCGGGTCTCACCCAAAACCTCGTGTCTGGGTTGGGATTGCGGGTTGATGCGCAACATGCCGGGTTTGTTTTCTGGGTGATTTTATTTGTCGGGTTGTCCACCTTTCTGAATCTTCGGGGCATGAAATGGACGGCGCACACGAACCATATTCTGACAGCGATCATGTTTTTGGTCATCGCCATTTTCACGGTGGATGCGGTGCGGTTTCTGATGCTGAAACAGGGTTGGAGCGGGCTGTTTTCCACCGCGCCGTTCTACAATCCGAAAACGTTTAGTATTGTCGCGGTGGGCAAGGCGACGTCACTGGCGGCGTTGACCTATATCGGTTTTGACGGGATCACGACGCTGTCGGAAGATGTGCGGGAACCGAAACGAACCGTGCCCATGGCCATCGTGCTGGTCTGTGTTGTGATTGGTTTGTGCGCGATGACGGAAATGTATCTGGCGCAACGGGTCTGGCCGGATTACACGACGTTCAAGGAGGCGGATCTGCCGACGGCCTTTTTTGATGTTTGCAGCCTGGTGGGGGGCAAGTTTTTATTTGACGCAATGACGGTGACGCTGGTGGTGGCGTCGCTGGGATCGGCTTTGACCGGGCAGGTGGGAGCGGCGCGGATACTTTTTGGGATGGGACGAGATAATGCGCTGCCGCGTTTTTTCGCGCGTCTGGATAAGCGAAATAATCCGGTGCTGAACATCTGGCTGATCGGATTGGTGGTGCTGTCGGCCTCTCTGATGCTGAACTACGAGGGGGCGGCAGACTTGATAAACTTTGGGGCGTTTCTGGCCTTTATTGGAGTCAACGCGGCTGTGATTCGGGAATTTTATTTTCGTCCGCCGGCCGGGCATAAGCGGAACTGGTTTAATGACATGGCGATGCCCGGTATGGGGTTGTTGTTTTGCCTCACCATCTGGTGTTTTCTGCCGGTCCCGGCAAAAGTTGTGGGCGGCACTTGGTGCGGCATCGGGTTGATCTATACCGCGATCAAGACACGGGGGTTTCGCCGTCAGCCGGTGATGCTGGACTTGAGTGGATCGTAGGATTTTTGAATTTCCGGATTTCCCGCTTGACCCCAGGCGCGGGCTGGATTGCAATTGAGGCCACTTAATCAACAGCCGCTTATTCTAAATGAACACACAATTGGCAATCCAAGGCGGTCCCAAGACCGTCACAAACAAACTTCAAGGCTGGCCGCAATTTGATGATAACGCCATCAACGCGGTTACGTCCGTTTTGCGCTCCGGCAAGGTGAACTATTGGACGGGCAAGCAGGGAATGGCATTTGAAAAGAAATTCGCCGAGTGGCAGGGAAGCCGTTACGCCATCAGCGTCTCCACGGGCACGGCGGCGTTACATGTGGGACTGACCTCGCTGGGGATCGGACCGGGGGACGAAGTCATTGTGCCAAGCTACACGTTCATCGCGAGCAGCTTTTCGATTGTGCAGGCGGGGGCGATCCCGCGGTTTGCGGATGTCAATATTGACGATCATTGCATCAGCATTGAATCGGCGGAGAAGCTGGTCAATCACCGGACCAAGGCCATCATGCCGGTGCATCTTTATGGCAATGTGTGTGACATGGATAAAGTCAGGGCGTTCGCCAGGAAGCACAAGCTCTCCGTGATTGAGGACAACGCGGAAGCCTTTGGCGGCGAATACAAAGGGAAGAAAACAGGTTCGCTGGGCGACATTGCCGGGTGCAGTTTTTGCCAGAACAAGACATTTACCACCGGGGGGGAAGGGGGCATGGTGACAACCGATGACGAGGAAATGGCCTGGACAGCGCGGAGCTTTCGCGATCACGGCTATGATGTCAAACAACGGTTGAGTCTGCTGGAACTGGAACAGAAGCTGCCCTACATCCACAACATGGTGGGGTGGAATTATCGCATGACAGAAATGCAATCGGCCATCGGGCTGGCGGAGTTGGAGCGCATAGACACATGGAACATGCCTCGCCGCCGGCGCAACGCGAAAATTGTGATTGACGCGCTCAAAACGTCCAAGCTTATCAAATATTTTCCAGTTGACACGCCGGAACGGCGCAACGGCTGGTTTGTGATAGCGTTTTCACTGGACGTGGAAAACATGAGATGCGACATCAAACAATTTGTCAGCGCGGTCGCGGCGGAAGGGGCGCCGGTTTGGAAGGTTTTCTGGCCGCAATGCCACACGGAACGCGCGTTTCAGGACAGCAACGCCTTTGGCCGGACGGGTTTTCCTTTCAAATCCAAGGAGTATACGGATGCCCAAAGCGTCGATTATGCGAAGGTGGAAGTGCCCAACGCGCACTGGCACGAGGCGCACACGTTTACCTGCTTTGCCTTTCCGACCTACAGCGAGTCTGACATGGCCCAGATCGGCGAAGCGATTCTGAAGGTGATCAAGGCGTATGAAAAGTAAGATCAAATGGGGCGTGATTGGCTCCGGGGGGATTGCGCGGCGGCGGACGATTCCGGAGGGTTTCATGGCAGCGGAGAACGCGCGGCTGACAGCGGTTTACGGGACTAATCAGACGTCGAACGAGGAAGTGGCCCGGCAATTTGGGGCGACTGCGTTTGACAATGTGGAAGCGCTGCTGAAAAGCGATATTGATGCGGTTTACGTGGCCAGCCCGGTGCAGGCCCATCACGATCAGGTGCTGGCTTGCGCGAAGGCGGGCAAGCCTGTTTTGTGCGAAAAGCCGCTGGGCCGGACGGTGGCGGAAGCGGAAGACATGGCGGTGACTTGCCGGAAGGCGGGGGTGGAATTGGGGGCGGCCTTCATGATGCGGTTTCAGACGCAGCACCAGGAGGCGGCGAAAATGATCGCGGCGGGCAGGATTGGCCGTCCGGTGCAGGCGCGCGCCCAACTCTCCTGCTGGTATCCTCCGATCAAAGGCGCCTTCCGCCAGGATCCGGCGCAGGGCGGGGGCGGTGCTTTGATTGACATGGGAAATCATTGCATTGACCTGCTGGAATTCTTTTTCGGGCCGGTGAAGACAGTCAGTTGTTTCATCAACTCCACCGTTCATTCCTATGCGAGTGAAGACAGTGCGGTGGTGCTGTTGCGGTTTGCCAACGGGGCGCTCGGCACGGTTGACACCTTCTTTTGTATTCCAGATGAAAGTTGCAAAAATGCGCTGGAACTTTACGGTTCGGAGGGGAGCATTCTGGCCACGGGAACGATCGGGCAGGGGAAACGGGGCGAAATGGCCGCTTATCTGTCTGGTGCGGGCCAAGGGGTGAAGATCGCGCCCGAAGCGAAAAACACTTATCGCGCGGAAGTGGAAGCCTTCAGCGCCGCACTTCTGACTGGAACGTCAAATCCGCTGTCGGCGGAACGGGGTTTGCGCAGCCAGAAAATCATGGCTGCATGTTATGAGTCGGCCCAAACCGGGCGGGCGGTTGCCGTCTGAGCTGCGGCGACGCGGCTGAATCAGGGCCGTCTTTGTGGATGCAAACGGAGGCGCGCTTGACGGGGCGCAGGGTTGGGGGCATTAAAAGGGCGAGCAGGTTGATTTGTTTGTGAAATTTCTGTCGGTTCTATTCTGTGTGTTTTGCGCGGCCCTGGTTGTTTCCGCCCAACCGGCGAGCCCGGGGGGGCTTGCCCGCAGTTATTCCGGACAATTCACCGCCCGCGAAATTGGCGACCGACCGTCCCTTTCTTCCTTGTCCCCGGCCGCCGGCATTCCCATGGCTGGCGGGATGGGGTTTCTTATCCCGCCGCCGAAAACGCCGCCCGGGAGTGAGAGCGAAGAAGTGGTCTGGGTGCCGGCCCGACTGGTGATCACATGCGAACGGGTGAAGGAACTTTTTTTGCGCGAGTTGGGATTGAGCGATCAATGGTGGGGAAAAATCGAACTGGTCATCAATTCTAAATTTCCCAAAGACGGGCAGCCCCTGTTGACCGGAATTCGTCGTCCGGAAGGGTGGAATTATCAGCTTGAGCTGCCCAAATCCATGCGGGAAGCGGTGCTGGTGCGGGAAGTGATTCAGGCGTTGCTGACGGAATTGGTCAATCGCGGCGGGGAAAAACAATCGGCACCGGTTCCGTTTTGGCTGGTGGAAGGGATGAGCGCGCATTTGGAGGATTTTAATTTGCCGACGTATATTATTCGTCCGACCGCGCGGACGGCGGGGAGCGAGGACCTGAAGATCGAGGGATTGGAGGAGGTCCGGGCCGAATTGCGCGAGCATGAGCCATTGTCGTTTCAGCAATTAAGCTGGCCGGAGCAGTCGAATGTCACCGGAAAGGACGAGATGTTGTATCGG
This sequence comes from uncultured Verrucomicrobiota bacterium, assembly GCA_964558455.1. GTDB lineage: Bacteria > Verrucomicrobiota > Verrucomicrobiia > Limisphaerales > Palsa-1400 > DASRLE01. Next base: position 18,874 of record CAZLEE010000020.1, on the reverse strand, counting down.
AGTTGCGCGTTGTTGCTGTTCCAGGATTTGATGCAATTGAACGACGGGCACGCCGCTTTGCAACGGATGCTGCGGGAGATGTCGGGCCATTTGAATTGGCAGACGGCGTTTCTGCTCGGTTTTCACGCCCATTTCGCAAGCTTGCTCGATGTGGAAAAGTGGTGGGGGCTGAGTTGCGTGAACTTCACCAAGGCGAATTTGACCGGGCCGGGCACGGTGCGCGAGTGCTGGCAAAAATTGCAGGACGCGCTGGATGTGCCGGTGAAAGTGCATTTGGACCCGGCGCGATTACCGACCGAGGCGCGTCTGACATTGCAGGAAGTCATCGGACAATGGAAACCGGAGGATGCATTGCCGGCGGCGCGCCGGGCGGTGCGCGATTTGCAGGGGTTGCAATACTTCGACTGGCAATTGGGCGTGAACGCAGTGGCAACAAGCCGTGTCGCGCCACAGAATGTGCGGGAGTTGCGCGCGTTGGAGCTTGGGATTGCGCGGGAGATGAATCCGCTGGCGGCCGGTTATATCGCGGTTTTGCTGAACTATATCAAGCAAAGCGAAAAACCGGAGTCACGGGCGCCTCATGAAATAGCGGCAGAACCCCGTCGTTCCTTCAAACAGGATGCCATTGATCAACTGGACCAGCTTGACAAAAAAAGGGAGGAGATTCGAATCATGCTGCGGTCAGCGTCCGCTGGTGTGCGGACGGGCGCGAACGCCCCGGCCCAAGCCGACAAGGACGCACGAGTTTCGTCGTCACCCGTCGCAAACCGTCCGTGAAATTGTATTAACCGCGTCTTACTGCGGGATGGCTGGCGCGGTGGCCGGCGGCGGGGCATTGGTGGCTTTGGCAGCAGCAGCAGCTTGCGCGGCGGCCTGCTCGGACGCTTGGATGGCCTCCAATTCCGTGATGGCCTTGGCGCAGGCGTCAATGGCGGATTGACGATGGCCATTAAAGTCGTTCGTGGTGTGTTCCAATTCCATCTTGGCGCGTCTCAGGGAGAACGTGGCTTGCGCGTAATGCATGTGGGAGGAGGGAACAAGGGGACGTCGCATGCGGGGGCCGCCAGGTATGGGCGCAGGTTGTTGAGGATTGTCGGGCACTGGGGAGGCGGGCGCTGACGGGGGCGCCGCAGTTCCTGTGTCATTCTGGGCGTGCAGATTGTCAAAAGTGACGCTGCCGATGCCGGCCAAGGCGACGGCTATAACAAGGGAAAGTCGCTTTTTCATGGCGGTGAAACTACGGCATCTCCCTTGTTTTCGTCCAGCGGAATTATAATTCGGCCGAGCCGGAAAAAAGGATGAAAGGAACTATTCCTTCTTTGCCTTCAATTCCAAGTGCAGATCCCGCAGTTGTTTGGGGTCCACGGTGGCGGGCGAATCGGTCATGAGGTCCGTTCCTTTGGCCGTCTTGGGGAAAGCGATGACATCCCGGATGCTGGGGGTGCCGCAAAGGATGGCGATCAGCCGGTCGAAACCGAGGGCGACGCCGCCATGGGGCGGGGCGCCGTAACGAAAAGCGTCAAGCATATAGCCAAAACGCGCCCGGACCAGCTCCGGCGGGATTTGCAGGACCTGCTCGAAAACCATTTTTTGCACGGCGGGCTGATGAATCCGGATGGAACCGCCGCCCAGTTCGACGCCGTTGACCACGATGTCGTAATGCTGGCCGCGGACTTTTTTCGGATCGGAGATCAGGAGCGGAACATCTTCCGCCACCGGCGCGGTGAAGGGATGGTGGCTTGAATACCAGCGGTTTTGCTCCTTGTCGAAACTGAGCAGGGGGAAATCAATGACCCACAAGAAATTAAATTGGTTTGCGGGCACGTTTAATTTGCCTTGCGACTTTAGCAAATCGGCGCAGTAGCCGCGGATTTTTCCCAATATCTCGCAGGCGTTGAGCCATTGGTCAGCCGCGAACAAAATCAGGTCGCCTTCCTCGATTTTTAATTTTTGGGTCAGGGCCGCTTTTTCGGTTTCGTTGAAAAACTTCACGATAGGCGATTTCCATTCGCCTTTTTCGACCTTGATAAAGGCCAGCCCCTTGGCTCCGAAACTTTTGGCGACTTCGGTCATGGTCTCGATTTGCCCCTGGGTGACGCCGGCCAGTCCCTTGGCATTGATGGCCTTGACCACGCCACCGGCGGCAACCGCGCCGCTGAAGACCTTGAACTTGCTGGCGCGGAATTCTTCCGTGAAGTCAGCCAATTCCAATCCGTAACGGGTGTCCGGTTTGTCGCTGCCGAAGCGATTGAGCGCTTCTTCAAAGGACAGGCGTATAAACGGGGTGGGAATGTCCAAGTCCAAGGCGGTTTTCCAGATGCGTTTAAGCAAACCTTCGATCAGTTTGTAAATGTCCTCGCGTTCGACGAAGGACATTTCGAGGTCGATCTGGGTGAATTCCGGCTGGCGATCGGCGCGCAAATCCTCGTCGCGATAGCACCGGGCCAATTGAAAATATTTTTCAATTCCGGCCACCATCAGGATTTGCTTGAACTGCTGGGGCGACTGGGGCAGGGCGTAAAATTTGCCGGGATTGTTGCGGCTGGGGACCAGAAATTCCCGGGCGCCTTCGGGGGTGGACTTAAAGAGGGTCGGGGTTTCAACTTCCAGAAAACCCTGGTCGTCAAAATAGACGCGGGTGGCGGTGGCCACTTTGCTGCGCAGACGGAGGTTGCGCGCCATTTCCGGCCGGCGCAAATCGAGATAGCGGTATTGCAGCCGCAATTCTTCATTGACCGTTTTGGCGATTTCCGGATCATCCACCGGGAAAGGCAGCACTTCGGCCATATTCAAGACGTCGAGGCTGGTCACGCCGATTTCCACTTCGCCGGTGGCGATCTTGGTATTCTGCGTTCCGCTTGGACGCGCCCGGACTTTGCCTGTGACGCTGATGACACATTCACTGCGAAGTGACGCCGCGCGCTCGAAAAGTTCGGACGGCAGGACGGAAGGGTCAAACACGGTCTGGGTCCGGCCTTCGCGGTCACGAATGTCTATGAAAATAAGGCCGCCCAAGTCGCGTCGGGAATGGACCCAGCCGGCGAGAGTGACGGTTTCGCCGATTTGCGCGGGGCGAATTTGGCTGCAATGATGTGTGCGTTTCATCTGAGCATTGGCGCATGATCAAAAATGACGGCTGCCTGCGCCGGGGCGCCGCCGTCGGGAAAACAGGCCTTCCCGGCCTGGCTTACACTTCAAAATCGAATGCCAGAAAGCTTTCGACCGTGCTGAGGGTCATCGTCTTGAAACGTTCGTGTTCGGGGTGAACGATGTAGGCGTCGCGCGCCGCAACATCTGTGAACGTCATGATGAAGGCGTGGGTCATGCCCTGATTGCGCCCTTCCGGGCTGCAATTATTGCCGGACACATAATCGTCAACGCCCGGGACCGTTTCCGACAAATCCAAAACTTCTTCAAAAAACTTGCCGATCTGCTCTTCGGTCGTTCCATCTTTGAATTTCAACAGGACAATGTGTTTAACCTTAGACATGGGGTTTACAATAGTTTCTTTTATGTTCGGCTCAAGCCTTATTCTTTGGCGGATTCTTCATTATTTCTGGTTCCGCCTGTTCGTCGCATCATGTTGTCTGGCATTGAGCAAATGTCAAACCCTCGATTTGCAAAGTTTTTCATGCGGCTTGCGGGAAATCAAACGGCATATCATTGACGCGGTCAGGAGATGAGTGGTTTGCCGGGCGTCCGGCGGCTGCGCGTTGGATTTACCAATCCTTGATTTTTCCGGGCTGGGGCGGGACGGATTTCTTTTCGGGGGTGAAGATCAAGGTCTTTTCATCATCCTTTTGTGCCGCGAGCATCTGGCGCGCTTCTTGAGGGGACATTTGGCCGGGGGTGGCGGTTTGCTGCTCTTCCTCCTGCGATTTGTCCTTCTTCTCGTTCTGGCTGGCTTGTTGCTGCTGTTGTTCTTGTTTCTTTTTGTCCTGATCTTTTTTCTGGTCTTGTTTGGCGGATTGCCCCTGATTTTGGTCCTGCTGATTTTTGTTTTGTTTTTTCTGCTGCTGTTGCTGTTGCTGCTTGAGTTCCTCAATTTTGCGTTGGACAAAGGCGAGATTGTTTTTGGCGTCCAGATCGTTTGTGTGCAGGCCGTTTGTGCTCAGGCTTAATGCCTTGACGTAACTGTCGATGGCCTGCTGCCAGCGTTCTTGTTTTTTGTCCGGATCGGATTGGGATTCGCCAAGATGATATTCGGTGTTGCCCAGGTTGTAATAGGTGCGTTCCTGGGTGGTCGGGTCGGGGGTGACGGAGGGCGCTTCCAAGGTCGCGTTAAATTGCTGTTCGGCTTTTTCCAATTGCTTGGCGCGATAGGCGGCGGCGCCCGCGTCGTAGTGCAGACGGTAATCGTTCGTTTTCAGTCCTGATAAGCGGTTGTATTCATCGGACGCCGCTTTGTAATCGCCGGATTGATACTCGCGAAAGGCGCTCGAGGGCGAGGCGCGCCCATTGAGGGCCACGAATAAAAAACAAAGCAGGACGGTCGCGTTTTGCAGGGCGGATTTTTTTGTGGCAGAGCCGTTTTCCGGGTGGTGGGGACGGCGCGGGCTTTCCGGCAGGATGTATTCAATAATCAGGCAGGCCAGGGCGATGAGGAGGAACCAATGATACCTTTCCCGGTATGTTTTGGTCAGCCGGCTGGCCGACTCGGTTTTGGGAAGGGGCGCGAGTCCGCGGGAATAGAGCGCTTGCATGAGATCGGCGCCGTTGAGCCGCAAATAAAAGCCGTTGGCCTCGTTGGCGATTTGTTTCAGAAGCGTTTCGTTCAAGCGCGATTTCACGACGTTTCCCTCCTCGTCCTTGACGTAGGCATTATTTCCCTGGTCATCCCTGACTTGCAGCAACTCACCAGCCGGGGTTCCGACGCCAACGGTGAAAATATGCATTCCCGCCTGGGCCGCTTCCTTGGCGGCGGCGAGTGTGTCGGTATCGGCGTCGTGATCTTCGCCGTCGGTAAAAAGGACGAGCACTTTATGGTTGTCGCTATTTTTCTCAAAGGATTCGAGCGAAGTGCGGATGGCGGCGGAAAGGGCGGTTCCTCCCCGGGGAATGATGCCCACGTTGACAGCGTCGAGGCCCTGGCGAAAAGCCTGGTCGTCGAGAGTCAGCGGGGTTTGCAGGAAGGCGTTGCCGGCGAATACGACCAGGCCGAGCCGGTCATTCTTCGCCTGTCGCATTAAATCGAATGCGGTCAATTTTGCCCTTTCCAAACGATTGGGAGCGACATCCTGGGCGAGCATACTGCGCGAGGTGTCGATGGCGACAATGATGTCCAGGCCGCGCTGATGGCTTTCCTCCCAGAGGTAGCCTCCCTGCGGCCGGGCCAGAGCGAGAAGCAGGCCGGCCAGGGCGGCGGCAAGCAGGGCCATGCGAACAAACTGCCGGCCGGGGGTGTTCCCGATGGTGAGATTGTCAAGCAATCGTGCGCCGACGAAACGGCGGATCAGTTTTTGTTTAACCCTCCAGGACCAGTAAAAGAGTCCCGCTGCCGCCGGAATGGCCGCCAGCAGCGCCCAAAGAAACTGGGGTTGTGCGAATGTCATGATGTGCGCGCTCCTGGTTTCACGGCAATTTCCTCCAAACCGTCTGGCTGAGGACCATTTCCAGCAGGAATGCTCCAAGGCCGACCGCGATCACAGGGCCGAAGAGTTCGTCGAAGTGTTCGTATTTTTTGACTTCCACCTGGGATTTTTCCATGCGGTCGATTTCACTGTAAATGCGGCGGAAAATATCAGCGCTGTCGGCGCGAAAATATTTGCCGCCGGTCTTATCCGCAATTTTACCCAACGTATCCTCATCCACGTCCACGTCCATCCACTGATAATGTTTTTGTCCAAACTGATCCATGACGGGGTAGGGCGCCTTGCCGCGCAGACCGATGCCGATGGTATAAACCTTGACCTGCAGGGATTGGGCCACTTCAGCGGCGGTGAGGGGTGGGATTTTTCCGGAATTGTTCTGGCCGTCGGTCATGAGGATGACAATTTTGCTCTTGTCCTGCAATCCTTCCAACCGGTTCAAGGAGGTCATGATGGCCGATCCTATGGCGGTTCTGTTTTCGTCGATCAAACCAATGTTGAGCCGCTCGAGGTTGCGTTGCAGAAAATCGTGATCCAAGGTCAGGGGCGAGGCGATATAGGCGTCCTTGGCGAAGGCGACGAGGCCAATGCGGTCGTTGGGACGGTTGTCGATGAACTTGCTCAGGACTTCCTTGGCCATTTTGATGCGGCTGAGGCCTTCGCCAAAATCTTCCGAGCGCATGCTGCCGGACATGTCGATGGCGACAACAATGTCGATGCCGCTGGCATTGACTTGCGAAACGCCCTTGACCAGGCGCGGTTGGGCGAGGGCGACGATGAATAACGTCATGGCCAGCCAACGCAAACTGACCAGGATTCTTCCAGCCCGGGAACGTCTCAGGCCGGAGACGGGCCGCACCAGATCGACGGAGGAATAAAGGAAAGCGGAATTGCGGGCGAGCTTTCCTTTCAACCACGCGAGCGCGGGCAACATCAGCAGCAGCAATAAGGCGTATGGATGGGCAAAAGTCATCGGGTCGAGAGCGCGGGTGGCGGGTTGGAGGCGGCGGGTTGGGCGGCGGTCAGGAGGCGCGGTTCAGTTTCATTGACCAGGGTCAAGGCGGAGGTGTGCAACGCCCGCAGCTCCGTTTCCGTCGGTTCGTAGTTGGCAAACTTAATCAGGTCGCAACTTTCGAGGAAGGCCGCCAGACTCTGTTTTTGTTCCACGGTCAACAATTGTGATTCTTTCAATTCGTAAAGGAACTCCTCGGTGGTCCGATCCGGGGCGTGGAATTCAAAGCGCTGCTCCAGATAAATGCGAATCGCGCCGGAGACGGCGGTGGAGAAAGGTTTGGGCCGGCTGATCAGGGAAAGCGCGTGCTCCAACATGCGACGGGCATGGACATGGGGCGGAACAAGCGGAACCATGTGGATGGCAGCAGCCTTTTTTCGCCAATAACGCCAGAACAACCAGGCGGCGAGGCCGAGGAGCAGAAGGGCGGCAATCACGATCACCCAAAGCCAGATATTGGGGATGCTGATCAGCGGCTTCATGGCGTCATGAAACGCCGGCGGGGCGGCATTGGTCGAAGCCGGGGATTGGGCTGGAATAATAAGCGCCGAATTGGTGTTCATGATCCGCGACAACGGCGCTTTTCGCGCGTTTCAAAAAAACGGCCCAAGGCTGCCGCATAAGGTTGGTCGGTCCGCACCTCGATGGCATCAATATTGGCGGAGCGAAGCTGGTGCATCAATTCCCCTTGATGCTTGGCCCGGCGATCGGCAAAAGCTTTGCGTTTGCGGATGTCGTGCGTGTTGATTTCGATCACCTCGCCTGTTTCCGCGTCGGCCAGAACCAGTCGTCCCAGAGGCGGCAGTTCCAATTCATACCGGTCCACAATCTGAATGGCGATGACGTCGTGGCGCTTGTTTGCCTGACGCAAGGCGGGCATGGTGCGGGGACCCAAAGTGGGCGAGAGCAAAAAATTCTGGCGGCGGGCGGGATTTTTTTCGACGGCGGACCGGTGCTCGAAGAGAAAATCCGAGATGATGACAACGATGGCGTGGCGCCGGGCCATGCGATTCAGACTGTCGAGGGCCTTGTTAAAATTGGTGCCGCGGCGGCGCGGTTGGAAAAGCAGGATTTCGCGAATGACGCGCAGGACATGGCGGCGGCCTTTCTTGGGCGGGATGTATTTTTCGACTTCCTCGGTGAACAGGATCAATCCCACCTTGTCATTGTTGCGAATGGCGGAGAAGGCGAGGACCGAGGCGATTTCCGCCGCCAGCTCGCGCTTGGATTGATCCGCCGAACCAAACAAGCCGGACGCGCTCAAGTCCACCACCAGCATCATGGTTAACTCGCGTTCCTCGACGAATTTTTTGACGAAAGGATGGTTCATGCGCGCCGTCACGTTCCAATCAATGGTCCGGACTTCGTCGCCCGGTTGATATTCGCGGACCTCCTCGAAATTCATGCCCTGGCCCTTGAAGACGCTATGGTACTGGCCGCCGAGCGTCTCGGAAACGAGGCGCGTGGTGCGCAGCTCGATCTGCCGGATTTTCTTGAGAATTTCGCGCGGGATCATGGCAAAAGTTTCACAGCGACTGTCTTTTCATTTTGCATGAGGCTGAATACGAATGGGTGGCACACATCATGGCACCGGCATTTCATTGAAGATTTTGGTGATGATCGTTTCGCTTGTTTTTTCTTCCGCTTCCGCCTCGTAGGTGACGGCGACGCGGTGGCGCAACACATCCATGCCAATGCTTTTGACATCCTGCGGCGTGACGTAGCCGCGTCCGTGCAGGAACGCGTAGGCCTTGGCGGCGAGAGTCAGCGCGATGGTGGCGCGGGGCGATGCGCCCAGTTGAATCAGCCCCTGCAACCCTTCCATTTTATAATTGCCCGGCTCGCGGGTGCAGCAGACCACGTCGACGATATAATCCTTCACCTTGTCATCAATATAGATGTCGTTGAGAACCCGGCGCGCTTCCATGATTTGCTGGACCGAGACGACCTGGGTCGCCGGCGCAAAAGCGGTCGTGCGCGCCATCAAGTCCAGAATCTGCCGTTCCTCGGCGCGGGACGGATAGACGATTTTGAGTTTCAACATGAACCGGTCCACCTGGGCTTCGGGCAGCGGATAAGTTCCTTCCTGTTCGATTGGGTTCTGGGTGGCCAGAACCAGAAACGGTTCATCGAGTTTGAAAGTCTGGTCACCGATGGTGACTTGCTTTTCCTGCATCGCCTCCAGCAAGGCGCTTTGCACCTTGGCCGGGGCGCGGTTGATTTCATCCGCCAGAATGACATTGGCGAAAATCGGCCCGCGCCGGGTGGTGAACGACCCGGATTGGGGATTGTAAATCTGGGTGCCGATCAAATCCGCCGGAAGCAGGTCGGGCGTGAATTGGAGCCGGGAGAATTTGACGTGGAGGGAATCGGCCAGGGTTTTGACGGATAATGTCTTGGCCAAACCGGGGACGCCTTCGAGCAGGACGTGGCCGTTGGCCAGCAAGCCTATGACCAACCGCTCGACCAGATAATTCTGGCCGATGACGATTTTGCCGATCTCGCTAAAAAGGGGGCGGACAAATGCGCTTGTCCTCTGCACTTCCTCGTTAATGGCACTGATACCTGTATTCATAGTTGTAAAGAGTACGTATGGGCAAATGACAGTCCAGCGCCAAAATTTGTTCAAAAGAGTTGCCCGGCAGAATCAAATTGACATTTGCGTCCGTTCCTGCCAACCCGACGGGTCGATGGAAGAAATTAATATCGCGCCGCAACCAGGCGGTGTTTTTGGAGTTGATATTAACATGAAAAAGTTGTGTGCAGACTTCCTGGCGATCTTGGCGGTTTCCTTCGCTTTACCCGCGTTCTTATGAACCTGCTGGAACTCATCGCCGTGGCCAAGGAGCAGGGGGCCAGTGACTTGCATTTGGAACCCGGTTTGAATCCGGTTTTGCGGGTGCGGGGCAGTCTGCGGTCCGTGGCCGAACCTGTCGCGCCGCAGCTTCTTTTGGAATGGGCGCGTGAGACGATAGGCGCCGGGCATTGGCCTGAATTTCTTCAGCGCCGTTCCTTTGATCTCTCCCGCACAATCAAGGGATTGCGCTGCCGGATTAATATTCTGCAAACCGCCCGCGGCGTCGGTTTCGCCATCCGCCTCCTGCCCGCCTTCGAGCCGACGATTGAGGGGTTGAACCTGCACCCTGATTTCAAGCATCTGGTCGATCATTCCCACGGCTTCTCCTGGTCAGTGGCGCCACCGGCAGCGGAAAATCCACCACCCTGGCGGCTCTGATCAACACTATCAACGGCGCCGACGCCCGCCATATCGTCACCATTGAAAATCCCATTGAATTTTTCTTCCGGCCCAAGCGTTCCTTTATTCGCCAGCGCGAGGTGGGCCGGGACACTCCCAGCTTCGAGCAGGCGTTGTTGGACAGTTTGCGCGAAGATCCGGATGTTTTGATGGTGGGCGAACTGCGCGATCCGGAGACCATGCGTCTGACCTTGAACGCCGCTGAAACGGGCCATCTTGTTTTGGCCACTGTTCACTCCTCCAATTGTGTCGAAGCCTTGCAGCGCATCGTCAACGCTTTTCCGTCCGAGATTCAGGGCAACATTGCCGCGCAGATGGCCGATTGCCTGATTGGCGTCATATCACAACGGCTCCAGTTCCGGCCATCGGTGAATATATGCGTGCCGGAATGCGAGGTGCTCAGGGCCAGCATGGCTGTCAAGAATTTTATTCGCAACCGCGATTTCTTCAAAATCATTTCCTCCATCGAGACCGGGGCCGAATCCGGCATGTGGAGCTATCAGCGATACCGCGCGTGGCTTGATAAACGGACGCAATTTCACATTGCCGACCGCGCCGCCGCAGGGGTAACAGACGATCCGGAGCAGGATTTTCAGCCCCCGCCGACCTCGTCGCCCGGGAAAGTTTCGTCCGCGCCGCCGCTGTCCGCGCCTGATGCCACGCCGTCGTCCCGCATCGACATCGAGCCGACGGAAACCTTTGAAAAGATTTTGAAACGTCCGTGAGATGTCCGCCGCCTTAGTGCGATGCGCGGGTTAACCGGTCCGCGATGCCTCGCCATTCCTCCCCGGGGGGCGGCGTTTCCACCACGATCAATTGCGCGCCTGCTTCGTCGCACCGGTGCAGTTCCGCATAAAGAACGCGCGCCCAGGCTTTCGCGTCCTGCGGGATGTTTGACACCCGCCCGAATCCCGGCCGCATCGAAATGACGTGATGCGCCAGGACATGGATTTTGTCCGGTTTTATTCCGTACACCGCCACCTTTGCCGCGAGATCATCTTCGTCCTGCCATGACAAGAGCACCAGTTTGGCTTTGGGGGCATAATGTTTTGGCATGAGACCAGGACTGCGCCGAACCGTCGCCCCTTTTTCGGCTCCGCCTCCCACGGCTCCTTCGCCCATCGCCGCCTGCAACGAGTCCGCGTGGATCATGCCCGGCCGCAACACGCGCGGCGGCGAGCTTGTCAAATCAAAAACCGTCGATTCAATGCCCACTTGCGACGGCCCGCCATCGACAATGAGCGGAATGAGGCCGTCCAAATCCTTGCGCACATGCTCCGCCTTGGTGGGGGAAATCCGGTTCGACCGGTTTGCGCTCGGCGCGGCCAGGGGGAAGCCACATTCGCGAATCACAGCCTGGATAAACGGATGGGACGGCCATCGCACGCCCACGGTGTTTCCGCCGGCCGTGACGACATCGGGAATTTCCTTTGCCCGGGGCAAAACCATGGTTAGCGGACCGGGCCAGAACGCCGCCGCCATTTTGACTGCCAGCGGGGACCAGCCGGTCACGCAACGGCGGGCCAGTTCAACCCCGGCCACATGCACGATGATGGGATTGTGCGAGGGCCGGCCTTTGACCTCAAAAATCCGCCGCACGGCGTCGGCGTCCCACGCGTTGGCGGCCAGGCCATAGACGGTTTCCGTTGGCAACGCCACCAATTGGCCGGCGCGCAGCAACTCCACCGCGCGCGCCACCGCCGCCTTGAACAGCGCCGCGTTATTGATGGCCATGATCTCAGTTTGCATTTATATCAAAAACTGTACGCTAGCAAACCGGGCCGCATCTTTCTACACTTTCCATCGTGTTAATTGAGTTGACCAAACAATTGGGCGCAGGCCGGGACTTGATGGGGGAACAGATTGTTGATGCCGTGGCCGAATTGACGCGCGCTGCGGCAGAGCCGTCCGCGAAGGCCGGTTTTCTGGCCGCGCTCGCCGACAAAGGCGAGACGATAGTGGAGATTGCCGCTTTCGCCCGCGCCTTGCGGGATATGTCCATCGCCCCGCCGATTGACCCTGCCACGCGCGCCTGTCCCATTCTTGATGTTTGCGGCACGGGGGGCGACCGTCTGAACACATTCAACATTTCGACCACGGTGGCGTTGATGATGGCTTCAGCCGGGGTGAGCGTGGCCAAGCACGGCAACCGCGCCGTGACATCGAGGTCAGGCAGCGCGGATGTGCTGGAGGCGCTCGGCATAAAAATAGACTTGACGCCAGCGGAGGCGGCCGCTTCGTTGCGCGACCGTCATTTCGCCTTTTTTTTCGCCCCGGATTACCATCCCGCTTTCAAGGAAATGGCCGCCGCGCGGCAGTTGTGCGGCGAGCGCGGGCAGCGCACCATTTTCAATTTCCTCGGGCCGTTGCTCAATCCCGCGCGGCCCACCCACCAATTGCTGGGGGTGCCGCAACGGGAGCTTTGTCCGGCAATCGCCCGCGTTCTGGAAACCTTGGGCGTGCAGCGCGGCATGGTCGTTTGCGGTTCGGCGGGGCAGGGCCGCTGTCTGGATGAACTTTCCATTTTGGGCGATAATTGCGCGGCGGGTTTTCCCTCGACGATGGAAAGTTTTTCACTGGCCGGTCTTCCTCTTCAACCGGCCGTTCTTGCCGATTTGACCGGGGGCGACCGCCATGCCAACGCCGCGATTATCCGCCGCATATTGCGGGGGGCGGAGCGCGGTCCCAAGCGGGATGCGGTTCTGATCAACTGCGCCGCCGCCCTGGTCGTGATGGAGAAGTGCCGGGGATTTGCCGAAGGCTGGGGGATGGCTGCGGAATTGATCGATTCCGGCCGGGCCAACGCCAAATTGAAGGAATTGACCAACGGCTGATCCCGAGGCATCCTTAGAGCATGTACAAGATTATCGGAGCCGATCAAAAGGAGTATGGGCCTGTTTCTGCGGAACAGCTTCGCCAATGGATTTCCGACGGGCGTATCAATGCCGTCACCAAAATCCGTCTTGAAGGCGCCGCGGACTGGAAAAACGCCTCTGAATTTCCTGAATTTGCCCCTTTGCTCGTTGGCGTGCCGCCGGTGGCTGCGATCCCTGCGCCGGTTGCGTTGCCGCCCTCCACTGCCAAAACGAATCAAATGGCGTTATGGGCCATGATTACGGGAATTGTTTCGTTGGTATGTTGTCAGAGCTATCTGGGACTGGTGAGCATTGTGCTGGGAATTTTTGCCCTCTCAAAAATCAAACAAACCGGCCAGGATGGAGCCGGTTTTGCCATCGTGGGAATCGTGCTGGGAATTGTCGCTCTTATCCTGGTCGTTCTGATCGTGGTCGCTTACATTTCTGCACCCCAAATGTTTTCCAATTTTCCGAATGCCTTTAACCAGTAGAATTTAACCGGCGGAACTATGAACAAGCGATTGGCCATGGCAGGGTTGGCGGCGGCGGCAATCGGCGCGGCAGTTGTCTTGTTTATGTTTGACCCCGCTACGAACGGATTTTATCCCGTTTGTCTTTTGCACCAGACCACTGGTTTGTTGTGTCCCGGTTGCGGGACGTTGCGCGCCCTGCATCAGTTGACTCACGGAAACTTTGCCGCCGCCTGGGGGTTGAACCCTTTTATAGTGAGCGTGCTTCCCCTCGGAATCTGGCTGGCGATTCGTGAATTCATCTGGCTCGCCACCGGCAAACGTTTGCCGGGCATCGTGACCCGTCCCATTGTCGGATGGACTTTGGTGGCGGCGATGTTCATTTTTGGAATTGCACGGAATATTCCATTATCGCACTGGATCAACACGGTTCACTAATTCGGAGGCACTATGTATAAAATTATCGGCAGCGATCAAAAAATTTACGGCCCCGCGTCTCCGGCTCAAATCCGGCAATGGCAGGCCGAAGGGCGCGTCCATGGCGGCACGCTGCTCCAAGCCGAAGGCAGCGCCGAATGGAAGACGCTGCTGTCCATACCCGAATTCGCCGTTCCGCCAGTGGTGACCATGCCGGCCGCTCCGCCCCAAAGAAGAAACGGCATGGCCGTTGCGGGACTTGTTTTTGGGATTACATCCAATGTCTGCTGCTGTTTCGGTTTTATCGGCGCGGTACTGGGCATTATTTTCTCGCTCATCGCCTTAAACCAATGCGAGACGCAGCCCAACTCCGGCAGCAAAGGCATGGCCGTGGCCGGGCTGGTTCTTTCCATCGTGGGATTGACCTGGCACTGTTTCCTGCCGTTGACCTTCTTGGGGGGATTCCCCGGCGCCTGGAATGTGCATCATCATTGGCACCGTTGGTAATGTTGGCTAGTCGATGAAACTTGTCCTCGCCAGCAACGCCAAAGGTCCAGTCAATCGGACGGAAGCATGGGCTTGTGTGATGGCTAATCTTGCCTTTCCCGGCTCCGGTTCCCTCGCCGCCGGGAAATCGGTTGGCTACTATCAGGCGGCTCTCACCATCATCGGATGCGTCCTCAGTCTGGCCACAGGCATTCACCTCATGCAATGGATGCTGGTCAACTGGGTCAAAATCAACGATGCCACCGGCGACCCCGCTGAAACATTGACAACCATCTGGCGTGAAATTCGCTGGCCGCTGGCCGGCTTGGGCATTTTTGGACTGGCCTTGCTCTGGTCCTGCCTGACTAGCTGGCAAATTCTTGAAGCCCACCCCAAAAACGCCGCGCCGCCGCGCATTGGTTGATGGCCGAAAATCTGGCCAATCAATGGGAAAGAATTGAAGCGGCTTCGGGCGGGGCAGGGGTATTGCGCTTGGAAAGGGATTTGTTCTTCCACACCCGGATTGCGATCAACGCAATCACCGCCTGCATGAAGATCATGAGTCCAACACAACCAAGCCATCCCGCCTTCTTCCAGAACAAACCGGGGAGAGCGGAGCCGGCGCAGCCGCCGAGATAATAAAACGCAACGTAAAGGCCGGACGCGGATGAACGGGCCTGCCGGGCCACTTGTCCCACGTAAGTCGAGGCCCCGACTTGGGACGCAAAAGCGCCGGCAGCCGCGCACGCCAGCCCGGCCACCACCATGGGTGTGTTATGAAACAAGGTCAATAACATGCCGACCGACACAACCATGGAAGACCCGACCAATAGGTAACGGTGGCCGATCTTGTCTAGCAAACGGCCCGAATACGGTGTCACCGCCGCCCCGATCAAATACACGGCAAATATGGACGCCAGAGCGGCGGGGCCGAGCAAAAAAGGCGGGTCCGCCAGATAAAAGTTCACATAAGTGAAAACCCCGGCGAGGCAGAACAGGACGTTGAACCCGACCGCATAAGTGGCCAAAAGTTGCGGATTATGAAGGTGAGAGCGCAACGATGCGATGGATTCGGCGACATTGTGATGCGGCACAAAATTTCTTGAGCGCGGCATGATCCACCACGTCAGCAGCGCCCCGGCGAAAGTCGCAATTCCCAGCACCACCATCGAAGCCTGCCAGCCCCACCGGGCGGCAATCAACCCCGAAGAAAAACGGCCGCAAAACCCGCCCACCACGGCTCCAGTCAAATAAATTGACATGGTTGACCCGGCCAGATGTCCCGGAGTCTCCTCGCTGATGTAAGCCATGGCCACCGCGACAATGCCCGGCGTGAACAGCCCTTGCAGAAAACGCCAGCCAATCAGTTGGTGCAAATTGGACGCGGTGGCGGACAGAACGGTTGGAATGGCCATGGCGAATATGGAAGTCACAATGACCCGCTTGCGTCCCATAGAATCCGCCACCAGCCCAAGCCATGAGGCCGACAAGGCCACCGCCAATATCGGGGCGGAGACGGTCAGGCTGACCATAAATTCTGACGCATGGAAGATCTCCCTGAGATGCGGCAATAACGGCTGGGTGGCGTAAAGATTCACGAAAGTCGCAAATCCGGCAATGAACAAAGCCGTCAAAGTTCCCGTCCTGTTCGCCCCGGCCGCTGATATCGCCGCCGGGTGCCGGGGTTTCACCGAAACGCCGGCCTTGGGCAGGCTTATTGTAATCGATCCATTCACAAAAATTTCTTCAAACTGGCAACCGCGCCAACCTCGCAACGCTAGTGCGGGATGTCTGGGTTGGCCAATATATTAAAGTGGCATTATTAATACTTTTTACATATTATTCCGTTTCATGGAACTGCGTCATTTGAAATATTTTGTTGCGGTGGCCGAGGAATTGCACTTTGGCCGCGCCGCCGAACGGGTGGGAATTTCCCAGCCGCCTTTCAGCCAGCAGATCAAGTCGCTGGAAGAGGAGATTGGCGCCCCGCTGCTTTTAAGGAGCAAACGGCATGTGGAATTGACCGCGGCCGGGAAGGTGTTTCTTCTGGAGGCGCGGAAAAGCCTGGCCCAGGCGGAATATGCCACGCAGACCGCCCTCCGGGCGGCGCGGGGTGAGATCGGACAGCTAACCGTGGGATTTGTCAGCTCCGCAATTTACGGGGAATTCACCTCGGTTTTCCACCTGATGCGCGCGCGTCTTCCCGGTGTGGTGCTCACCTTGCACGACATGACCAGTGAAGAACAGGTGAAGGCCATGAAAGAACACAAACTTGATGTTGGCCTGGTGCGTCCGCCCGTTCCCGGCGCGGAGTCATTGTCTTTTCAAATTGTGTTTCGCGAACCGTTCGTGGTTGTTCTGCCGCAGAACCACAAGCTGGCCAGACAAAAATTGATCGACGTTAAAGACCTTGCTCAAGAATCGTTTCTTATGGTGCCGCGCGCTCTGGGACCCGGATTTTACGATCAAATCATCCAATTTTGCGCGCAATCTGGTTTTGCCCCCAGGGTGGCATTGGAAACGAGCAGCACGCAAACCATCGTAAGCCTGATTGCCGGCGGGTTGGGCATTTCCCTTGTTCCACACTCCCTGCAAAGCCTGCGGCGAACGGGAGTGGTCTATCGTCCGCTTAAACCGCCCGTGCCGACAACGGAATTGGCCGTCATGTGGCGGCCGGAGGATTCCTCCGCCGCCCTGCGCCTGTTTCTTGGAATCATCCGCCAGGCCGCCAAGAATTTTTCAGGACAATCCAAATAGCAATGTTTCATTGGAATCAAAAAATACCCTGTAATGATCAAAGTGGTTTAACGATCCGGACTCCGAAAATGTCGCTTTCATATTTCGATGCCGGTTCCAGAGAGTGTCCGTTCCCCAGAGGATCGCGCATCAGATAGTTCGTCCCTTGTTTGCCCACGATCAGCACCCAATGCGGGATTGTCCCGTTGATCAAAAGCTTGGCGATCACCGGATATTTATTTGTCAAAGCAGCGTCAATATCCGCGTGCGATGGCTTGCGGACAGCTTCCACTGTGATTTTATTGCCGGTGATGGTCGAAACAGCCTGCCACTTTAACCGGCCACGCCACGTATACCCGTTATTCGCTTTTAGCTGGTCGTTCAGATCTTTCGGTGTGTAATGGTTCCCAAAACGGTCGAGCGCCATGGCCAGACTGCAAATCGCGCATCCAACGTCGCCCAATTTTTCGCCGCCGCCAATTTTCTCATCCTTCCATCGATCATCGTTTTGCAGATAGAATGGGGTTTCTAGTGCGGCGAAGTTCTGAAACGGCGTGCCGCCTTGGGCGGGTATAGGCGGTGAATTGTGTTCCCGCAACTGCCAGGCGGCGATTCCAAGCCCCGCCAGAATAATCAAAAATGGAATCCGGCGTTTCCAGAACTGGCCGCCGCCGCCGCGCAATGGCGGATGCATATTTCCAACGACATTGTGTTCCATTGAGTGATCGCAAATATCCTGCACACGTATTCCGCAGCAGACAAGCGCCATTCCGTTTGCCCCCATCAAAAAATGCTTAAAGAGCGGGCTTGGTGTTTTGGTGACGATTTCTAAACAGGAGCGGGCCAAAATGGAAATCGCGGCGGATCATGTGCGGATAATCCTGGCCTGCTCGCGGCCATGGTCCGTGGAATTGGATGTGACGGTGGTTTTTGGAAACCGACCGTGAACTTCCTATTTGCCCTCGTCGTCAGGAATCACTTTGCCGTCAGGGCCGAGGCTGACCGTTCTCTGCTTGCCGCCATTTTCCAACCCGATGTCATAGTAGGTTTCATCGTCTTCGATGGATTTGCTGATACCGATGAGTTTTCCGCCGTCGGCGAGGGATTTTATTTGCTTCTGCACGGCTTCGGGCGTGTCCGCCAGATTAACGTCTGTTTCCGAGGATAAGAGTTCTCCGTTAGAATCGAAACTTAACGTGCGGCTCCGGACATTGCTGGTCACTTCAACCTCATAGCTGACTTCGCCGTCGTTGAAGCATTTGTCGATCTCACCCAAAGTTTCGCCGCCAGCCTGTTTCAGGATTGTTTGCCGGATTGCGGGCGGCAACTCGTCTGGAAAAACCTCTTCGTCCAACAATTTGCCACCGCCATCCACCGTAAAACCGCGCGTTTTGTCATTGAGCACGATTTCCACATCGTAGGACAGCCCGCCGTCTTCCGCAGATTTATCAATCTCAACCAGGATCCAGTTACCGGCTTGTTTTTGGTTTGATGGAAGCGACGCCATTCGTCGAAGTGGCATTTGCGCCCGATGTCGCCTCCTGTTTCTGAGGGGTGGTTTGAGCGATCAAATTTGAATAGCCAAAAACAACCAGAACCAGGATTAAAAGCAATTTTCTCATAAGAACTTAAAATGATTTATATCCTTCGCTCTCCACGTAATCGCGGGAAAAAGTCAAATCTTTCAAACAATTTTCAATTTGCCGCATTCTGATCCGCGCCGGCGACCATAGCTACGGCACGAACAGCGCCCCGCCGACCGGGCCTGCGTATTTGATGGTTCTGGCCGGTCCGCCTGCCATGGTGGTTGACCTGCAGGGCAGCTATATGTTCACCGTTGGCTCTCCGGTTACGCTGTCGGTCAGTTTCAGTGGGACTGTCCTCATAACCAATCAATGGACTTTCAACGATCCATCACGTAGAAGGCTCCCGGCTCAATCAGCAACTCGTCCAAAATGCCGACATCGGCCTTTTTCTCGTCGGAAATCGAGATCATGGCCGGAATCGGGCCGCGCAAATCCAGCAGCGTGTGCAGCTTGACCGCAGCCTTGGTG
>CAZLEE010000019.1:0-34929 GCA_964558455.1 uncultured Verrucomicrobiota bacterium | reverse complement strand
GAGTCGCGGCCTCCGAAGCCGAAGGTTGTGGGTTCAACTCCCGCCGCGCGCACCAGTTCCGCCTGAAATTTTGCCAGCACGGTTCATTGCGCCTAAACTATGTCTGAAGATAAATCGAATGTTAAGCCGGTCGCGGCCCCGCCGCTGACGCCACTGAAATTGAAGTCGCTCCTGGCGCCCACTCCCACGCAATCTCCGAAATATTCCATCAAAGTAAAAAATGCGGACGGACGGGAAGTCGTCCTGGCCGATCCGCGCGCGACGCGGGCCTTGATTTCGCTTATGGACATGTGTGCGGTCAACGGCGGCGCGGCGTCGCACTGGGGCGGGCCGGCCGCTTTTGCCGAGATCATGGCCGCCATTCACGGCGTTATGTTTGCGGTCAAAGACCGGCCCTGGCATGAAGCCTATAATTTCGTCAATGACGCCGGCCACTGCGAAAATGGAATATACGCCTTGCGCGCCAACTATGGTTTTGACGGCATGACCTTCGAGGATTTGAAGGGGTTCCGCAGCATCAAGAGCAAGCTGACCGGCCACGGCGAATCGCACTTGAACCCGGAGGGGGTGCTTTTGAGCAACGGACCTCTTGGTTCGGCGTTGCCCCAGGCCCAAGGGTTGGCCATGGCGGACAAACTTCGGAAAAATGACCGCGTCACCCTTTGCGCCGTCTCGGACGGGGCGGCCATGGAAGGCGAGGCCAAGGAGGCGTTTGCCGCCATCCCGGGACTGGCGGCCAAAGGCCGGCTGAATCCGTTCGTAATGGTTATTTCAGACAACGACACAAAGCTGTCCGGCCGCATCAGCACCGACGCGTTTCCGATGGCGCCCACGTTTGAGGCCATGAGCACGCTCGGTTGGAACGTGATCAAGGTGGCCAATGGAAACGATATACAAGCTGTTTATTCGGCATTGGAAAAAGGTTTGAAGGCAGTCGCGGCCAATCCGCGCGTGCCGGTCTGCATTTGGACAAAAACAGTCAAGGGCTTTGGGGTTCGCTCCACAGTGGAAAGCGCATCGGGCGGGCATGGTTTTCCCCTTTCCAACGCCGGGAAGATGACGGAGTTTGTCAAAGAGATTTATTTTGGCTCGAACGATCTGCCGGCGGAATTGGCGGATTGGGCGCAGGCGCTCCAGAGCGAATGGGAGCAAAAAGATGCGGCCAAAAAAGCAAAAGCGCTCGCGGCTGCGGCGGCTCCTGCGGTGAAGAAGGAAAAAATCCAGTCCGGCCTGGCCAAGGGCGCGGTGCGCGCCGCGCAGGAGGGTCTGCCGGTTTACTCGATTTCCTCCGACGTGGAAGGCTCGACCGGCATCAGCTTTTTCCAGAAAAATTTCCCGGACCGTTTTGCCGAGGTGGGTGTGGCGGAGGCGAACATGATCAGCGTCGGCGCCGGCCTGTCCAAGGCGGGTTTTATTCCGATTGTTGACACGTTTGGGCAATTCGGGGTGACCAAGGGCAATCTGCCCCTGACCATGGCGGCGTTGTCGCAGGCTCCGGTGATCGCCGTTTTCTCGCATGTTGGATACCAGGATGCGGCGGACGGCGCTTCGCACGAGGCCACCACTTATTTTGCGGCGTTGTCGGCCATTCCAGACACGGTGGTGGTGGCGTGCTCCTGCTCAAATGAGGCGGAAGCGCTCATGCATCAGGCGATCAAACGAACCGCCGCCGCGCGCCTCGCCGGGCATCATGGCGAGTCGGTTGTCTTCTTTGTCGGGCGCGAGAATTATCCGTTGTTCTGGCAGGAAAATGCGAAATACGAATGGGGCAAGGCGGAGGTTCTGGCCGGCGGCACGGATGTGGTCATTCTGGCTTGCGGTCCTTTGGTGGGGCGGGCCATCGAGGCGGGACGCAAGCTCAAGCAGCAAAATATTTCCGCGAGCGTGATTGCCAATCCATTCATCAACCGGGTGGATTTGAAAACCATCGGCCCCGAAGTGCAAAAGTGCCACGGCCGGGTTGTGACCATTGAGGATCATCAGGTGATATGCGGGATGGGCGCGCAAGTGGCGCATGCGCTGGCTCAGGCCGGCTTGGCCCCCCGCATGAAGTCGCTGGGCATGAAAGGCGAATTCGGCCAGTCCGCTTATGTGGCCGAAGACCTTTACCAGAAACACGGGTTGACGGCGGAAAAAATTGTCGAGGCGGCGCACGAACTGATGAAATGAGACGGTTTTATGGCCCAGACTCACAAGTCACTGCAAGGCCAGCTCTTATTGGACGGCGGGAAGTTGCACGGGTCGTTTTTTCACCGGACCGTGGTGTTGATTTGCCGGCATAATGTGGAAGGCGCTTTTGGATTGATTTTGAATCGCGCCAGCGAACGGACGGTGGGGGAGGCTTTGGTGGCGAATCTGCCGGACGAGATCAAGGAGCAATCGCTTTTCGTGGGCGGACCGGTGCAGACGGACAGTCTGAGTTATCTGCACACGGATACTTTTGTGCTCGACGCCAATGTCATGCCGAACCTGAGCGTGGGTCACTCACTTGACACGCTGATGGATTTGGGCGAATCGTTTGCCAACACCAAAAAGCTGAAACTTTTTGGCGGTTACGCGGGATGGACGGCGGGCCAGTTGGACCAGGAAATGGCGCGTCATGACTGGCTGACCCACCCGGCCACGCTCGACCTGATTTTCTTTCCCGATCCGGCCCGGCTTTGGAAATCCATCCTGTGCCAGAAAGGGGACCAGTGCCGGTTGCTGGCCGAGTCGCCGGACGATTTGTCCTGGAATTAGGAATCAGGCCGCAGCCAAGGCGGCTTGCTGGAGGCCGAGCAACTGCTTGATGCCGGCCTTGCCCACCGCGAGCATGGCAGCCAACTGTTCGTCGTTGTAGGTGTTCTCCTCGCCCGTGCCTTGCAGTTCAATGTATTCCCCGGCCGCGTTCATGACCAGGTTCATGTCCACCGCCGCGTCCACATCCTCGACGTAGCAAAGATCCAGGAGCGCCTGGGATTGGACGATGCCGACGCTGACGCCGGCGACGGGTTGGAGCAGGGGGTTGACGGCGAGTTTGCCGGTGTCAAGCAGGCGTTTAACCGCGAGCGAAAGCGCCACGAAACTGCCGGTGATGGCGGCGGTGCGCGTGCCGCCGTCGGCCTGCAACACGTCGCAGTCCAGCCAGATGGTGCGCGTCCCGATTTTTTCCAGGTCGATGGCGGCGCGCATGGATCGTCCGATCAAGCGCTGGATTTCCTGGGAACGTCCGTCGATCTTGCCCTTGGTGATGTCGCGCGGTTTGCGCGTGAGGGTGGAGTAGGGGAGCATGGAGTACTCGGCCGTGATCCAGCCGCCCAGCTTGTTTTGCTCCTTCATCCAACGGGGAACGGTATCTTCGATGGTCACGCCGCAGATGACGCGCGTGTTGCCCCATTCAATCAAAGTCGAACCAGTGGCGTGAGGGGCGATGCCGTTTTGAAATCGGATCGGACGCAACTGGGCGGGTTGGCGCCCGTCGTGGCGTTGGAACTGGGAAGGAGCGGATATTGTCATGCGCAAATCCTACCCGGCGCGTCCTTGCGCGGCAATGGGAATCAGTCGCGGACGGCGTTGTCGCAAGTGGGATACGATTCAAGCGACGCCGTGAAATGAATGAATATTTTTTGGCACTTTTTTCCGCCGGCCGACACTAATAGGGAATTTAGCCTTCAGCTTTTCACAAAACTGCCACGGCCTCGATTTCGACTTGAAGGTCCGGGCTGGCCAAAGCGGCAACACCCACGGCGGTGCAGGCGGGGTAAGGTTGGGCGAGGTATTCTTTGCGAACTTTGCGATAGGCCGGCAGGCCGCGGTCGATGTTCACAAAATAGCAGCGAAGATTGACGATGTCTTTCATGGATGCGCCTGCGGCCTCGAGGACTTTGCCGATGGATTCGAGGGTTTGGCGCATTTGCGTTTCCATGTCCGCCGTGCGGTCGCGCGGGCCTCGTCCGGAAACGAAGATCCATTTACGCCCTTCGGCGATGATTCCCGGAGTGTAGCCGTCAACCGCAGGGAATCCTGCCGGCGTAATGCCGGTCAGCCTGGCCCTGGCTTCGGTGGAGTTGGCGGAGGCGGTGGATGATCCGATCAGGGAACCGGCGGCGATACCCGCCACGGTGCCGGTGAGGAACGCCCGCCGGTTGGTGTTTTTGAGACTTATATTTTTAATGGCGGTTGATTGGTAATCCGGCCGGGAACCGGCGTCAATTTTTTATCACTGGCGTTTTACCTTGAACCGGACGACTGCTTTCTCCTTGAGCGCGGAAAGGTCCACTGTTCCCCGCCCGTCCACGTTCAACGGCCGACCTTCCACTTCGGCGGAGATGACGCGCCAGCCGTCCGGCGTCCGGATGCGCAATTCTGTTTGTCCGGGCGGATTTCGTTGCGGCAAATCCACGTCCGCCGTCACCGTGCCCTGGCTGAGTCTGGATTCCACCCGCACCGACACCGGGCCAAAAGCGGTGGGCGCGCGTTCGACCCGGATAATCCGTCCGTCCATCAACCAGCGTTTGGGCGTGGCAAAAAGCAAACGGAGGGTGTCGGGTTGGCCGTCCCCGGCGAGGTCCAAATCCTCGACGAGGAGATTGCGCAGCATTTGCAGCCAGAAGGCGTTGCCGGCGCTGTTGGGCGGGCAATAAAATTGGCGTCCCCATTGGTCGATGGGTTGCAGCGCGCAAGCCTCCCCGCAGGTGTAGGTATCCGGTGTCAATCCCGCCGCCAGCATTCCGTAAAAACTTACGAGCGCGCGATCCGGATCGTCCCGGCGCAACACCGTCCGGACATAATCCCACCCGTAAAGCGGATTCAGATTTGCGCTGCCAACCCAAAAACCCGGCCAGGACTGCGCCCGGACCAGCCCCATGCATAATCCGCCGTGTTGTTGAAAGTAGCGCAGCATGCCGGTCTCAAGCGCCGAATCGCGGCCGAAAATTTCGGTGCCAAGAATATTGTTCGCCATCAGGTTCCAATAATTGCCCATTCTCGATCCGGTTATGATGTCATAAGGTTTTTCATCGCCCAACAACGCGTTGGGGATGAAGGGCGGGTCCAGCTTTGGATCGAGGCTCTTTTCCACCGCCGCGAGAATGGCCCGGCGAAAATCCGCCGCGATTTGGCGCAGCCGGGCAGCCTCCTCCTTGTCGCCCATCGTGTCAAGCATCACAGACATATCCCGCAAGGCGCGCCAGCCCCTGGCGTTTGAATTCAGGGAAAAAACCGGGGTTGGAATATCGCCGCAATATTGTTCGCGGGGGTAAAGGCCATTGTCCGCCGAACGATGGCCGGCCAGTCGTTCCACTTCCTTTTGCCAGCGGGGCCGGATGGAGCGCACGAAGTCCGCGTCCCGGGTCTGCCAATAATAGCGACAAACGTCATCAAGCTTGTGGCCAGCCTGGTGGTATTCCAGCCCCTTGCGGGTAAAGTCCAGCAAAGGCGGGAGCAACCGGCGCGCGTCCGCTTCATAACCGTAGGCCAGAAGCGCCAAAGCGGCGCTGCTGCCTTCCTGCTCATAAAGTTTTTCATATTGATTCCCGGCGCTGTAAAAAATACGGTCGCCGTTGATCAATGAAAAATTGGCGATGACCAGCGCGCGCCAGGCATTGTTCACGCAAGACTCCGGCACCACAATGTTCATGCCTTGGTCCAGAAGATTCTGCCAGGTTCCGACGCAGCGTTTGCGTTGTTCCTCAAATCCCTCCCCGGTCAGGGGCGACGGCGTGGCGGCGGACATCGGCGCGCCCGCCACCGCGATGGAAGCTCCGGCCCCGTTGGGAAAAGCCGCTTCGATGAGGCGCCGTTCCGCCCGCCATTTCCACGCCTTGTCGAACCAAACCAGAACCTCTCCCTGCTGATTCAAAATGCGGTCCGCTTCAGCCTGGAGCGGTTCCGACGTGTCTATCCGAACCGCCATCCGGCCCTTTTCCTTGTATCCGGGGTCGTCTGACTTGAATGTGAACCGGGTGATCGTGACCGCATTATTTGCGTAAATCGGATCGACGCTGGCAAATGTCTCCTGCGCATAACCGCCGTTGCCGTGGTGATATGTCAGTTGCGCCACCGGCAGATACCCCCCGGCCCACTTTGGTCCTTCCAGCCGGTCCGGGAATTCCCCGTAAGCCAGCTCATCGTTGCCGACGCGAAACAAAACCGGGGTTCCCGGCTCATTCCAGGCGCGGGTATTGGCCCGCAAATTGATGCCACTGCCGTTGGCAGTCAACCGGCTCTTGGCGGCCGCATTGGGCGCGCCCAGCACGATCGGGTAATGGCGGAAATCCGTATTGACGTAGTGCAAGGGCGGCAGCAACGATTTGAAAAATTCGAAACCGGGTCCATCCGGCAGGCGCAACGCCGTTTCGGCCCAAATATCCTCCTTTGCGGTGATGGCTTCGTTGAGAGAGGGGGCGGCCTGCAAGCCGCACGAACCGGCCAGCAGCAGTCCGCAGACCCGGCAAATCCGGGCCATCTTTCCGGCATCAAGGGGTTTTATCCGCAATTCATCCTTCCCTTGCCGTGGCGGCCAGAAAGAACGTATTGGTGGCCCATTGCCAATCGGCATCCTGCCACAACGAGAAAATTGGCTCGGCATAATTGGACAGGCTGGAACCCTTGAAATCCATTGACGCAACGATGCGAAGGGAATCGCCGTTGTAGCGTTTGTACCAGTCCCAACTCACCGCCGGATGATCCGGCCAGATGCACGGGCCAAAAGATTCGGTGACAATGGCGGCCAGTTTTTTGCCTGAGGGGAGGGTGAGGCGTGTCAGCGCGGCTTGGTGATAGTTCCGGGTCCGTTTGAGCATCGCCGCATAATGCCGGCGGCAGGCGCTGTCCCATGCCCGGGAAAAAGTCGCAAGATCATACTTCTGCGGGTCGATGGTGAGTTGTTGGCCCGTAAAAACAGGCACATTCCCGCCGGGGAAACGCGTTATTCCAAACGGCGTTCCCTTGAAGCGCTTCTGGTCCTCCGCGTCGTTGATGACATTGGGCATGAAATGCACGTCCACCACATCGTAGTCATCGGTCAGGCGCGCCCCGAAGTCTTCCGCCCCCAATGAAGAGTAGGAGA
The DNA here is from genome assembly GCA_964558455.1 of uncultured Verrucomicrobiota bacterium. GTDB lineage: Bacteria > Verrucomicrobiota > Verrucomicrobiia > Limisphaerales > Palsa-1400 > DASRLE01. Next base: position 27,881 of record CAZLEE010000019.1, on the reverse strand, counting down.
TCGGAATCTGATCGCGGGCGATTTCAGATTTGATCGGCGCCGCCATCCAACCGTTGACGCGCCGGTAAATGGCGTCCACCCGTTGGGCTTTGGTCAATTTTGTTTCGCCCTCGTTTCTCGCTTTTTCACCCGCCTTGGCCAAGGCTCCCACATGGCGGCCGGCGAAGTGGGGCACTTCATTCATGGGGGCGACCCATACCGCCCGCTCCAGCACTCCATCCTCGCGCATCAACTTCAGCGCCTTGGCCCAAATTCCCCCATAACGGGTGAATTCGCGTTCCTCGTCGCCTTCCTCAATCACATTGTCGTTGCCGAACATGTGTGGTTTGTCCCACGAATCCAGTCCCAGCCACAGTTTGTGTTTGCGGCACAATGCGGCCAGCTCGGCGACCTTTTTCCGCACGTTGCAGGAGAAAGCCGTCGCGCACTGACCCCATTGAGGCAGGTTGACCGCCGGATCCCAGTTTTTTTCAAAGTGCGACTCGCTTTCCGGGATGCGGGAGGGAAAACAATCGACACGCAGGGCGTTGTAGCCGCGCTCCGCCGCCTCGGCGACCCGGCGTTCCAAGTCCTCGTAAGGGCCGCCCGGATAGCTGGCGCGCAACCAACTGAAATCCCACATCGAAATTGTCAGCCGTGTGCCTTTGCCAAAGTAGCCGCGCGCGGGAGATGCCGCCGTCGGGAGGGCATCAGTCTTGGGCGCGGCTCCCATCGCCATCGGAAAAGCCGCCGGGAGGGCAAGAGCCAGCGAAGTTTCTTTCAGAAAATTCCGTCGGGATAGATTCATATGCGGTTCGATTAATTTGCTGTTCCCCACGCTTTGTTCGGCAAGATGCCCATCTCCAATTCCAGTGTTCCGCCGTTGGCAATTTCCTGGTGTGTGATCCACGGGCGGTTCAGCGGCTGGCCGTTGAGCTTGGCGGATTGGATGTAGTTGTTGTCCTTCTCGGCCCGGGCGTATTTCGAATTGCTATGCACGGTGATGGTGAACGCGCCGCCCGGGTAGAACTTCGGGTCCAGCCGGATCACCGCCTTTGTCACTAACGGGCTGCCAATGACGTAAATTCCGCCCGCCGGATTCACCGGATAAAGCCCCAGCGCGCTCCAGACATACCAGGCGGAAATCTGGCCGCAGTCGTCGCTGCCATCCAACCCTTCGGGCGTGTTGTCGTACTGTGTCAATTGAATCTCGCGCACCCGTTCGGCGGTTTTGTATTGCGCCCCGGCCAGGGCGTAAAGATAGGGATCGTGCTCGTCCGGTTCGTTGCCGTGGGCGTATTGGCCAACCAGCCCCGTCACGTCAATCCGCCAATTCGACATGTCGGAATCCTCGTTGAAAAATTGGTCGAGCCGCTTGACGAACGCCTGATTTCCGCCGTAAAGCTGGATCATGCCCGGAACGTCGTGCAGCACGGCAAACATATACTGCCAGGCGTCCGCCTCCACGTAATAGCCCGACGCCACGTCGTCCTTGCGCGCGACTTCCTTGGGGTCGAACGGTTCAAGAAAAGTTCCGTCCGCTTTCGGGGAGCGGAAAAACTGTGTTCCCGGATCCCACACCTTCCGGTAATTTTCCGAGCGTTTGGCAAACAGTTCGGCGTCGTTCGTTTTGCCCAAGGCCCTGGCCATTTGCGCGATGCACCAGTCGTCATAGGCGTACTCCAAAGTGCGGGCTGTGGCCCCTCCCTTGCCCTTGGCCCACGGCACATAGCCCAATTTTTGATATTCATCCTGCTGGTTGCGGCCACTCATGGCCGTATCGCGCATGGCCTGATACGCCTGTTCCGCGTCAAAATTTCGAAAACCTTTGGCGTAGGCGTCGTAAATAATTGAAACGGCGTGATAACCGATCATGCTGCCGGTATCCCAATTGGCCAGCGACCAAAGCGGCAATAAATGATTGGGGGATTGCTGACTCTCAGCGATCAGGCTTTGCGCAAAATCACTCACCCGCTCCGGCTCGGTCAGGGTCAGCAGCGGCATTTCGGCGCGGAACACATCCCAAATGGAGAAGGTTGAGTAGCATTGGAACCCGGATGCGGCGTGGGCCTTCTGATCCGCGCCATAGTAGGAACCGTCGGCGTTGTTGTATAACGTCGGGGCCATCATGGTGTGATACATCGCCGAATAAAAAGTCTGGCGGGTGTTCGGATTGGCACATTCGATCTGGATGCGCGAAAGATTTTCCGCCCAGACCTTCTTCGCCTCCGCGCGCACCGCGTCGAAATCCCATCCTGGAATTTCCGTCCGCAAATTTTTCTTCGCCTCTTCAACGCTGGTGGGGGAAAGACCGATGCGCAAAACGATTTGTTTCCCGGCGGAAGTCCGGTAATCCAGATGCGCGCGGATGTCCCTGCCCCTGGCTTCGGTCCGACCGGGCGGCAGTGGTTTTCCGTCCGCTTCCAGGCCGGCGCTTTTGAAGGGACGCGAACATTCGATGGCGAAATAGGTGGTCTTTCTGGTCCAGCCGTTGTTGCTGCGATGGCCGGTAATCAACGTGTCGCTTTCCACTTTCAACGAGGCTCCGGCGGTCGGACGGTTCCCAATGTTGTGCGCCAAATCAATCAGGATGTGGCTTTGCGGCGAGGCCGGGAAGGTGTAGCGATGCATGCCGCAATGGGCGGTGGCGGTCAACTCCGCCAATATGTCGCAGGTGTCGAGTTTCACCCGATAGTAGCCTGGTTCAGCCGACTCCTTCTCATGCGAAAAAAGGGATTTGAATCGTTCGGCCGCCAGCGGCTTATAAGCACCGGGTTGATCGGGTTTCCCGGTAAATGGCATCACCAGTAATTCCCCCAAATCCGCCCCGCCAGTCCCGGAAAGGTGTGTGTGGCTGAAACCCAGAATGGTGTTGTCTGAATAATGGTAACCTGAACAGGCATCCCATCCGTCCGTGCGCGTGTCCGGGCTTAATTGCACGAAACCGAAAGGCGTCGTTGCGCCCGGATAAGCGTGACCGTGGCCGTCTGTCCCCACCATGGGCAGCGCTTCGTCAAACGGGGACGACCATGCCGCGCTGGAATGAATCAACAGGAGACCGATGCCAGCCAGGCCCGCCAGGATAGGATGAAAAGTGTTGGGGTTGCTCATTTGTATGAATTTTAAATAATGCGACTGTTCTACCCGTTATATTTTGAAAAAGAAAGAAAGCGTTTAGGGTTGAAGATCGGGCCGGGGTTGATATTTTTGGTTGCATAAAATGATGAACCCTGTCTGGAAAAATTTTCTAGTGCTCATTGGTTTGTGCGCGGCCGGCTGCGGCACTCCTTCCAAGGAGGCTTCGCCTGCGCCGCGCGCGGCCTCCCCCGTTTACGGTTGCTTTGGCACTTACGACGACGAGCCGCGTTTGTCCAACAAGCGCGTTGATGTGGAGACTTTGCTGGCGGAATTAACCGAGCTTAAGGCAAACAGTTACAATTGGCTGATCTGGCACGGGAAGGACGATTGGGCGGATTTGAAAGTGTTCCTGCCCTTGGCGCGCCGTCATCACATCAAAGTCTGGGTCACCATCGTACCTCCGTCAGAATCCCCGCCGCACGAATCCAATTTTTCAGGGCCGTTTCGGCTGGATTACGAGCGTTGGGCGGCCGAAATCGGAAAACTCAGCCGCAAGGAACCGAATCTGGTCGCGTGGAGCATCGACGATTTTTGCGAAAACCACAAATTTTTCACCCCGGACAAAATGCGTTCCATCATTGCCCAAGCCAAGCAAGCCAATCCGAAACTGGCGTTCATTCCATGCTGTTACTATCGGGATATAACCCCGGCTTTTGCCCAAAACTATGGCGGCTTCTGCCAGGGCATCCTGTTTCCCTATCGCGCTGAATCGGCAGGGTTGAATCTCACCAGTGCTTCGGAACTGGGGCCGGAGATAACGAAGATTCGTTCGGTTATGGGCGAATCCATGCCGGTCATTGTTGATGTTTACGCGACGCCCCTCTACCACTATGTGAACGGTTCCTCTCCCGCCTACGTGGAACAAGTTATGACCGAATCCAGACGCTTTGCCGATGGCGCCCTCGTTTATTGCCATCAGGGAAAGAAAAGCAGTCCGGACAAATTTCATGTCATCGGGCGGACTTTTGCGCAATGGTCGGCGCAACCGTGGTAAGGCGCGGCTGCCTTTGCGGTCTCTTGCAGGGTGGGGGAGTTCTTCGTTTAGGGACCGGTGACATTTGCGTTGAAGGTGATTAACGGATTTCCGCTCTTAACGTTGATCGTTGAGCGAGGCCCTTGGCTTGCGCGCAAGCAACATTCCGGCAGTGAGCCACTCTGATCCGGCAACAACAAACACAAATTTGGAAACAGCCGGACCGCTGTGGCGCATTGCGCCCGGCAACGTTTCCAAGCACAAAAGTATTATAAATGGTCACTAAATAAGAAGTTTTTTCGAGGCGATGATGCTAGACTGGCCCACCAATGAAGCACCAACAGGCCCAACAACAGCAGAAATCCACTCTGCCAACCCCCAAAAAACACGCATGAAGAAACTACTCGCAATTATTGTTCTCGGTTTTGGCGCTTCTTCGCTTTACGCCCAGCCGACGGTGGGTTATCCCGATTTTGAGCCGTTTGCCAGCGCTACCGGTATGGGAGTCGGCACAGGCACAGCCTACGCGGTTGGCGCCAACCTGGCCGGTCAGACTAACGCCCAAGGTCTGGGCTGGTACGCCGCCGGATCCGCGGCGGGCCAACCGGTGATTGCTTCGGGAACACTGACCATCCCGGGACTTTTGCCTAATCCGGGCAACTCGGTCTCCTATGGGCCAACCGCCTCGGGTGCCGGGACATCTGCGCGAATGGATGTCGGCACCAATACGGGGAAATTTTTCCCTTCGACCGTTGCCGGCCCGGTCTATTACTCCATGGCGTTCAAGCTCACCGCTTTGGCCTCCCTCCCCACAACGGCGGTTTTTGTGGCTGGTTTTAACAATTCGGCGGGGTCGCAAACGAGCCAGCCATCAACCGTCGGCGCCCGTCTTTACCTTCGCAGCATATCCGGCAGCCCCACGACTTATAACATGGGTGTTAGTGTTGGCGGCGCGGTTCCCACTTATGAGCCGACTCCTTTTACTGTGGGGACGACGTACTTTATCGTTGCCTCCTATAATTATTCCGGCAATCCGGGAACGAACGGAGACACTGCGTCGTTATGGGTCAACCCCAGTTCCACCACCTTTGGCTCATCCACCGCTCCGGCGGCGGACGTCACATGTCCCGCTGGCGCGAATATGAGCACTTCTACTGCCCAGAATGATTCCATTTCCAGCTTCCTGCTCCGGGAAGCCAATACAACCGAGCCAGACATGATCGTGGACGAGGTGTCAGTTGGCCTGGCTTGGGCGGATGTCACGCCCATCGTGAAGGTGACTCCCGGCTTCTCCGGTTTGGCTGCCAGCCAGTCTGTTTTTGCCGGCGCAACCGGCGTGACTGTGGGAGGCAAGTTGAGCGCCGCCGGCCCGTATTATCCGACCATGGGGGAGATGGTAGTTGTCACGATCAATGGGATTTCGCAGACAAACACATTCAATGATTCCACCGGCGATTTTTCCTTCACTTACACGAACGGCCTGTCCGCCTTGCCCGCGAGCGGAACGCCTTATCCCATCACTTACTCTTTTGCGGGAGATACCCCGTTAAATGCCGCCTCGGACACGAACACGACGCTGACGGTGAATTCCTCCACGGCAACGCCAGGTTTCTCCAATCTGACCGCCAATTCCACCGAGGCCTACGGCACGGCCACCGTGACTTTGGGGGGCGCGTTGAGCGCCGCCGGCCCGGTTTATCCGGCCATGGGGGAGGCGGTTGCCGTTGCGATCAATGGGAATGTGCAGACAACCACCATCAGCGATTCAACCGGCGATTTTTCCATCGGCTACACCAACAAACTTTCCACCTTGCCCGCGAGCGGAACGCCTTACCCCGTCACTTACTCCTACGCGGGTGACAGTTCGTTAAGCGCCATCTCAAACACAACTGCAACTTTGACCGTGACCTCGCTGCCGGTCAGTTTGGCAGGCACGCGCTCCTATGACGGAACGGCGTCAGCGGCGGCGGCAATTTTGACCGTGACAAATGCGATCAACGGAGACGATGTGAACGTGTCCACCGGAGGAGGCAGCGCCGCCCTGGCCGGGGCGGGTGTCGGGTCGGAGAGCATCACAGCATTTACGGGTTTGACCTTGGAGGGGGTGACGGCGTCCAATTACACCCTGACCGGCGCCAGCGGTGCGGTGACGATCACGAACCCGTTCAACCAATTCTCCATCTCAACCGCGGCCCTGGACTCCACGGGGACCAACCTCGTTGTGAGCTGGGCGTCTGTGCCCGGCGTTTCGTACACTGTGCTGACCAACGCCAGCCTGGCCGCGACGGGATGGGTGTCCGCAGGCAGCACCAATGCGACGGCCACAACCACCAGTTTCACCCTGTCTGGAGTAGTCCTTTCGAACGCCAATATGTTTGTTCAGGTTCAACAATAATAATTGCCAAGTTATGAATTTAAAAAAGTTTATTCGTTTCTCGGTGTGTTCGCTGGTCGTGAGTCTTGCCTTTGTTGCGCAAAAAGCGTCCTGTCTGCCGTTTTGGGATTCCGCCAACTATCCCATCAATGCGAACTTGTCCGGATTGACCAATGTGGAAGGCAACGTCTGGGCCCCGTGCGTTCTGGGCGGTCAGATTCAGGATGTCCAGGTGGTATCCGAGCCTCTCACCTATCCCGGATTGGAATGTTCGGCGTCAAATGCGTTCAGCTTTGGGGACACGGGAAGCTCGGGGATCACGGAGCGGATTCCCATCCACCCTCCAATTTACGGGGAAAACACCCTCTACACCAACGCCACCGGTGGTTATGTGATCACCAATGCCTACATAATGACCAACGGAACCATCTATTATTCGTTCCTTCTTTCGGTCAACTCACTTGGCGGGCTGACCACGGGGGGGTGGGTCTGTGGATTTAACACGCTGATGGGGCCTCAAAGCGGCCAGCCTTCCGTGGCCGGGGCGCGCATATACATGGTTACGAACGCTTCGGGCGGCTATCTGATCGGCATCGGCAAAAACCCGAGCGGCCCCACATCCGCCACGTATTTGACCACCCCGTTATCCGTTGGCTCCACTTATTTTGTCGTGTGCAGTTACACGTTCAACAACGTGACGAACAACGATGATGTGGCCCAGATTTGGCTCAACCCGGACCCCTCGACTTTTGGCATGCCGGTTCCTCCGCCGCCATCCGCGACCAACACCAGCGGCACCGACCTTATTTCCAATAACGCCAATCAACTGGAGAGTTTTATTTTCCGGGAAGGGAACTCGCAGATACCGTGGATTTATGCCGCCGACCTGCGCATAGGCTACTGCTGGGGATGTGTCACGCCGCCAGCCAACAATCCGGCGCCCAAAGTGGCTGCGTTGTCCATAGCGAACGTTTCCACCAACCAGGCGGTTGTTTCTTTCCAGACTAATACGCCGTGCTTCCGGCTGATGACATCCACCAACATTGGCGGGGTGAGCAATTCGTGGTATCCCGTGTCCACCAGCGGCACTGTGGAGGGCACCAATTTCGTTGTGACCAACACGGTGGCGGCCGTAAGCACAGTCACCAGCAACGTGGCGGGTGGAGTCACAAACTTCACGACCAACACGTCTTTGCTGCCCACATATTATCAGGCCAAGACTTTCGCGAATTAGCATTTGTCCTTTTCAACCAGACAACCCCCTCCGGCTGGACGTCACCCTTTCGTCCAGCCGGTTGTCTTTGTACGGTTCCGGCTTGAAGCGCGCGCTTCGCTTTGCCAGTCTGGCCGTATGCATCATTTTACCGCCTTGCCAGGAACCCGTATGTCTGCCCTGTTTCTGTGCGTGGCCCTTTTCGGCGCGAGCCGCGCGCAGGCGGATTTGCCGGCGGATTTCGTCATTACCAATGCCGCTGTCATCACGGTGGACGGGCATTTCTCCCGCGCCCAGGCCCTCGCTGTCCGGGGGGAATACATCGTCGCTGTCGGCTCCAATTCAGCCATCGCCCCGCTCATCGGAGCCGCCACCCGCGTCGTGGATGGGCAGGGGAAAATGGTTCTGCCCGGATTATGCGACAGTCACATCCATTCCTACAAGGCCTCCGTCAGCGAACTCAACGGGCCGCAGCCGGTTTTGAAATCCCTGGCCGGAGCCTTCCAATTGATCCGCCAAAAAGCCGCCAGCCAGTCGCCCGGCAGTTGGATTTTGCTGGAACGCGTTTATCCGACGCGGCTGAAGGAGGGCCGGTTGCCGACTTTGGCGGAGTTGGATGCGGCGGCGCCCAATAATCCGGTGTATTGGAATTGCGGTCCGGTCTCGATGGCCAACAGCAAGGCGCTCCAAGTTTCTCACATCACAAGGCACACGCCCGATCCTCTTCCAGGCCAAATCGTGCGGGACGCGTCCGGCGCGCCAACCGGCCTGCTGCGCAACGCGGCGCAATTGCTGAAATTTGCCACCTCCGCCCATCGCCCCACCGCCGCGGAGCAACGTGAGGCGGTGAAACATCTTCACCATCTTTACAACCAGCAGGGCATCACCAGCATTTGCGAGCGCCGGACGGAATTCGAGGTCATCGACTTGTTTCGCGACTTGGAGTATTCAGGCGAACTGACTGTCCGTGTCAACTGTTCCCGCCTGATGGAACCGGTTCCCCGGAATCTGGAAAGCGCGATCAGGCAACTGGATGAGATGACCGTCGGCCCCGACGGACGCGGTCACTACGGCCCGACCGGCGCGGGCGACGATTGGGTTCGCATCGGGCCCCTCAAAATTTTTCTCGACGGGGGCGTCCTGATCGGCACCGCATACATGCGCGAGCCTTGGGGTTGCGGGGAGACTTACCAGATCACGGACCCCGCCTATCGCGGTCTGCTTAACGTGCAGCCGGAACTTCTTAATGCCTTCTATCTCGCCGCCGCCAAACGCGGCTGGCGTCTCACCGCCCACTGCACCGGCGAGGCGGCCACCGATGTCCTGCTGGATTGCTACGAGAACATCCAGAAGCAAATGGATATTCGTTCGAATCGTTTTGAAATCTGTCATGCCAATTTCCAATCCGCCCAAAATTTCGACACCTGCCGCCGTTTGGGGATCGTGGCCGACATGCAGCCGGCGTGGCTTTACAAGGACGGGGCCAGCCTGCTCAAAACCCTTGGCGAGGGGCGCATGCAATGGTTTGAGCCCCTCAAAAGCTGGTTCAACAGAGGTCTGGTGATTGCCGGCGGCAGCGACCAGATGGTTGGCCTGGATTCTTTTGATTCCACCAACCCGTGGAATCCGTGGCTTGGCATGTGGATCACACTCACGCGTCAGACGGAGCAGGGTGGCGTCCTCAATCCGGGGCAATGCCTCACCCGCGAACAAGCCATCCGCTTTTACACCATCAACGGCGCCTTCCTTAATTTTGACGAAGGCAAAAAAGGTTCCTTGGAACCCGGCAAATACGCCGACCTGATCATGGTGGACCGCGATCTTCTCCAATGTCCGGTCAACGACGTGCGTGAAACAAAGGTATTATTGACAATGGTGGACGGCAAAACTGTCTGGGAAAAGTAGCGTCGCCGCCCGCCATCCGGATGGTTTTTTCCCGGGGCTAACGGGAGGGGGCGGGCGTTTTTTCACCGAGATGTTTGTGGACGAGGGCGCACAACTTCATGGCCAACTGATCCTTCATGCAGTAATAGACGCGCTGGCCGTCCTTTTGGCGGACCAGGATGCCGGCTCCGGCGAGCAAGGCGAGATGCTTGGAAACATTGGCCTGGGTCGCGCCGACCGCCGTCACAATCCCGTTGACCGTGCGCGGCTCGCGGCACACCGCCTGCAAAATTTTCAGGCGCATCGGCTCACCCAGCAGGCGAAAGCGCAGCGCAACCTGCTCCATTTGCTCCTCCGATAATAAATTGCCGGTCTTTCCGTTTGACATATTCCTTAATAGTTATATGTTCATACCACGATTATGAATGTTTTGCAAGTCCAAACGTCAATTCCGTCGCTCGAACTCCATCGCCTGCTGGCCGGGGGATCTCCCGTCCAATTGCTCGACGTCCGCACACCGGGCGAGTTTGCCGCCGTGCATGTCCCGGGCGCAAAATTGATCCCTCTCGACGACCTCGACCCGGCTGCTTTTCAGCGGCAGCGCGGCGCGGGGGATATTCCGGTCTATGTGCTCTGCCAGTCCGGCGGACGCGCCCGCCGGGCGATTGAGAAGCTCGAACAGGCCGGGATTCGCGGCTGTGTGCTGGTGGAAGGAGGCACGCAGGGCTGGATGGATGCCGGGCTGCCGGTCGTTCACGGTAAAAGCAACATATTGCCGCTCATGCGCCAGGTGCAAATCGCCGTGGGTTTCATTTCGGCCCTGGGCGCGGTTCTCGCGGTTGCCGTCCACCCTCTTTTTGCCATCATCCCGCTGCTTACTGGCTGCGGTCTCATGTTCGCCGGAATTTCGGGCATATGCGGGATGGCGTTGCTGCTGGCGAAAATGCCGTGGAATCACGCCCCGGTTTGCGGGTCGTGTTGTGAAATGAAAGGGAAAGCCTGATATGAAGAATCCTCTCCGTATCGTGATTGTTGGGGGTGTGGCCGGAGGCGCGAGCGCGGCTGCGCGGGCCAGGCGTCTTTGCGAGAAGTGCGAAATTATTATTTTCGAGCGCGGGCCGCATGTTTCATTTGCCAATTGCGGCCTGCCGTATTTTGTCGGAGGCGAAATCGTTGAACAGGATTCGTTGTTACTGCAAACGCCGGAATCCCTCCGCGCCCGCTTCAACCTCGATGTGCGCGTGAATACCGAAGTTGCGGCCATCGACCGCGCGGCGCAGGTTGTGAAAGTGCGCGAACTGGCCACGGGCAGGGAATATGAACAGCCCTATGACGCGCTGGTGCTCTCCACCGGCGCATCACCGCTCAAGCCGCCAATCCCCGGCATTGACCGCGAGGGCCATTTTACCGTGCGCAACATTCCGGACGTGGAGCGCGCCATGGCATGGATCGGGAATGGCAAAGCCAGCCGTGCCGTGGTTGTGGGCGGCGGCTACATCGGCTTGGAAATGGCGGAGCAACTCAGAAATCGCGGGATGGGCGTGACCATTGTTGAGGCGATGTCGCAAGTGATGACGCCGCTTGATCCTGAAATGGCCGCATGGCTGCATGCCGAACTAAAGACCCACGGCGTCAAATTTCATCTTGGCGATCCCGTCGCCGCGTTCGAAGCGCCCCAACCCGGCGAAACCGCGCGCGCGTCCGTCGTTGTTTTGAAAAGCGGCAAACGCATCGAAGCCGACACCGTGGTTTTGGGCTTGGGCGTGCGCCCGGAAACCGCGCTCGCGAAAAACGCCGGGTTGGAACTTGGCGCCCTCGGCGGCATCCGCGTCAATGACCATTTGCAGACCAGCGACCCAAAAATTTGGGCTGTCGGCGATGCCATTGAAGTCCGCGACCGTGTGACAGGCGCCTGGGGCATTATTCCGCTGGCCGGACCGGCGAACCGTCAAGGCCGCATTGTGGCCGACAACATATCCGGCCGGCCGTCGCGTTACGAAGGCACATGGGGCACGGCCATTTTGCGGTTGTTCGATCTCACCGCCGGTTGCACGGGCGCGAATGAAAAATCGCTGCGCAAGGCGGCCATTCCGTTTCAGGCGGTGCATCTGCATCCTGGCTCGCACGCAGGTTACTATCCTGGCGCGGAGCCTATTGCGATGAAGATACTATTCGCGCCTGGCTCGGGCAGGCTGCTGGGCGCGCAAGCGGTCGGCCACGATGGCGTGGACAAGCGGATTGATGTTCTGGCCACCGCCCTGAAAGCGGGAATGACCGTGAACGATCTTGCCGAACTCGAGCTGGCCTACGCCCCTCCGTTCGGTTCGGCCAAAGACCCGGTAAATCTTGCCGGTATGGCCGCGCAAAACGTCCTGACCGGCGATGTGCAGCTTGCCCAGTGGAATGAGGTGGCAACGCTTGACCCCAACCGGGCCGTTTTGCTTGATGTCCGCCGGCCGGACGAACGGGCGAGGGGGTTCATTCCGGGTTCGATTCATATCCCGCTGGACGAAGTGCGCGCCCGCATGGACGAGCTGCCGCGCGACCGTGAAATCATCGTGTCTTGCCAGAGCGGGCAGCGTTCCTATTTCGCCTGCCGGATTCTGGCGCAGAACGGGTTTCGCGTGCGCAATCTGACCGGATCATTACGCACCTGGAAGACTGCGACAGCCATGAACGGACGTTGAAATTTTGTGCTTCAATGCGCGAAACGACGGTTGCATGATGGGCCTTTCAGGAAATTATGATGTGTCGTTTCATGGTCGGAATTGCGGTGGTTTTAGCTGTCATGATGACAGCCCTGCTGGTGTGGGCAAACCGGTCCGATGATGCCCCACTTGCGACCGGGGCAATTGCGGATCGGATCGTCGTGTGGAAATCCAAACGGCAGATGGAACTTTATGCGAAGGGCCAGCTTCTCAAGAGCTACCGGGTGTCCTTGGGGCGCCACCCGGCGGGGTCCAAACAGCAGGAAGGCGATGGGCGCACCCCGGAGGGGCTTTACGCCGTCGAATTGCATAATCCGCAAAGCACATGTCACAAGGCGCTCAAGCTGTCTTACCCTTCGGCGGCTGATCGTGCCGCCGCGGCGAAGCGGGGGGTGGATCCCGGCGGTTACATTATGATCCACGGCCTCCGCAACGGTCTGGGGCTGATTGGCCGGCTCCATCGTTATCGGGACTGGACTCTTGGCTGTATTGGGGTGACGGATCCGGAAATCGACGAGATTTACCGCGCAGCGCCGGATGGCACCCCGGTCGAAATCCATCCGTGAACCGCCCAAAATAATTGACAGACGCATTTGTCAATAAGATGTTCAAATGAATGCGGAATAATGTCACTGTTCTTGCAAGCGGTAGAACATCTGGGTCCCGCTCGCCGGAAGGGTCATCGTGCTCAGGCCGCCGGAGGTCAGCGCCGCATTGGTCACCGGAGTCCATGCGCCCGACAGGGTTGGCGTCGCTTCCAGGACAAAGGGAGCGGTGGGAGTGGTCCAAGTAAGAACCACCTTCCCCGCTGATTGGCTCACGGAAAGCATCGGCGCGGAACCAAGCAGGATTGCGTATTTGGCGGCAAGATAGTTTTCGATGGAGGCCGTGTCATTGCTGGAGGCGGCCGCGCCCAGAACGATCAACTCCGCCAACTGGCCCTGGAATTTGTTGGTGCCATCATCCCGGGCGCCAATGAAGAGATAGCCTCCGTTATCGCCTATGGTAGTGGATATGACGCCGCTGCCGTTGGCAGCGCCGTCCAGCCGGTGAGTGACGGCGGTTCCCTGCATGGTCACGTCCAGCACATGCGCAACGCCGGTGGAAGGCGCGCGGCTGCTGGCGGCGACTCCATACGCGGAGCCGTTTCCCCGGTAAAGTTTAACCGCGGATGGCGTCACGTAATAGTCGTAGGGATCCGCCAGGTTGGCCTGATCCCTTGAAACGATGGTGTTGCCCGCACTGTTTAAGTTACTGAAGTTCATCACGGCAAAGACCGACATATCGCCGGTGATTGCCAAACTGGAAGATGCATTGGCATACATATAGTCGTTGGTCCCATCAAATTGAAGGGTGGGCAGGCCATTGATCCCGTTGGTGACCTGCAGGGGCGCATAGAAATCCCCAGACGGTTGAAACAGGTCGTTGCCATTTCCAGACTGATCATTCCACTGGGTGACATAGCCGTTTCCATCCACCGTCACGCCCTCGTTGCCCTCAAGCCACAAGGCAACGGATACCGGATAGACCCCGGTCTGGGTGGAAGCGGTCACAATCGTGTTGTTGTATAAATCCATCACGTTTGAAACCGTCAGGGAATACGCCGTGCCTGGCGTCAGAGGCGACGTGGTGAGGACGACCTCGTTGGGGGCGCCGCCCATTACGGCGGAAAGGACGCGTCCGCTGGGGCTGAGCGAGTAATTGCCGGCAACGGTGGCTGTGGCGGGGGAGACCGCCTCGGAAAAGACCACGACGCTTTGTGATTGACTCCAAATCGCCGTTCCCGCCGAGACAACCACAGGGGGCGCGGTGTTAACTGTCAACGTCGCCGGGCTGCTGACGTTTGTGGGACCACCGGGAACGGACATCAGCACGTCAAACGTGTCCCCGTTATCGCCCGGCGCGAGGGTGGAAGTGGTATAGGAGGCATTAGTAGCGCCGGGAATATTGGCGGGGGTGGGATTATTGGTGGTGCTCTCCTGCCATTGATAGGTCAGATGCGCGCTGCCCTGGCTGGCCGCGATAGAAAATGTCGCCGTCCCTCCTTCGTTGGTGGTCACGGGCGCCGGCTGCTGGGTAATGGTGAATGGGAAGTATTTAACGCCCAAATAATTATCAATGTTGGTGCGGTCGGCGGGGGACACGGCGTCGCTGAAGAGCATCACTTCGGCTATATCGCCATTCATGAGTTGGGCCAAATCATTGCGCGAGCCAATGTCAAGCGGCAGGCCGGCATCGGTGATTTCCGAGGCCGTGAGGGTGTTGTTCAAAATGCCTGTTCCATCAGCCACGCCGTCAAGGAAATGACTGACGTTGGTGGCTGACATCGTCATCACCGCCAAGACGTGCTGAGTGCCGAGGGAAGGAACGCTCGAAGCCGCGAAGTGACCGTAAACCGAGCCGTTGCCGCGAAAGAGGGTCGCCCCTGAGGTGGCACTTAAGACGTAATAGTCATTCGGCGCCGGTATGTTGCCCTTCGTTTTGCCGAGAATCTCTCTTGCCGCGGCATAATCCGAGAAGTTGGCCACCGCGTAAATCGTGATGTCGCCGGTGATGGCGACGCTTGGCGAGGTCGCGACTTGGAGATAGTTGGTGTTGGCTGCATTGAAGGAGAGCGCGGGTTCCCCATTCATCGCACCGGATTGGGGGGTCGGCCTTTCGGTCGGTCCGCCGCTGTATTGCGTTGCGTTGTTGGCGTTGGCCGTTTGATCCAGCCATTCGACGACGTTGCCATTGACATCCGTCATCACGCCGGCATCGGCTCTGAGCCAAAGCGACATGTTGGCCGGGAACACCGGAACATTTGCGGTGACGATGGTATTGGCCGACAAGTCCTGCACGTTTTGAATCGTCAGGAAATTGGCCGTATTCGTGCTCAAGGCCGTCGCGGGGGCGAGAATGACCACGTTGGGTTGGCTGCCTGCGACGGCGGACACGGGGGTGACGCCGTTTAACGAATAGTTGGCGGTGTTGAGAGCCGTTGCCGCGCTGACAGCCTCGGAATAGACCACCACGATGTTCGTTGCCGTCGCATTGGTTGATTGGGTGGCTGAGAAAACAGTGGGAGGCGCGGTGTCCGCCACCACCGTCAATGTGGCCGTGGTGCTGTTTGTGGGGCCATCCGGCGTGGTGACGGTCACGGTATAGCTCGAGTTATTGGCCGCCATCGTCAGGTTGGGGGTGGTATAAACCGCGTTGGTCGCCCCGGTAATGAGGCCGCTGTTGCTGTACCACTGGTAATTAGTCGCCCCGACCGCGTTGACCCAAAACGTCGCGGTCTGCCCATTGGTGGCCGTCACGTTGCCGGGTTCTTCGGTGATGGGGTTCAGAACCACCACGGACACCACGCTGCTCGTCACCGCTCCGGCAAGGTTGCTGACAGCGTAATAATTGCTGACAACCACATAATACGAACCCGCGTTGGTTGGATCCAGGGGACTGAAGACCAGTGAGAAATTGGTCGCGCCAGTAAGCGCCGAATTGCCCTGGTACCATTGATAAGTGGGGCTGGGCGCGCCGCTGGCACCCACACTTAAAGAGACAGTCTGGCCGGCGTAATTGGTAAAGCCCACAGGTTGCGTACTGATGGCTGGCGCCACAAACGTTTCGGGAGGGGCGGTCTCTTGCAATGAGGTTCCGTAAATCAACGGACTCTCGGTTGAATATTCGTTAGTCATGAACATCGAAACAGAGGTTGTTGCGGCCGTAAAATCGTACTCGATAAAAGCCGCTCCGCCGGCATCCTCATTGAGCGGATTGCCGTTATATTGTTGATTGGTTGTGGTTCCCTCTCCGTTGTAAGCAATATTCAGCGGCCGATTGGTGTTACCGGTGTCGCCGGACCGCTGACAATAGTAAAGACGCAAGGCATACTGTCCTCCAGGGACCAGCCCACCGAAGTTTAGAGCGACCCAACTGTCAATTCCGGGCGTCCCTCTGAGATAAGTCAATTTTGACAATAAAACCTCCGTATTCCCGTTCGCATTGGTGGTCTCGTTTCCGGTAGTGTTGCCCATACCTTGGTTGCCGGTGGTGACCGTGTTGTAGCAGTTGATGGACCAAGGACCGCCATAGGTGTCGGTGCCGCTGGCATTAGTGACGCCGGTGGTTGGCGACACTGCCTTAAAGACAACTCCATTGATGGTGACGTTGGCCGTCGCCCCCCATGCGATGCAGCACCTATAGTTGTTGTTGGAACTGAGTCCCGTGGCCGCATCGGTGCCGGTGGCGGGCAGGCTGTTCAGTGTGATGGTGCCGGCGCGGACGGAAGCGGTCGCCAGCAGCAACAGCAGGAAAGCGGCGAGGAACAGCGATCTGAGCACTGGATTCTTGTTTTGGGAGATGTTCATTTTCATGATTGGTGTCAGTTAGGGCTTCTGTGGACTTGAGTATGGCAGAAAAGCGCCCTGTTGTCATCCCCCCCAAATAGGGGGAGTCAATCGTTGTGTGAGGATATGTATTTGGCCACGGCTTCGGCCCGGGAGCGGACATGCATTTTTTTGAAGATGTTTTTCATGTGGCCATGAATGGTTTCAACGCTGAGAGAGAGTTTGCCGGCGATTTCCTTGTTGGAATAGCCTTTGGAAAGCTGGATCAAAAGCTCTTTCTCGCGGGGAGTCAGATGCACGATTTGGTCGCGCGATTTCGCCCTGTGGCGAAAATAATCCACCACTTGGCGGGCGATGCCGCTGGTCATGGGAACCCCTCCCTGGAGCAGGTCCAGTAGTGCGGCGCGCAAATCGGCCGGTTCGGCCTGTTTCAATAAGTACCCGTCCGCGCCGGCTTCCAGCGCCGGGAAAACCATCTCCTCGTCATCCGAGGCGGTCAGGATGAGAATCCGGACATCCGGCAACAGGACCTTGAGGCGTGTGGTACATTCGATGCCCGACATGCCGGGCAGGAAAATATCCATGAGCACGACATCCGGGCGGGCAGGGGGGATTTGTTTGAGCGCGTCTTCGCCTGAAGCGCAGGCGCAGACGCACTTGAAATCCGCGAGAGTCCCGATCAACTGCGACAAACTTTCGCGGATTTCCCGCAAATCCTCGACCACGGCGATTTTATGGAGGAGGGGGGCGACGGGTTTGGCTGGTAATTGGGTGGTATCGGATGGGTTCATGGAGTGGGAGGCGACGGATGAACCGTTGGGGTGGAGACCGTTGGCGCAGACGGGGGCGTTGCAGGCAAAGGCGCGCGGCGTTTCCAAAACCGGGACAGGAGGTTGGGATGAAGCCGAGTGGCGCACACGAGCGGCACGACAAATTCGACGCGGCATCCGGCGCCTGGCCGACTGATGACATGGCAGACGCCTCCGGCCTCGGCGGCGCGTTGCCTCATGCTGGAAAGGCCGTTGCGTTCCTGGTCGGCCAGGGCGGGATCGAATCCTTCGCCATTGTCCTCCATGACCACCACAACGCTCTGTCCCTGCCGATGAATGGACAGGACCAATTCGGTTGCCTTGGAATGTTGCACCGCGTTGTTGAGCGCTTCTTTGACGGCGAGGAAGAGGTTGCGCCTCATTCCCATGTCGCAAGGCAGATCCGACATTTCTTCCTCAATGTCAAAACGGCAGCGAATGGAGGTTGTTTGCAGGAAGGTTTCGGCATATTTGCAGATGTACGAGGCGACAGCGTGGAGGGTGTCCCGCTGCGAATTAACCACCCAGATGATTTCATTCATGGAACGGGAAAGGCTGCGGGCTTTTTCGCAGAGTTTGTCCACGCGCTGGCGCGGTTCCGATCCGGCCGGCAGGGTGCTTCGCGCCACTTCTCCCATCAACACCAGTTGCGTCAATCCTGCCGTCAGGTCGTCGTGAATGTCCCGCGCAATCCTTGCCCGCTCCCGCTGCACCACTTGTTGGGCGTGTGATTGAATCGCCACCTTGCCCATCAACCGGAGACACACCGCCACCACAAAGGCGCACAGGGAAAGCAACGCAATCTGAAACCAGCCCGCCTGCCAAAATTGTAAAACAACCGGGTAAATCTGCGGGGCTTTGAGGACGCCCGGTATCCCAGGCCATGGCGCCTGTCCGAAGACGGCCATGACCGTTGCCGGAGGCCAATTCGCGCGCGCCCGAGTCCTTTTTTCCCACCGGCCATCGGTGTTGGGCGCCACTTTCCAATTTTGATCCGAAACAACTTCGACGCTTCTCCCGTCCGCCAATTCGACGCGCAACCCAACGAGCACGCCGGCCTGTTTGAAAGCATTGAACGCTTCGATGGCCAGCGTGTGCGAACCCGGTTCCAGCAACAGGGTCAAATCATATTCCGTGAGCTGATGCCACCCGCCGCCGCGGCCAATCTCACGGCCATCAAGAAAAAGGCTGTAGGAGTCGTCCACCGCGATGCGCAAGCGCGCTTTGACCACTTTCGCCCTCTCGGGAATTTCAAATCCACGCCAGAACCGGCATAATTGCTGATCGTGTGTTTCAGAAGTCCAAATCCAGACGCCAACGCCGTATTTTGAACTCAAAGCGGACATGCCTGGCGTGGCACTGGCGGCGACTGATTCGCTTTTGGCTGGCGCGGAAGCCGGGGGAACCGCCGCCGCACACAGAATCCAATACATTCCGATTCCGCAAAACACGGCAATTTGCAAAAATCGCCGCCAATGCCGTTTGAACCCTCCGCAATTCCCCGGGCGCACGGCAGGCAGCCGTCTGGAGCGCGACAAGCGCATATTTCGTGCGAGAATAGCCGGTTTCCGGCGAAATGCACTTTTAATCCAAGACCAAAATTAGCGCAAATCAGCGTGACTTTCTGCCGGGCCAATGCGTCTATTGTACAGAACCTTCGGCGAAACCGGATCACGGCCCGGAGGAATTTAGCGAACCAAAAATAAGCAATGAAAAGTATAATAGTGAAATCGAATGCGGCTGTTTTGCGGTGGCTGGTTGCGTCTTTGGCCCTGATGACGGCGTCCTTTGCCCAGGCGGTGATTATTGAGGACGAGATCCCGGCGGATGGCATCACGGTTACCGCGTCGAGCGAGTTCGTACATGGGGGGGCGAGGCATCTGGTGGATGGATCGGGCATGAGTGACGGTCTGCACGATAACAGCCATAACGCGGTGACGATGTGGCATGGCACGCAGTGGCCGGAGCCGACCCGCGCGGCTGAGGGCCTGCCTCTTTCGCCGGCGTGGGTGCGGTTCGATTTTGCGCAGCCGCAGAAGATTGGTTTGATTGACATCTGGAACCACAACCAGGCGAATCTCACCGAACGCGGGTTCCGGCGCACGCGCATTTTCGGGTCAACGGACGGCGTGTCGTGGTTCGCGCTGACCACGCCGGCGGTGATCGAATTGCCGCGCGCAGAGGGAAGCGCAGGGTTGGAGGCTTTCGTCATCAGCAACGCCGCCGCCGGACGCGCCTTGAAATCGGTGGTGATCGCGGCGGAGCCGAAGGATGGAAATTACGGCGGCGATTATTACGGGTTGAGCGCGGTGCGATTCAGCACAGGCCGGGAAGTGGCGGAGGCGGATTTGCCGTCGCCGACAGACATGGCATGCGCGGCGCTGCCGTATTGTCCTTACAGGCCGGACGGGCGTCCGGGCCGCGAAATCGCCGTGTCGCTCCGGGGCGGAAAGCTGTATGGGCCGGTGACGTTTGATGTGGAATGCGGAGGAGCGCAGGAGAAGACGGTATTGCCCGCAAAGTCCCGAGGCGCGAACTATTTTTCCGTATTTCTTCCGGCGGGCGTGAGCGCAACCAACGAGTGCCAGGCAACGATCTCCCTTCAATCCGGGCGCGTGGCGCTGAAGCAAACCGTGAGCGTGCCGGAGTGCAAGCCGCGAACATATTATGTGCTGATGCATTCGCATTGCGACATCGGCTATACCGACATCCAGCCCCATATCGCGGCGAAGCAGGCCCACAACGTCATCCACGCGCTGGAGTTGATCAAGAAGACGAAAAACTATCCGCCCAACGCGCAGTTCAAATGGAACACGGAGGTTTTCTGGCAGGTTGAACAATTTTACAAGATTGCCACGCCGCAGCAAAAGAAGGAGTTCGAGCAGGCCGTGCGCGAACACCGCATCGGTTTGGACGCGATGTATGGGAATTTGCTGACCGGCCTGGCTCGCGGCGAGGAGCTTTTGCGGCAGATGAAATTCGCCACGGATCTGGGACGGCGTTGTGGCGTGAAGGTGGATTCGATGATGATCAGCGACGTGCCGGGCCTGACCTGGGGCATTGTGCCATCGCTTGCGCAAGCCGGCGTGAAATACATTTCCGACGGCCCCAACGCCTCCAGCGGCATGGTGGGCGACCGGATTGGGTACGTCCGCGTGCAGTGGGAAAATCATCCGTTCGCCTGGGAGTCGCCTTCCGGTTTGGACCGCGCCATTTACTGGGGCGCGCAGGGGGGGTATTCCATCGGCCACCATTGCGGCTCGATCCGCGACGCCATCGCCGAGTTGACCACGCAGCTTGATGAATGGGGTTATCCTTACGACATTGTGCAATTGCGCTGGACGAAGGGCGACAATGGCGGGCCGGACGAAACCGTGATGCCGGCCGTGCGCGACTGGAATGTAAAATATGCGTGGCCCAAGCTCGTCATCTCCACAACGAGCGAGATGTTTCACGAGTTTGAAAAGCGCTACGGCGCGACCCTTCCGGTTTATCGCGGCGACATGACACCGTATTGGGAAGACGGGGCGGGGTCGAGCGCGCGCGAAACGGGCATCAACCGGCTTTCCTCCGACCGCATGACACAGGGCGAAATCCTCTGGACGCTGCTCAAGCCGGGCGCGCTGCCGGCGGGCGGATATGCCGATGCGTTGAAAAACATCGCGATGTACAGCGAACACACCTGGGGCGCCTACAACAGCATCAGGTCGCCCGATTCCGATTTCGTCAAGGCGCAGTGGAAAATCAAACAAGCTTTCGCGCTTGACGGCGAATCCGAGACAAAAAAACTCCTGGCCGACGCCCTCGCCACGCGCGGAACCGCGCCGGAGACCACGTCTGCCGTTGATGTTTTCAACACCGCCTCATGGCCGCGCACCGATCTGGTCACGTTGCCAAAGACAATGAAACTGGCCGGCGACGTCGTGAAAAACGAGCAGGGTGACGTCATGCCGTCACAGCGGCTGGCTGACGGGGATCTGGTTTTTGTGGCGAAAAACGTCCCGCCGTTTGGCGGGCGGCGATTCACAGTGGAGGCCGGAGCAGCGCCAACCTCCGGCGCGGCCAAGGCGGAAGGGGTGACATTGGCCGATTCAGGGATCGTGCTGAAACTCGATCCGAATTCGGGCGCGATTGCGAGTCTGCGCGCCAACGGCGTGGAACACGAATTCGTGAACGCGGCCACGAACGCCGGATTGAATGAATACATTTACCTGCCGGGCGGAAACGTCAAGGACGCGGAACGCAACGGCGCGGTGAAAATCACGATCGGGGAAAACGGATCGTTGCTGGCGTCATTGCGGGTGGAATCGGATGCGCCCGGCTGCAACAAGCTGGTTCGGATAATCCAGCTCGTGGACGGTCTGGACCGGGTGGAAATCTGCGACCTGATAGACAAGAAACAGGTTCGCTCCGTGGAGGGCGTGCATATTGGTTTTGATTTCGACATCCCCGATCCCGCCGTGCGGATCAACGTTCCGTGGGGCGTGACCCAGCCTGAGAAGGACCAGCTCGCCGGCGCCTGCAAGAACTGGTTTTGCGTGGAGCGTTGGGTGGATGTTTCAAACGGAAAACTTGGCGTGACGTGGGCCACGGTTGAAGCCCCGCTCCTTGAAGTCGGCGGCCTGACCGCCAATCTGCCGCGTTCGCAACCGAACCCCAGGGCTTACATGTCGCATGTGAACGCGTCTCCCACCTTGTATTCGTGGGTGATGAACAATCACTGGCACACGAATTATCGCGCCGATCAGGAAGGCGAAACGGAGTTCCGCTACGCGATACGTCCGCACGCCGCCTACGATCAAACCGCCGCCGCGCATTTCGGAGTAGAAAGCACCGAGCCGCTCATCGCCGCGCCCGCCGCAGGCCCCGCGCCGGCCGATTCGCTGGTCGAAATTACACCCGGCTCGATCATGATCACATCCATAGCGCCGAGCGACGACGGCAGGGCGTTGATCCTGCGGCTTTACAATACCAGCGAAACCGCAGCCCGCGCATCGCTGCAATGGAACAAGGTCAGGCCGAAAAAAATCTCCGTTTCCAACCTGGCCGGGCGGCCCGGCAAAATCGAGAATGGCGCGGTCGATATGACGGCGTATGAAGTTCGCACCTTGCGGGCGGAATTGAAATAGTTGCAGACCTGCGTTTCTATTCCCAGGCAGAGCGGGATGGCGCGCCTCCGATTATGGGGGGCCGCGCTTGGGTTGCTGCTGGCCGCGTCCTGTCTGCCGGCGCATCCGATCTCGATCATCACGACCGAGGCGCTGGTTCATCGCGACCGGGTGGAAATGAAGATTGCGGTGATGCCGGAGGATTTTCTGCTCATCTACGGGCTTTATGCCAACGCGCAATCGCGCATCACGGTGGCGGACATCGTGCAGTCCGCCGAAAAGCACAAAAGTTTTTTGCTGGACGGCCTGGTGATTCGCGATGCGGACGGCAACCGCCTGCAAGGCAAAGTTGTCAAAATGGATATGCCCACGCTGCCGGCTGATGGGTTGCCGTCGTCGGATTTGATGGCGACGACCATTGTCTATCACCTCGAATACCCGCTGGCGAAGCAACCGACGCATCTCACGTTTCAACAGCATTTCGGCGGCGATGCCATGATGATACCCGCCATCGTGGACTTGGCGGTGACGCGCGAAGGACTCGCCCCGGACCCGGCCGTCCGCATTTCGGGCGACGAAAGTGTTGAGACGGTGGCGTTCGATTGGAACGAAACCTTGCGGCCGGCGGCCGGCAATTACGCGGAAACGAAGGCGTATGAGGAGGAAAAACGAAAGCAAGCTCTTGGCCTGACCAGTTATTCGGCGACCTATATCTTTGTCTATATCCAGAACGAGGAAGTTCGCGTTGAAATATTGATTCCGCTGCTCACGCTTGAGATGTGGCAGCCCGTCGCGCGCGCCAACCCTGATTTTATTGAGGTGTCCGAGCAGGACACGGCGCGCCGGACGCTTGAAAATACTTTTCTCGAACAAAACGAATTAAAAATTGACGGCGTGGCGGTCAAACCGAAATTGGACCGGCTGGATTTTTACGGAGTGGATTTTAAGGATTTCGCCATGCGGGCCGAACCGCGCCGTTTGAGCGCCTGGACCGCGCGGGTTGGCGCAATCCTCACTTATTCCACCAAGGGCGCGCCCGGCCACGTCGATTTGAAATGGACCCTGTTCAACAATGAGGTGCTCGCGGCCCGCGCGGTGATTTTTGCCTACGACAAGGGATCGTGTTTCACCTTTTATCCGCGCCAGCCGGTCTTCCACTGGGACAATCCCGGCGCGCCGCCCCTGCCGTCGCTCACCGCGGTCTCCACCGGCGAAAAATCGCGCCAGGCGGTGGCTGAATCCCTTCTGCGCAATGTTTACCGGGCTTTCGACTACCACAGCGAGTCGGACATTTACGACGCGCTGGCGCGAAGTGTTCACGGCGATTTGCTGGCGGATTTGTATTTGAAAATCAAGCGCGGCCTCATCATGCAGGAGCAGGGCGGGGCTGTCGCGCAGGTGCGGGATGTGAAAATCATGCAGATCGAGCCGTTGGCCGGCCAGAATAAAAACGGTTTCACCGAGCGCGTCACCTGGCAGGTGGAGGGAACGGTCGAGCATTGGGGGCATATTCACACGCGCGTGAATGAATATTCGGCTGATTTTGAGATTGAACCGTCCGATGGCGCGTGGAAAATCACAGCGATGAATGTCTCCCGCCAGAGCCAGGTGAAAAGCGCGGTGCTTTTAAGAAAGTTATGATTGCCATCGACAATCTCCAGTTTCATTTCCCCCATTCTGATTTTCATCTCGCCGTTCCGTCCCTGCGCATCGCCCGGTCGGAGCGCGTGGTCATGATCGGGCCGAGCGGGTCGGGCAAGACCACCTTGCTGCATTTGATCTCCGGTATTTTATGTCCCGCGCGCGGCAAGGTTCTGGTCGCGGACCGGGAGGTGAGCGCGTTGGGCGACGCGGCGCGGCGCGCCTTCCGCGTGACGCAAATAGGGCTGGTTTTTCAGAATTTTGAGCTGATCAGTTATCTCAATGTTTTTGAAAACATCCTTCTTCCTTACCGCCTCAATCCGGCCTTGTCCCTGACCTCCAAGACGGCGGCCCGGGTGGAACATCTGGCCAGGGAAACCGGCATTGAACACCGGCTGCGCGCCTTTCCCCAACGCCTTTCCCAGGGGGAAAAGCAGCGTGTCGCCATCTGCCGCGCCTTGCTGCCCGAACCCCCTCTCTTGCTCGCTGACGAGCCGACGGGCAATCTTGACCCCTCGGCGAAACAGCGGGTGGTCGAAATTCTTTTCCAGCAAATCAAGCGCACCGGCGCGACCTTGCTCATGGTCACCCACGACACGGAAATCGCGGCGCGTTTTCCGCGCGTGATTAACTGCCGCGATTTCGCGGCGGAAGGGGCGCGATGAAAAACATCCTGTTTCTCGCGCTGCGTTATCTGGGCTTCAACAAGATCAAGACGGCCATCATGGTTTTCAGCATAGCTGTGGCGGTCTTTCTGCCCCTGGCCGTCAATCTCCTTGTGCGCAGTTATCAGCGCGACTTGGTGGCGCGGGCCGAGGCGACGCCCTTGATCGCGGGGGCGCAGGGCAGCCGGTTTGATCTCGTCCTTCATGCCCTTTATTTCCGCGGCAAACCTGCGAGGGACCTTACCATGGCCGATGTCGCCGCCATCAACCGCAGCGGTCTCGCGCTTGGCATTCCCATTCTCGAAAAACATACGGCTGGCGGATTCCCCATCGTCGGAACTTCACTGGAATATTTCGCTTTCCGCGGCTTGAGCGTCGCGCGGGGCGAGGGATTGATCCGGGTCGGCGATTGTTTGCTTGGAGCGGCCGTGGCGGAAAAACTGAACCTGAAACCCGGCGACAGGCTGATGAGTGATCCCGAAAACGTGTTCGATCTGGCCGGCTCGTATCCTGTTAACATGCGCGTTCGGGGCATTCTTGCGCCAACCGGCACGGCGGATGACGGCGCCATCTTTGCCGATTACAAAACGGAATGGATCATTCTCGGCATCATGCACGGGCATCAGGATGTGACGAAAATAGACCCAAACATGATGATCGGACGCGACGCGACCCATCTGACCGCCAGCGCGGCCGTCCTTCCTTTTCAGGAAATCACCGACGACAACATCGCCCTGTTCCATACGCATGGCGACGAGTCCACATTTCCGGTGAGCGCCA
The DNA here is from genome assembly GCA_964558455.1 of uncultured Verrucomicrobiota bacterium. Classification (GTDB taxonomy): domain Bacteria; phylum Verrucomicrobiota; class Verrucomicrobiia; order Limisphaerales; family Palsa-1400; genus DASRLE01. The sequence continues at coordinate 2,281 of CAZLEE010000019.1, read as the reverse complement.
TCATTGTGCTGCCGCATGACACGAAATCCGCCACTATTTTGCGCGGACGTTACGAGGACGCGAAGGCGACCGCCCAATTGCTGGCGCCGAAACAGGTCATCGCCGAGACGTTCGATCTTGTTTTCCGCATGAAGCAATTCTTTGACGCCCAGGCTTTGCTGGTGGGAGGGGCGACGGCCTTGTTGCTCGCCTTGGTGATTCTGCTTTCGCTTCGATTGCGTCGCGGCGAGATGGAGACGCTGTTCAAGCTGGGGTGCGCGCGCTGGATGGCATGCGCCATGCAGACGGCGGAAATTGTCATCGTTGTGGTCGCGGGGGTCGCGATTGCGGTCGCGCTGGCCTGGGTTGTCCTCAATAAATTCGGCCTTTCCGGCGGGCGGGACGTTGCGGCGGGGGCATCGGTGTCCGGCGGCGGGTCGGCCTGGCCTCGCGCGCTGGCCGGGAAACCGCGCGTGGCAGTTGTCAACTACCCGCTCTACTATTTCACAAAACGCATCGCGGGTGACCGGGTGGAGATCGTCTTCCCCATCCCCAGCCAGGACGATCCCGCGTTCTGGAAACCGGACGCGAAGGGTATCAGGCAATATCAACAAGCCGACCTGATCCTCCTCAACGGGGCGGACTACGCAAAATGGCGGTTGACCAGCGTGTTGCCGCTCGCCGGTCAGGTCGTGACTTCCGCGTCGTTTGCGGATCGTTACATGACAAACGGAGAGGTCATCACCCACAGCCATGGCAAGGAGGGTCTGCACAGCCACGGCTTGCTCGACTTCAACACCTGGATGGACCCGCGCCAGGCCAAGCTGCAAGCGCAGGCGATTCGCGATGAACTGGCCCGGCTCGAACCCGCCGCGACCAAGCAATTTGACGCGAATCTGCAATCGCTCGACGCCGATCTGGACAATCTGGATGCCGCCCTCGAACGCGCTTCCGCCCCGCTGGGCAACGCCCCGATGCTCGCCTCGCATCCGGTCTATCATTATGCCGCCCGCCGTTATGGCTGGAATCTGAAAAACGTCCACTGGGAACCCGACGAAATGCCATCCGACGCCGAGTGGCAAAAATTCGAGAAACTATACGCCGAACACCCTGGCCGGATCATGATTTGGGAGGAAGACCCGCTACCGGCGGTTGCGGAGCGGTTGCGAAAAATGGGCATTGAGCCGGTGGCCTACGAAACCTGCGCGAGCCAGCCGGATAAAGGCGACTACCTTAGCGCCATGAAATTAAACGCCCAACGCCTTGCCGCCCTGACGTCAAAAAACCGATAGACTGTAATTACTCAGGCCGCCTGCAATTTCTTGCCAAGCCGCCGAACGGCGCCCGATCCAAGAGGAAGCAGCATCAACGCGCCCGCGATCATGGTGCCTGGTTCAGGAACGGCAGTGGTCAAAGTCATAACGCCGCTCTCGCTGGCTGTGGGCCAATTAGCGCTGCCGGTCGATAGTTGTGGCGTGACATCATAAGAGGACGAGGTCACGTACCAGCCGGACGGGGTGGACACCCAATCCCCTGATCCAGTGACTGAGAGCGACCCGGTGGCCTCAGTCGTGCCGGTCAATGAGCCGGCCTGTATATCAAAAAACACGTCAAAGAAGCTCGTGAATGTGCCGTTGGCATTGATGGCGAGAGAGCCGGTATCGGAGCTTAGTTGACTGCCATCGAGGTTGAGAAAGCCATTTTGCGCCCCAAACATCGGAGAGACGCTCTCAAGTTGCATTGCGTCAACCTGAATGTTGACGTTCACGCTGCCGCTTGCGGGGACAGTCACGGTGCTGAGGCGTTGTATGATAGTATCGGTGTTGCCCACATTGACCGACCCACCACCAAAATTATATGCGCCCAAGGGGTCTCCTTGGAAATTAACCCCGCCAAACGTGGTGCCGCTTGGGTCTGTGGAGAAAAGGTCATACCCGGCATCGATAACACTGGCCCGGCCCGGAGTTGGAAGAAAGAGTCCGATCAACAGGCATGTTGTGGCAAAGACCATTACGTTTCTGGTTGATTTATTTTTCATGTTATTCCCTTTCTTGATTGTATTGAGGTGTGACTAAAAATTGAGTTTTCCCGGCGATAATGCTGGTTGCTTCAAAAAATCACGCCTTTTCCACCACCGCCGATACTAGAGAGCGGGCGTCCGTTTTCTACGCCATTTTGGGACATCTTTAGTCATTTTTGGGATATGCATCAGTTTTGAATGGCTTGTGAATGTTGTTTAGGCTGAAGCTGGTCATCCGAAGATTTTCCGTCACATTCTTGCGTTTCAAACCACTCCTTAAGC
>CAZLEE010000018.1:0-35488 GCA_964558455.1 uncultured Verrucomicrobiota bacterium | reverse complement strand
ACATCTGGAACAACAGGCTCGCTTTCGGCTTTGCGCAGGGCCTCCAGTGCCTTGCTTTGGTCATCGGCAGCGACGACCGCGGCGGGAACTGCGACGGGAGCGGCTGGTTCCGCAACTGGCGCGACGGGAGCAGCGGTGGCAGGGGCGATGATCGCGGCAGTGTTGTTTGTGGCGGCATTGGCATCCGCAATCACATCCGGCGCGACGGGTAAAGCCTCGGCCTTGCGCAAAGCTTCGAGGGCTTTTTGCTGGTCATCGTTGTCACCGGATGAAGGTTGCGCAATGATCGGACTTGCACCAATCATGACGACACAACCGCACAAAACGCAAAGCTTGCCAATCTTCATGCCGCTTTTTTAACGGAAACAACGGCGAAAATCAACTGCATTTGCATTTACTTTCGCGGTTGAATTGCCGCCGCCAAAGGGCCGGGAACGGATAAAGCAAAATCGACCGGGCTATGAGGGCGCGGAACTGGGGACGGCTGACTTTCACCCGCCGGGAGTCATCCAGCACATTTTCCCGCCGCAGCAGTCGGAGGGTGCCGATGCCGATCAGCACCGGCCAGGCGCAGGCCAGGCGCAACCGGATTTGCCCCAATGGCAGGGCGTTGATATAGCCCCAACCCGCGCTCAAATGGTCTTCGGCGACAGTCAGCCAGTTATTATACGACGCGCGAAATCGCTCCATGTTGTCCGGGGAATGAGGCCCGCCGCCGCCAGGGTCTGGCTGGGAAGGTAGCAGCGGCCTTTGCGCAAATCGCGCGGGAGATCGCGCAGGATGTTGACGTATTGCAACCCTTTGCCAAAACGAATGCCGTCGCGCAAAAAAACGGCGTCGTCCGCGGTGGGGCGGGGGAGAAGATGCAGTTGACAGATTTTGGTCCAGAATTCCCCCACGCAACCGGCGACGCGGTAAGTGTAATCGTCCAGTTCCGCCTCGGTTTGCAAGGCCGTCACCGGGGCGCCCGGGGCGGCTTTGGGGAAGCGGGTCAAATCCAGTGTCTGGCCGCTGATGATGACGCGCAAAACCTCGCGCACCAAGAGGCGGTCGTCTTCCGGCAATGCCCCGAGCAATTGCAATGCTTCCTCAATCCTTTCCAACAGGATTTTCTCCGCCGGCAAGGCGCATCCTTGCTGCAATTGGCCAAATTCCAAGGCGGCGGTGGTTTCGCCGAGAATTCTGCCGCGCAACGCTTCCAAGGCCTGGAGCCGGGCCGGAACAGAAACCAATTCGGTGTCGGCAATGGTGTCCGCCGCGCGGGCCAGAAGGTAGGCAAGGCTGATTTGCGGGCGCACGGCGGCGGGCAGGACGGCCAGCGTCCGGTAAAAGGAGCGGGACGTGGCCTTGAGCAAATTATTCAGATCGGCATTCACGGAAACCTCACCAGGCGCGCGCGATTTTCGGCGCGGTTACGCCAGCCGCTTGCGCCAACGGGCCAATTGCCGGGCGACTTCCTTGGTTCCGGGGGAACCGGTCAGATTTCGGGCGGCCATGGCGCGTTTGAGATTGAAAACGTCGAGGGCGTCGGCCGCGAACATTTTGTCCACGGTCTGCAATTCGGCCAGCGTAAGTTGATTGAGCAGTTTGCCGGATTTTTCGGCAAGGGCGACCACCGCGCCAACGATGTGGTGCGCCTGCCGGAACGGCATGCCTTTGCCCACCAGATAATCGGCCAGATCGGTGGCGAGAAGGGCCGGGTCGGCGGCGGCGGCTTGGCATTTTTTAACATCCACCTCGGTGGTGGCGATCATGGACGCCATCAGCCGCACGGCCGCCCGGACGGTGTCGGCGGAATCGAACAACCGCTCCTTGTCCTCCTGCAAATCGCGGTTGTAAGTCATGGGCAGACCCTTCAACAACGTCAGGAGCGACATCAAATTGCCAAAGACCCGGCCGGCCTTGCCGCGCGTGAGTTCGGCGATGTCGGGATTTTTCTTTTGCGGCATGAGGGACGACCCGGTGGTATAGGCGTCGGCCAGGGTGATGAAATGAAATTCCGCCGTCGCCCAGAGTATCCAATCCTCGGCCAGCCGCGAAAGATGCGCCGCCAGCAGGGCGGCGTCGGCGCAGAATTCCACCGCGAAATCGCGATCACTCACCGCATCCATCGAATTTTGCGTAAGCCGGGGCCGGCCCTTGTCATCCACAAAACCCAGCAAGGCCGCCACCAGATTCCGGTCCAGCGACAGGGTGGAACCAGCGATGGCGCCGCTGCCCAGGGGGCAAACGTTGGCGCGATAAAAACAATCCGCCAGCCGCCCGCTGTCGCGGTCAAGCATCTCGACATAGGCGAGCATGTGGTGGGCAAAATAAACCGGCTGGGCGCGCTGCATATGAGTGTAGCCGGGGATGATGACGTCCGCATACTTGCCGGCCAGCCCGGTCAACGCCTTTTGCAAAGCCTGGATTTCGCCGGTCAAAGCGATGATTTCATCACGCAGCCACAAGCGCATATCAAGGGCCACTTGGTCGTTGCGCGAGCGGGCGGTGTGCAACTTCGCCCCGGCAGGCGTGCGGCGGGTCAACTCCGCCTCGATGTTCATGTGGACATCTTCCAGTTCCGGTTTCCACTTGAATTTGCCGTCGAGGATTTCGTGGGCGATCTCGTCGAAAGCCTGTTCGATCTCGAAAAATTCCGGGGCGGAGAGCAGGCCGATTTTGTTCAACATGGCGGCATGAGCCAGGGAACCGAGGATGTCCTGCTCCCACAAACGCCAGTCAAAGGAGACAGACTGGCTGTAACAAGCGGCGTCGGAGGCGAGGCCGGCGGTAAACCGGCCGCTGCGGGAAACTGAAGATTGCTGCTTCATTTGGCTGGCTCAATGTGCGGACGGCAACGAACAAAGTCACGCGCAAAGGAAGAACCGCGCGTAATGGCGGAGAGGGGGGGATTCGAACCCCCGGTACTGTTTAGGTACTCACGCTTTCCAGGCGTGCGCGTTAAACCACTCTGCCACCTCTCCACCGCGTATAGATAGGTTGCATGAATACCGCCCCGGGGCAAGCTCATTTGCGCCAGGTCTCCCAAAAAATGCTCATCCCGGGGAGGAATTCGGATTTGACAGAAGGCGCCGCAAGATTGAAGGACGGGCTTTCAGAACTTGAGGCGCAGGGCGTTACAAGTTTCGCCCCCGCTTCCGCCGCTATTTTCCAGCCGCCGGTTCTTCGTCTTGGGAGGGCGGATTGCCGTCGGCCCCGCCTTCATCAAGGTCAATAAGAATATCGCGCGGCTCGGCTCCCCGGCTGGGGCCGACGATGCCGCGCAATTCCAATTCGTCCATGATGCGCGCGGCCCGGGTGTAACCCAGGCGCAGGCGGCGTTGCATGAGCGACACGCTGGCCTTTTGCTCGCTGCGGATGACCTCGATGCATTGCTGGATCAGGTCTTCGTCCTCCTCGCTGGCGCCCTGTTCCGTTTCCGTGCTGATGTTGGCCCGTTGCAACTGGCGGTGGATTTCCAGTTCGTAGCTTGGCCTGCCCTGTTTGGCGATGAAGTTGACCACGTTTTGCAATTCGTCGTCGGTAATCAGCGCGCCTTGTATCCGGATCAACTTGCCCGAACCGGGGGGGAGATAAAGCATGTCGCCTTTGCCCAGCAATTTGTCCGCGCCCATGGTGTCGAGAATGGTGCGCGAATCCACTTTGGCCGCGACTTGAAAGGCGATGCGGGTGGGAATGTTGGCCTTGATCACGCCGGTGATGACATCGACGCTCGGCCGTTGCGTGGCCACGATGCAATGGATGCCCGCCGCCCGCGCCATTTGGGTGATGCGGGCGATGGCCATTTCAACATCCGCCGGCGCCACCAGCATCAGGTCCGCCAGTTCGTCGATGATGACCACGATGTAACTCAGATGGTCCGGGATGATGATCTCCTCATCGCGCGGCACGACAATTTCCTCGTCCAACTCAACCGCGAAGCCATCCGAGTTGGCCTCAACCTTTTCCTTTTTGGACATCAAGGGCAACTCCGGCTCCCTGGGCGGGAGCGGCTTGTTTTTGGGCCGTTCATTGAAGGAGCGGATGTTGCGCACGCCGACTTTGGCGAAAATCTGGTACCGCTTTTCCATTTCATTCACCACCCAGCGCAGGGCGAGAATGACTTTTTTCGGGTCCGTCACCACCGGCACGACCAAGTGGGGCAGGAAATTGTATTGCTGCAATTCGACCACTTTGGGATCGATCATGACGAAGCGCAGTTGGTCCGGCGCGAATTTGTAAAGCAGGGAGGCGATGATGGAGTTGATGCAGACGGATTTGCCCGAACCGGTGCTGCCGGCGATGAGCAAATGCGGCATTTCGGCCAGATCGGCGACGATGGACGTGCCGTAAACATCCTTGCCCAGGGCCAGAGGGATGCGGGCCTTGGTCGTGCGCCATTCCTCGGACTCGAACAAGTCGCGCATGATGACCTTGGTCTTGACCGCGTTTGGCACCTCCACGCCCACGGAACTTTTGCCGGGGACGGGCGCGAGGATGTGGATGCGTTCAGCCTTGAGCGCGGCGGCGATGTTGTTGTTCAGACCGACGATTTTTTCCAGCTTTACGCCGGGCGCGGGATGCAGCTCGTAACGGGTGATGGTCGGCCCTTTGGTGATGTCGCCCAAGGCCACTTCGATGTCAAATTGCGCCAAGGTTTGCTGCATGAGCCGGGCGTTGGCCATCAGTTCGTCTTTCGATTCCGTCGGTTTGGCCGTCAGATCGGGGAACTGGAGAAAATCCATCAGCGGCAATTTGTAATTGCTAATGAGCGGCGTGGTCGCCACGGCGATCTGCCTGGGTTTGCGCTGGAGATGTTTTGTCTTGTGCGGGGCGGGATGCTCGTCCGATTCCGAGGCGGATTCCGTCGCATCGGCCGCGTGGGCGGCCATGGCTGCCTCGGATTCCTCTTCTTTGGCCGGGGCGGGATTTGCCGCCGTTTCCGAGGGCCTGCCCAAAATATCCGCCGTGGTGGCGGCCGCCACTTCGTGCGCCGGAATAACTTCGCCTTCCTCAGCGGCGACGGGTTCCTTCTCTTTTTCGGCGTGCATTCTTTTCGCGCCCGAGCCGGATTTGGAGGGCTGCGGGATGCTCATGTCGCGCACCGTCGGTTCCGGCACAGGCAATCCGTCGGCGCCCAGGCCGCTGGGTTCGGCGGCTTTGCCGGTTGCTCCAGCCGGGTCGCTTTTATCCAACTGCTCCTGCAACTTGCGCGCCTGTTTTTCCAAGTCGCGCGCCCGGCGTTCGAGGTCCTTTTCCCCGTTGGTTTTTGGGGCGGCTCCGCTGAAGCGATCGGCCCACCATTCCCGGCACCATTCGCCCAATTTGAAATTGGTGAGGTAAATGATGCTGACCAAATAGACCGCCGCCAGGACGATGGTGGCGCCCGCCTTTCCGAAATGGCGCAAAATGAACGTGTTGAAAAAATGACCCACATAGCCGCCGGCGCTCGGAGCGTTGAGCGCGGCTTGCAGCCGTTGCAGCAAACGAAAATCCGGCTCGAACAGGCTTACCAGCCCCATGCAACACAGCAGCATCACCGCGCCCCAAACCCAGCGCCGTTGCAAATAGGACAGGAATTGAAACAAATAGCCCAGCCCGTGAACCAGGAGCAGCACGGGAATCATGAACGCCGCCACCCCGAAAACCTGAAATAAAATCGAAGCCGTCCAGGCGCCCAGCGGACCCGCCCGGTTATGCAGCGGGGAATTGGGCGGCACGACGTTCATGGCCATGTCATGCGGATCGTAGGAGAACAAGGCCAGTACAAGGAGCAGCCCCGCCATTCCCAGCAGGACGCCAATGACATCATTCAAACCGTGCGAATGAGTCTCTGATAAATCTTTCCGAGCCACGCCACAGAGTCTAGGCCTTGCGAGGCAACTTTAAAGATTAAAGTCGAATCCTTATTTTAGTGAATCTTGCTTTGTCGCGAGGCGCGGTTATGTCTCAGGCGGCTGTGACTTTATATCTCTCTCGGAATGCGGATGCTTGCGTCTGTTCCTTGAACGCATATTTCGTTTTGGGTCCAAGAAAGCCGGATATTTTCCGGCTTGGTCTCTTCATGTTTCGCCATTTCAGAGAGCGGACGGCGGATGTAACGTTTGAGAAAAACCGCCATCGTCTTGCCCGCTTTGGATTTCATGTGTGTCCAAGCATTTGTGCCTATATAATGTCGGCCACGGCTTGTCTCGTACGCTGCGATAAGTTCTTCAAGTCGCGGCGAGGGCGTTGGGTCGAGAACGATGAGCACGGGTGTCAAACCGGCGGCACGAGCTTCGCGCGGAAAAGAAAGTTCTTCGGCAAAGCGGCCCTGGCCGCTGGCGGCAATGGTAACGCGAAGTTTGAATTCGTAGGCTAATTGGTCCCCGCCATCATAGCAGTCAATTTGACGGCCGTCGCCGGTCGGTTCATTACGTTCGTTCAGGCGTTTGACGGGGGAATTCTTTGCGCCAACCGCTTCGCCGCCAAGGCAACTCGCCAGCACCGGTTCGAACAAATAGCCCGTTTCCTGCGCCGCGCGATTATCCACGTCGAAAATCCACTTTCGCCAAATCAGCCAGGATGCGAGCAATCCGTCGTTCATGCCGCCAAACTCCAGCAGGCTGCGCGGGCCTATCTGGTCCATGGTTGGTTTCGGTTGGCTGGAGAGAATGCGTTGATACTTAAGTCGCCGCTTAGCAACGTGGCGAGGTTTTCAAAATAAAGGCGAAAATCGGCTGTGTGTGCAACGCAAGCAGACAGGCGCTCCACGAGCGCCGGAGCGGAGGGACAATTTTTCTGTGCAGTCTCAAACCAAGACATTGGAATCCGGTAATAATCCGCGCTTGGCGGTGAAACCGGGGGCAATTTCGAGACTGAATGTGAAATTGAGAGGTCGTTGCAACACTGCGTCAGCAGGCGGAACAATTCGTTTTCCGATAGCGTCACCCTGTCGTCTCCGCTTCCGAGGATGCGCGCGGCGCTGAACGATTTTTTGATCTCTGCGGGTATCAGCATGGTTATTTAATCGGCTGTTCGAGCAGCACAAGTTGTCCATTCTTCACGCCCGCCAGTTCGGACAGCAATGACTCGGTCTGCGACAAGGCCGGGATCATTCCTTCTGGCGGGTCAGGCAAAAGCGAAGCGACGGATGGCAGGAGCCGCCGTAATCAGGGGCAAAGCCATACTCTTGGGCGATGTGTTCGCCGACCGCCCGCGCCAGCATCGGCGGGATGGCATTGCCGATTTGCCGGATGCGGCTCGCCGCGCCGCCCGCGAATTCAAACCAATCAGGGAACGTTTGCAACCGGGCGCACTCACGCAACGTGAGCAGCCGATCTTCCGTTGGATGCACAAACTCCCGCGTGGCCGCGCTGGTGATGGTCAGGCTCGGTTCGTCGGCGAAGAGCCGCTTCAAACCGGAGGGCGCGCCGCCGCGTTTCTCCACGGGCGTTCCATCCATCACCCGGCGGAAGGCGCGCCGCCGGAATGATTCATGTTGCAGACGCGCGGGCAGGTCTTTCATCGTCTGGCCGGCGCGCAAACCTTGCACCCGCTCAAGCTGGATTTTCGACAAAGCAGGCGAATAATGATCGGTCACAGTCCGCGTTTCGCCGCGCAGACAGGTCTGCAACTCGTTCCGGGGCGGCTTGCGGAAAGCAACCGTCTGATTGGCGTTTTCCGCAACCGGAGGCAGGTCGCCAACGGCGGTTGAAAAGGTGATCTCCCCTTTGCGAAAAATGCTCCCGGAAAACCGCGTGACCGGCCCGGGAAAAACGAAGTCGCACCCCAGCCGGTTGCCAACAATAAGCACACGCTTCCGCCGTTGCGGCACGCCGTATCCCTGCGCGTAAACCTTTTCCACGTTGACTGAGTAACCCGCCTCCAGGAACGACGCCACCGCGTCTCGGATATGTGAGCCGCCGGCATTGGTCAGCAAACCTTCCACGTTCTCCATCAAGAACCATTTGGGACGCACCCCTTCAAGCAGCCGCACATAATGCCGCAGCAGGGAATTGCGCGGGTCCGCGCCCGCTTTCACGCCCGCGCTGCTAAACCCCTGGCATGGCGGGCCGCCAAGCAGAATGTCGAGTTCGCCCGGCTGAAGCCCGGCGCGTTGCAGCAACATGCCGGCGCTGAGTTCCCTGATGTCCGCGACTTCGCACGGTGTCCCGGAAAAATTGCGCCGGTAGGACTCCACCGTATCCGCGTCAATGTCCATCGCAAACCGGATGTCGTAGCCTGCCTGCTGGAACCCGAGAGAACAACCTCCTGCGCCCGAGAACAGGCTTATAGCCGTCGGATTGCGCTGGCCTGCCGAGGCCGATTTGCCGAGCCGGTCAATCACCACGACAAACATCGTAGGCGGGCAAATGATTCGGGCAACTCATTTTTGCCCCGTATCGATGTTTAGGGAGCCTCGCTTCCTCCCCTTCGTTCTCATGTAGTGAAATAGATACTGTTGCGCGTAGCCGGAATGGGGGCCGAAATGGGTCTGGCTGAACTCGCGCAGGCGCGGCAGTTTGACCGGTCGCTTCGCGAAATATAGATCGCGCAAGGCGCGCATAACCCAGACGTCCACCGGAAAGGCTTGTTGGAATCCAAAGCCGAACAGCAGCACGCAATCGGCGATTTTCAAACCCACTCCCGGCAGTTGCATCAGGCGGGCGCGCGCTTCTTCCAGGCTGAGACGGGGCAGCGCGGACAGGTTAATTTCACCATCCCGCAATTTTTTGGCGCTGTTGAGCAAATAAGGGGCGCGGAATCCCAGTTTGCACTCGCGCAGGTCGCGCTCCGTGACTTCGGCCAGGGTGCGGAAGCCGGGAAAGGAATAGACCGGCTCGTGTCCATCCGGCACGGCGGCCGGCCGGCCGAATCGGCGGCAGAGCAGGGCGACGATTTGTTGAATCTGGGTGATTTGCTTGGTGGAGGAACAAATGAAGGAGGCCAGACATTCCCACGGTTCCTGCCGCAACAGCCGCAGTCCGGCGCAGGATTGCATCGAGCGCCGCATCGGTTCATCCGGCGGAAAGGTCGCGAAGATTTGGTTGAGGTCGATGGATAATTGCAAATAATGAGGCAGCCAATCCCAGTTTCCCGCCGGCCCGGCGGTTTGGGCGATGATGCGGTCTTGTTCCTGACGCAAGCGGACCCAGTGTTTCCCGATCACGCCTTCCCAGGCATGGCCGATCAAACGCCAGCGAAAGGCCTGGCCGGAAGCCAGGGTGGCGGCGAGGTCGTAGTTTTTGGCCGGGAATTCCATCATGGCGTTGATGTTATGACTTCCTGGCGCCATGGCGGTTTGATCAGGTCTTTTTCTCCAACGCCTGCAACAGCCGGTGCGCGAACACGGCGTTGTCGCATTGCAGGTAATGCATGGTCCCGCCCATTCGCGAATAGCTTTTGCAGAAGCGCAGGTAGTAGGCCGGATTGTCCTTGGGCGGCTCGCTCCGGCTCCAGTCCCATTGTCCGCCGTCCTGCAAGTCCACCACGTAGATGGAGTGATCATGCACGATGCCGCGTCCCGCCTGCCGCCGTAAATTGTTCACGCAACTGACGCTTTTCTCGAATACTTGCGGACCCATGATGGCTGAACCCACCGACATCACCACCCCGCCGTCCAGCCGTTCGACGGTCGCGCCGAACAAACGGAAATCCACCGCCGCCGCCCGTCCGATGGCCGCGCCATTGAACATCGGATGCACGGAAATGATGTCGTAGCCGATGCCCGGATGAACGGTCAGAGGCACGTCGAACCGGAAACTTTGCGCCAGCACACTGTGGTTTTTCCAGGGGTGTTTGACCTTCAGCCGGCCTCCGGTCAATTGGTGGTTGCGCATGGCTTGCAACAAATCCGCCCGGGCCGCCGTCAAGGGGCTGGCCGGCGCGGTCGCGATGGCCGTTTCCAGTGATTCGGGCGCTGGCAGGGTGATGCCTTCGTGGTTGACAAATTGGCCCAGGCTCCGGCCGAACCCCTTTTCATCCACCGCCCCGGCCAGGATGGCCAGGTGGATATTGCGTCCGGTTTCCTCCCAGGCGCCGAACGTGCCGTCGGCCACGTTTTCCCGGACATTCTCGGTCGAAACACCGGCGTAGGCGAATTCCCAATCATGAATAATCCCCGCTCCGTTGGTGGCCAGATGCGTGATCCAGCCTCGCTCCATCAACCGGATTAAAATGTCCGCCGCGCCATTTTTTATCAGGTGCGCCCCGTAAATGAGCAGAACGGCGCGATCCTGCCGCCGCGCGAGGCTGATTTGCTCCGCGCAACGGGCGATGAGGGCGAGATTGCGTTCGGAGCAGGGAGCCGGTTCGGCTTCGGGATGAATCAAAATATCTTCCAGTCGCGCCATGCTTTTGCGTTGGGCCAGCGGCAGGACCTTGAGTTTCGTCAAATCGATGGGCGTCATGGCAATGAAAACGGCGCGGGAAGTCTGGCAAACATTTGCTCGCCAGTAAAGTTGCTTTCCATTAATAGTCATTCTGTGATTCTGCTGGCGGGTAATGCCGGGACGATGACGGATACGTTGGAAAAAGTCTCCAATCAGGACAGCGGAGGAGTGGCGCGGCTATCAACTGGCCGCGCGGACGGGCTTCAGCCCGGTCTGGCAATCATTGCAACCGCCGGCATTCCGCGGGCATCCGTCCCTGCCAGGAGCCGCTCCGGAAAATTCATCCCATGAACAAATCCCAATCCCAAAGCAATCGACGCACCTTCATCAAAACCGTGGCCGCCACCGGTGTCGGGTTGGCCATCGCCAAATCCGCCCCGATTGAATCCACCGGACCCCGCCGCAAAACGCCCCTTGGTTTCGACAATTATTCCGTTCGCGGCATGAATTGGAATGCTTCGCAATTGATCGATTACGCCGCCTCGCTCAGGTTGGATTCCCTTTTTCTGACGGATTTGAATGTCTATGAAAGTTTCGACCGGCTCTATTTGCGCGATTTGCGGAAAAAGGCCACCGACCACGGATTGCTCATCTATGCCGGTTCATGGAGCATTTGTCCGTCCTCCAAATCCTTCAAAGACAAATGGGGCACGGCGGAAGAACATCTCGCCCTCGGCATTCGCGTGGCCAGGGAACTTGGCTCACCCGCCTTCCGCTGCATACTGGGCACGGGCGAGGATCGCAACACGCCGGGCGGGATTGAGGCGCGCATCGCCGACACCATCCGCGTTTGCAAAACCGCGCGCAGCATGGCGCTGGACGCCGGGATAAAGATCGCCATTGAAAATCACGCCGGCGACATGCAGGCGTGGGAGCTGGCCGGTTTGTGCGAGGAGGCAGGCAAGGATTATGTGGGCGTGACCTACGACGCCGGCAACGCCACTTGGACCATGGAGGATCCAATGAAGAGCCTGGAGATATTGGCGCCCTACGTGGCGGCGTCCGCCTTGCGTGATTCCATGATCTGGCAGGACCCCGGCGGGGCGACCATCCAGTGGACCACCCTGGGCGAGGGAGTGATCGATTTTACAACGCTCGTGCCGCGCTTCATCGAGCTTTGCCCCAGGGTGCCGGTCAACGTCGAAATCATTTCCGGTTTTCCCCGGCACATTCCGTTTTTCAAGAAGGAATTTTGGAACGCGTGGCCCAAGGCGCGCGCCAGCGATTTTGCCGCCTTCGACGCCCTGACCCGCCTGGGAAAGGAAATTCCGCCCCATCATTCCCCCAATCCCATTGCCGAACAGGAATATCAAAAGAAAGGGTTGGAAGACAGCCTGGCCTACTGTAAACAAGTGCTGAAATTAGGGTGGAAATGAACCAGGGGCGCGGATTTGGATCGCGGCGAATTATGAAACTGATTGCGATGGTGTGTCTGGGATTGGGTTTGCTGGCCTGGCCGGCGTCGGCTGCGACCGGCAAGCCGAATATCGTTTTTCTGCTCACGGACGATATGGGCTACGGCGATGCGGCCTGTTACGGCGGCAAATTCATGCCGACGCCCAACATTGACCGGCTGGCGGCGGAAGGCACGAAATTCACCCAATTCTATGCCGCCGCCCCGGTTTGTTCGCCTTCCCGCGCCGCTTTTCTAACCGGCATGTACCCGGGCCGGTGGAGGATTTGCAATTACCTTCAATCCCGCGCCGGCAATCGCGCTTCCGATCAGGCGGATTTCTTGGATTCCAAGGCGCCGACCGTCGCGCACACCCTTAAAGAAGCAGGCTATGTCACCGCCCACTTCGGCAAATGGCATGTGGGCGGCGGACGCGATGTCACCAACGCCCCGCTCTTTTCCGCCTACGGATTTGACGAGCACTCCGGCACTTACGAAAGCCCCGAACCCGATCCCAACATCACGGCCACCAATTGGATTTTTTCCCCCAAGGACAAAGTCAAGCGATGGGAGCGGAGCGGTTACTTTGTGGACAAAACGCTCGACTTTCTGCGCCGGCACAAGGGGCAACCCTGCTTTGTCAATCTCTGGCCGGACGACGTGCATACCCCCTGGCTGCCCCAAGGCAGCGACCTTTCCGACAAGCGCCGCCGGGAAAAGGACGAGAGCGCGCCCAATTTCAAGGGTGTGCTGGTGGAATACGACAAACAGGTGGGCCGTTTGCTGGCGGGATTGAAGGAACTGGGGATTGACGACAACACCATCCTGATCTTCTCCAGCGACAACGGGCCTCTGCCCACTTTCAAAGGCCAGCGCACCGGCGGTTTGCGCGGCAGCAAGGACAGTCTGTATGAAGGGGGGGTTCGGATGCCGCTGATCGTGCGGTGGCCGGGGCATTTTCCGGCCGGGCGGGTTGATGACACCACCGTGATACACGGCATTGATTTCTTCCCCATTTTCTGCGATCTGGCCGGCGTGGCCGCGCCGAAAAACGCGGGACTGGAAGGCGAGGATTTAACCGCGTCATTTTTCGGAACCAACCTGATGCGCCAGAATCCGTTGTTTTGGGAATACGGGCGCAATCACGACCCCGCGTTTGGCTATCCCAGGGGCCGCGCCCGCAGCCCCAATGTCGCCATTCGCGAAGGCGATTGGAAACTGGTGGTGAATGACGATGGGGCCGGCGCGGAACTTTACAATCTGAAATCGGACAGGAACGAGACCAACGACGTGGCGGCCAAAAATCCGGAACTCACCGCCCGCCTGACCAAGGCCGCCTTGCAATGGCGGAAGTCTCTGCCCTGAGATTTCGCGCCCCGCCCAATTGTCAAATGCATGATTAGACAACCCGCTCCCGCGGGTGCATCTTGATGCATGGGCGTGATTTCATCGTCGCCGGGAAGTCCGGCGGATCCGGTTCGCGGCGTGACCCTCTACCGCGGGCGGGTGATTTATCTTTTCGCGTTTGATGTTGCCTACGACATGTTGCGCGCGCCGGTGCCGCAGTTGCTGGGACAACCGGTCACGGAGTTTTTCGTCGATACCAGCCGGCGCAATCCCCGGAACCTTTTTTTCAACCGCCCGCGCATGGTTCGTCTACCCCCCATGGAACGCATCGGCCCCAACGGTCCGGTGCAGGTGGAGCGGACGTTGAAATTTTTGCCCGTCGGCGCCATCAGCATCATGGTCTCCGTCCCGTTCGAGGTGCGGGCCGTGCGGGATTTGGTGGCTTATCACGATCTCGCCTTTTCCAACGGCGTCCTCAGCCAGGAAGTGTGCCAACTGGCCGAAGCCGCCCGCGGCGAGCTGGCCCGCTATTTTATAAAGCCCGTCCCCCAACTGGCCGACGAGGAGGCTTACACCGTTTTTTGTATTGACGCGCCTTTGATCGCGTCCGACGGCCGTCCCTTGAGCGCCGAGGACTGGCTGGCCCAGCATCGCCGGGAGGTTGCGGCCCTGCTGACCCAGGAACCCGACATCAACCAGCTTTCCCGCCAGGAAGCGAACGAATCCACCGGCCGTTATCTCAGCTATTACGAGAACGACCTGGCCGTGCTCGACTGGGATGCCGCCCTGATCGTCCAGGAACCATCGCTGGTGGACGAGACTCTCTACGTGCTGGAACTGGCCAATCTGCAACTGGCCGAATTGGAGGCCTACGACCGGATACTTGACACCGCCCTGGACCGTTCCTATCGCGATCTCAACCAGCGCCCCCGCCGCCGCGGCGAAGTCATGCGGGAACTGCGCGAATTGCGCATTGATCTCGCCCATTTCAGCGACGATCTGTCCAACATCACCAAATTTTTCGGCGACTGGCATCTCGCCCGCATTTACGAGAACATCTCCGCGCGATTTCATCTGGCCGACTGGCACCGGGCCATCGACGAGAAGTTGAAGACCCTGGCCGACCTTTACTATTTGCTCGCCCAGGACCGCAACAACTCCTGGATGCTGACCTTGGAAATAACGATCGTTCTGCTGTTTGTGATCGACCTGGTCCTGCTCGTCATGGGGCTGAAAAATCCGTAGAACTAGGCGAATGCGGCCAGATCGGAGACGATGCAGCTCTTGGTTTCGGCCAGCGATTTATCCAAATCGGCCGCCAGCGTCCCGGCCGGAAACCCGACCCAGCCGGCGTATTGTTCCATTTCCTGTCTGGGGTTCGCCATGCAGCCTTCCGGTTGTCCTACGCCCAGCGTCTGGGCAATCCCGACCGCCAGTTTCAGCATGGCCATTTTTTCATCCTCTTCCCCGGATACGCCGTCCAAGGGATCGTTGTAACGGAGAATGGCCTGGCAGATGGCGAGCGGGAACCCCCATTTTCTGGCCACCAAGGCTCCGACCAGCGGGTGAGAGAAGCCGATCACCGCGCGTTCCGCCGCGGCAAAATCCTCCTTGTGCTGGCGCATCCGGTTCAGCACCGCCGAGTATTCGCCGCTCACTTTTTCGTGCGAGAGCAGAACCATCTGGCCCAGGTTGTGCAGCAATCCTGTCAAATATAATTCATCGCGGTAGTATTTTCTGCGCTGCTCGCACACCACCCGCGCCCCCGCCGCCACTCCGATTGATTTTTCCCAGATCAGGCGCTCAATCGGGCCGAAACTGCGGTTCCAACGCCGCAGCGCCGAGGCCATGAGCAGGGTTTTGATTTGTCCCATTCCCACGACCAGTATCGCCGATCCCAGTGTTGTGACCTCGTGCCGCTGCCCGTATCGGACCGAATTGGCCGAGCGCAGAATCGGCATGGCCAGCGCCTGGTCGAGCATGATGACTTTGGCCAATTCTTCCGCCGGGGTGTCCGGGTCGTCCGCCAGGCGAAGCGCCTGCGTGACCACTCCCGGCATGGGCGGCAAATCCTCGACCCAATCGACGATCTCGTTGACGGTATGGCCCCTGCCAAATTTCCCGTCGTATTCGTTGATCAAAGTTTCGTACATCGCATTTAACCAGTCGCCTGGACATGGATTGAAATCACCACTCGCCGTCCACCAAGAGGGAAATGGCGCCGCGCGCCAGCTCATCGGTCAACAGCGGAAGCGCCTGGCGCTCGGAGCTGAATTCGTCGTTGCCCACCCGGATATAAGTGGAGCCTCGCACGGTGCGATTGATGAAGGTTTTCCCGGTGACAACATCCACCGCCGTGATGTGCGCCTCCATCATCAGGGTATATTCCTGCGGGGTCAGCACGTCGTTCGGATCATAGGACAAGCCGTTGCGGCTGAATTGGGTGATCTCGCCCGAAACCAGAATATCCGGGCTGCCCGATGTTTCGAGCCGGAAGGTTCCGTCTTGCAGCAATTGTTTGCGCAAAGACGTGCTCATGTATTCCGTCACGCGCGGTTCCCGGGTGCGATTGGAGAAGGGCTGGAACTTGACCGTGCGGCTTCCCGCCGGCATCCCGTTGGTCGGCCCCAGCTTGTAACCGGCGCATCCGCTCAGCGCCACTGCCAGAATGATTAACAGCCACGAACGCATACTATCTGTCCATCGGGTTGAGCGGCGAGAGCGGCGCGGTCGAAGACGACCACGGAGTCGGGCTGACCGCCGAGGCCGGATTGACCAGGACGGTCGGGCCGCGTTTTTTCAAGGCCTCAATGCGCTGGCGCGCCTGGATCGCCAGGGGAGAACCCGCGTCCGACAACAGGACTTCGTTGTAATAAACCAGCGCGCCGTCCCACTTCTTTTGCTTCTCGTAATATTGCGCGACGTTGAAATTTCCCTGCGCCTGTTCGGTGCGCAGCGTGCTGATGGTCTTGCGGGCTTCCGCCACCCGGGGATCATCGGGATACAGCGCCATGAAATCGGTGAAAGTCGCAATGGCCTGCCCGGAGATGCTTTGGTCGTAATCCGCCCTTTTGGCCTGCTTGTTATAAGCCAGCGCCTCCTTGTATTCCGCATCGGAAGCGATCTTGGGCTGGTCGCTGTAACGGTCCGCCGCCTGTTCGTAGGCCTGCACCGCCAGGGGGTAATCCTTCCCCTTTTCCCGCGCCGCCCCGACGTTCATTTGCGCCGTCGGCCCCAACTCGCCATAAGGCCCGTATCGGACGATTTTTTCAAACATGTTCGCGGTCTTGTCCATCGAGGGGAAGAAGGGAACATAGCCCCACAACTTGAACCATTGGCCGTGGAGGAAGCGGGTGGCGATGGCGAATTGCCGGTTCTGCACCTCCACCGCCTTGACCGTCTTGGGATATTTATCCAACATGGCTTGGTAGGCGTTGAACGCTTTTTCATCCATCCTCCGCGCTTCGTAGCAACGTCCGGCCAGATACTGGGCCGCCGGCGCATAATCCGACAAGGGCCACATTTGGACGACCCGCAGGGAGGATTTCAAGGCGAGGCGGAATTGTTTTTTATCGAAAGCCTGCTGGGAAAACTCCAATTGATCCTTGGCCCGTTGTTTATGCCAGTCTCCCTTGGCCCCGGGCATTTCATAACTCCAACCCTCGCCGGGACGGTAAATCAAAGGCGCTGGTGACCGATAAGGAAACAGCACCAACCCCAGCAAAATCAGCGCGAGACGCGCGGAGAACCGATTCATGGTCAAACCGTAGCGCAACCCGCTCTGCCAAGTCAAGAAGGCTGCGAATCGCTGTGGAAAAGAGCTTTACATTCGCGACCCTCTTTCCACACAATGCGCCGCGTGTCTGTTCAAGTTTTAAACAACGGCCAGGCAACCACTTTCGGACAGGCGTCTGACTCAGATACGTGTACCCTGCCCGACTTGGAAGCCACCATCGCCCGGTCGCAAGGATTTCTCCTGCGCGAACAAAAGCCCGACGGCTATTGGATCGGCGAGTTGATGGTCGATTGCACCCTCGTCGCGGACACCATCGCCTTCAGACATTGGAACAACACCATTGATGAGAAGTGGCAGCGCAAGGCAGTCAATCATATCTTCTCCCTGCAACTGCCCACCGGCGGCTGGAATATTTATCCGGGCGGCCCGGCCGAGGTCAATGCCACCATCAAGGCCTATCTGGCCCTTAAAATAGCCGGGGTGCCGATGACCGATCCGCGCATGTTGCGCGCGCGCCAGACCGCCCTCAGCCTGGGCGGCATCCCGCGCATGAACACTTTTTCCAAGCTCTACCTCGCCGTTCTCGGCCTGTTTCCTTGGGAATATGTCCCCACCATTCCCTGCGAGGTGATGCTGATCGGGAAATGGTTTTACGTTAATTTCAACGAAATGAGTTCGTGGAGCCGCTCCATGCTGGTGCCGCTCTCCATCATCAACCATTTCAAACCCACCCGCAAACTCCGCGTCGGCGTCACGGTGGATGAATTGTATCCGCAGGGTTTTCATGAGCGCGATTTGATGCTGCCCCGCGACCCCCAGCGTTTCACCTGGCGCAACTTTTTCATCTGGCTTGATCGCGTCCATAAATTCGCCGAGGTTTTTGCCCGCCACAACATTCACCCCTTCCGCAAACGCGCCCTCAAACGGGCCGAGGAATGGATGATCGAACGATTCGAGGGCAGCGACGGGCTGGCCGCCATTTTCCCCGGCATTCTCAACTCCATGATCGCCCTCAAGGCCCTCGGCTATCCCGACGATCATCCCTTGATCGCGCTTTGCGAACGGGAGTTTAAAAAACTCGAACACGAAACCGAGCACGACGTCCGCATCGAACCCTGTCTCTCCCCGGTTTGGGACACAGCCATCGTCACCATTGCCTTGCACGAGTCCGGCCTGCCCAGCGACCACCCGGCCCTGATCAAAGCCTGCGAATGGTTGATCGCCCGCGAAGTCCGTTTTCGGGGCGATTGGCGTTACAAGAACCCCGCCGATGTCGAACCGAGCGGCTGGGTCTTTGAATTCAACAACAAATGGAACCCGGACGTGGATGACACGGCCATGGTTCTGCTGGCCTTGCGCAAAATTCCCACCTCTGATCCGTCGCGGCGCGACGCCGCCTTCCAGCGCGGCTTGAACTGGATGCTGACTTTCCAATGCAAAGACGGCGGCTGGGCCTCCTTTGACAAGGACTGCACCAAGAGCATCCTGGAAAAAGTTCCCTTTGCCGATCACAACGCCATGCTCGACCCGGAGTGCGCCGACATCACGGCCCGCATTCTTGAGCTGCTGGGCTACGAAAATTTCACCCTCGACAATCCGCAGGTGCAAAAGGCCATTGAATTCATCCGCAGCCGCCAGGAATCCGACGGCTCCTGGTATGGCCGCTGGGGAGTCAATTATATTTACGGCACCTGGCAGGTTCTCCGCTCCCTCCGCGCCCTCGGCCTCGACCGTTCCGAACCGTGGATCGTCAAGGCGCGGGAATGGCTGGAAAGCGTGCAGCACGAGGACGGCGGCTGGGGCGAACAGTGCAACACCTACGACGACACCGTTTTCAAGGGGCAGGGTCCCAGCACCGCCTCCCAGACTGCCTGGGCCGTCATGGCTCTTTGCGCCTTTGACAACCCCGGTGATCCGGCCCTCAAAGCCGGCGTTGAATATCTCATCCGCACCCAGAATTCGGACGGCACCTGGACCGAAGCCGAAGCCACCGGGACCGGATTCCCCCGCGTGTATTATTTGAAATACGACATGTATCGGAATAGTTGGCCCCTGCTCGCTTTGGCCACCTACCGCAACATGCTGCCTCACGCCATGTCGGCCGGAAAAAAGGAAGAAGACGCAGTGCGCCGTTGAGTTTTGTTCGCATCATCCGGGGGGATGATTCGATTTACAATTCGTGCCGGGCCAGTTGCCAGAGGATGTGCAGGCCCTCTCCGGCCGCCATGATCAGGAGGCAAATTCCCGAGATGTGTTCCATGCGCAACAGCGTTTTCTCGGTGAATTTGCCGTGTCCGCGCGAGACCATGTAAGCCAGACCCGAAAACCAGGAGCCGGTTCCCGCGATCACGCCCCCCACGCAGGAAAAGCTGCCCATCAGACTGGATTCCACCAGGCCGCGCGCCCGGAACCGGGTGGCCAGAACAATCCAGAAGAGGAACACGCCCGGATTGCCCATCACGCGCACAAAGCCGATGGCAAAAGCGGAGTGGGGATTCAGTTTCACGAATTGATGTTTGGGCACACTGATCTCGGAGATTCGGTGGACGCGCAAAAAACGGATGCCCAGATAAAGAAAGAAGAGGAAGCTGGCCACTTCCATGATCCCTTTGATGACATGGCCTTCAAAAAGGACGGCGAATCCGGTGAAAGCCAGCGCGCAGTAAATCGCCTCCATCGCCACGGCGCCAAAACCTATCAGAGCCGCCCAGAGCAATCCGCGCCGCGCGCCCTCGTTGACAATGGTCAGATTCACCGGCCCCACCGGCACGGACAGGATGAAACCGCTGACGAAGCCGGTCAAAATTGCCAGGAGAGTCGCGTGCAGGTGTTCCATGTCGGATCAGTTGTGGGAGGAATGGTCCTCTTCATCTTCCTCTTCCTCCTCGATTTCATGCCGAACCTTCCTGGAAATCTGGGGTCGAACGAAACCATAGAGCAAATAGGCGGTAAAAAAGAGGGGCAGGACGATGGGCAGAAGATGTTCGCGGAGAAGGAAGAGGCAGGCGGCGAACACGATGATAATCACCATGCGGGCAAAGGTGCGCGTGGCTTTCAAATCCAATGTTTTGAAGGAGGGATACTTGACCTCGCTGACCATCATGAAAGAGAGGAAGAGCAGGATGCCGGGCAGGATCAGACCCCACGGGCCATGGAAAAGATTGCGGTCGGTTTGATCCCCCCACATGAGGAACAAAGTGAGCGAAGCGACCAGACCGGCCGCCGCCGGGATGGGGAAGCCCATGAATTCCTTGCCCGCCCCGCCGCCGCTCATCGCCGCCAGGCAATTGAATCGCGCCAGGCGGAGCGCGCCGCAGATAAGGTATATGGAGGCGATGCACCATCCGATTTCGGGCCGCGTGGCAAAAACATCGCGCAAGACGACGCGATGGACGAGGAAGGCGGGCGCGGCGCCGAAGGAAATCAAATCCGCCAGCGAATCAAATTCCCGCCCGAACGGGCTTTCCACCCCGCCCATCCGCGCCACCCGCCCGTCGAGCAAATCGAAAATGCAGGCGGTCAGAATGAAGAAAAGCGCGATTTTGATGTCATGAAAACCTTTCGGGCCGGAGATGTCCGCCTCTACGATTTTGGTCAGGGCGACAAAGCCGCAAAACAGGTTGCCTGCCGTCATGAGGTTCGGCAGAAAGTAAATCTTCAGTACGGGAGCCGGTTTTTCCGTTTCAGGAGTCAGAGGTTTGGAATCCATGTTATTTCGCCGCCAGAATTGTTTCGCCGCCCACCACCGGGTCTTGCAACTTGACCTTGATGGCGTAGGACAACGGGATGTAAACGTCGCAACGCGAGCCGAATTGAATCAGGCTGATGCGCTCGCCCCGCGCCATTTGGTCGCCTGCCTTGACGAACGGGATGATGCGCCGGGCCAGCACGCCGGCGATGAGGCGCACCCCGATTTTTTCGCCCGGAACTTCGGCCGAGTCAAAACCGATGAGCACGTTTTCATTGAACTTTGCGGAATCGGCATTGAGCGCGCTGATGTAATTGCCGTCGGTATGGGCGACGCGGCAGATCATGCCGCTGACGGGCGCGCATTGCACGTGGACATTAAGGACGGAAAGGAAAATGGAAATGCGATGGCACGGGCCGCCCGGGAAATCGGATTGTTCCAGTTTATCAATGCAATCCACCGTGCCATGCCCGGGAGAAAGGATGACGCCGGGATTGCCCGGGGTGCGGGCGTCCGGATCGCGGAAAAAGTAGAAGGTGAACAGGGTAAAGGCCGCCCAAAGCGCGGCCAGCACAATTGAAACCGCCTGCGGCTGAAATTGAACCATCATGGCTATGGCGCCCAAAATGGCCGCGCCAGCCAAGGTCAAAAAAATGAGTTTCAGCGCTGCGCGCCGTGCTCGCCCCGCATGTTTCATAAGATTAGTTTAACCGGCCCGGACTCCAAATCCAAACCTTCTTTATGGCACAATCACCCGCAATGCCTTGGGCTGAACCGACACGGTGGCCGGCAGTTCGCAGACATTTTCGCCGTCCAATTGCAAAATGACCCGGCTCCCGCTGCTCAGTTTCATCGAACGCGCGGTCAAATGCAAAGCCGAATGGACGCGGCTTATGCGTCCCGTCAGCGCGCCGAGGGCGGCAGCCGCGGCCGTGAACCATGTCACTTTTGGGAGGACACAGAAATGGAGCAAGCCATCCTGGCGGCGGGCGGCGGGGAACACGGCGAAGCCGCCCCCGTAGTAACGGCCTTTCCCGATCAAAATCTGTTCACCGGAGACGGTGGTTTCCCCTTCCGCCGTGATTTGCGGCTGGGTTTCGCTCATGGCCTTGCAGCCGGCGACGAGATAGGCGAATGGGCCGGTTTTCTTTTTCAATTTCCAACTGACGAGGGCGATGGCGCGCGAATCCAGGCCCGCGCCCGCCAGTTGGATAAAAAACCGGCGGCGCGGCGTTCCTGCCTCGATGTAGTCGGCGCGGCCCAAATCAGTCCAGAGCGTTTTGCCTTCCCCCAATATTTTTGCGGCCCTGGCCAGATTGCGGGGCAAACCGAGTTCGCGCGCCAATACGTTGACCGTGCCGAGAGGGAGGATGCCGAGGCGGACCGATTCCAGCCCGCCCGGAACGTCGCCGATGCCGTTGACCACTTCGTTGATCGTGCCGTCGCCGCCGGCGGCGATGATAGTCTGGCAATTATCGCGGGCGGCCTGGGCGGCCAGATCGCGGGCATGGCCGGCGTGTTGGGTTCTAAGCCAGACACATTGGGGGAACAGGCTTTCAGCGCGGGAACACCAGGCCTCCGCCTTTTCCCCTCGCGCGGAGGGATTGAAAATGACGCAGGTTTGCATCCGGGCCGGAGGTCAGAGGTCAGGCCACGGACATGGCAGCCGAGCCGATGGCCACGGCCAGGGTGGAGGAGATTTGCTCGATTTCGCCCATTTGCTGCGGGGAGAGGGAAAGCCTCAGGCCCTCGGTGGGGAACCACGCCTTGCAGGGCACGGCCAGTTCGGCCTGCAACAGGCGCAAGAGAAACTCGGAGCGCGCCGCGCCGCCGGAAACCATGATTTTGCCGACCGTCACTTCCCGCTGGTGTTCAAAGAAATCAATGGAGGCGCGCAATTCGCGCCCGAGCGGGGCGACGAGGGGTTGCAGATGCGCCTCGGCCTCCTGGGGCATGCCGATTTTGATGCCTTCCGCCTCGGCGTAGCTGACATTCATGGCCTCGGCCAGGCCGGCGGTCAGTTTGTCCCCGCCAATGTCCACCGAGCGGCTGAGGCAAAGCTCGCCTGTGTCAACAATGCTGATCGAGCTGGTTTTGAAACCGAGGTCCACCAGGGCGACGATTTCCTTGGTAAAGACGTCGGGCTGGGCCAGTTCGAGGGCGTTAATGGGGCCGAGGACGTTGAGGGTGACGCGGTTGGGGGCGAGGCCGGCTTCGCGGGCGGCGGCTTCGAGGCCGAGCAGGACTTCGCGGCGGGCGCCGCCAACCCAGACTTTATATTTGACTATACCCGCCTTGGGCGGTTCGGCGCGGGCCATTTTGCGCGGGGGCACGATATAGCAGTCAAAAACATAATCGCGCAGATCCTGTTGCAGGTAATTTTTGGAGTTGAACTTGAGCATCTGGCGGATTTCGGCCAGGGGGAGAAGGGGCAGTTCGGCGCTGCGCAGCAGGGAATCGGTCGAGCCGATGGCGATGGTGACCTGTTTGGCGCGGGGTTGGAGGGCTTCGACCACGTTGCGCAAATGTTCGGCCTGCAGGCCTTGCGGCAGAACCTTGTCGTAGATGGGAGCGTCCTGCACCACAAAGCGGGCGAGGCTGACCCCTTTGTCCACACGATCGAAGAGAACCGCCTTGGTCGTGCGCGAGCCAAGATCAATGGCCAGAATCTGGTCACTCCCGCCCCTGTTCAGAAAAGGGATCGTCATCGGCATCTTCTTAGCATTACCGCGCGGGCAAAAGCAAGGGGCAAAGGGGATTTCGTCAGGGCCTGGCCTTGGGCGGTTCCACCCGGAAGGAGCGCGCGATGGCCATGAAGACCAGCCGGTTCCGGTCAAATTCATCCCCGCTTGATGTCAATACGAATTCCTCCACGCCCAGCGGACCGGGGACGAAGGCGTGGCGGATTTTCTGCACGACATTGGGGGCGGGCAGGCGCACGAGGTCGAAAAACACTCCCGGCTGGAAGCTGGTCGGGCAGACGAGGGGCGGGGAAATGCCCGCGCCGGGATGGGCTTGCAGGGCCTGGTCGCGCAATTGATCCGGGAGCGGCAGTTGGCCCGGGGAATTGGCGCTGAACCAGACGGTGACAGCGCTTTTGCCGGAGGGGGATGTAAAAATGATTTTCTGGCTGGCGTCGTTCACCTGGCGGGACCAGTTTTTGGGAGGGAAGATGTTGAATTGCCGGTTGCTGGTGATCACCGTCATTTTTTCAATCCGCCCGCCTTCCAGCATATCCTCCGAGCCGAGGCGGACCCGAAAGTCAGCGCCGCGCGCGACGGTGGCGGCCACGACGGACAATAAGAGGAGAAAAAACAGCCTCATAAGAGCGGTCATGATTTTAAAAACTGGTGGAGTAGGGTTTCAGTTGTTGCCAGCCACTGCGCTGCACTTGGGAGACCCGGGGCATCATGGGCGGCTGGCGGTTGGGATTGTTGAAATTGGTGTCGAATCCCCAAGTGCGCGTGGGCGGGCTATAGACGGTGGTCGTTCCGGGCCACGGGGCGTTGGCGATCTGGCTGGCGAACATGGCCACCATGGAGCCGTTATAAGTGAAGGTTTGTCCCCCCCAGTTTTCCAGGAAGCGCGGGAAATTTTCGACGCCCCCGCTGTAATAGGATCCGTTGGACGGGACGTTGCCGGTCAGAATGGCCGCGTTCACGGTGTCGCTGGTGGCGGTGCGGGAGGAAAGGGCCAGGGCGCTGTTGGCCGGATTCCAGTTGCCGGATAAAATGGTGACGGCATCCGCATAAATGGCGCTAGGCTCCGTGTAGGCAGTGCTGGTCAGACCCGCGTCCGAACTGCCGGTGTTGTTTGTCTTGATATTCCAGTTGCCAACTATGTAGGCGGGGTCGGGCGTGGCGACCGCCAGCCCCTGCGGCGGCAATACGGCGCCATTGCTCAAAACGATGCCCGGCTGGGAAGTGACGATGTAATTGGTGGTGTAGATGGCGTTGGTAAGACTGGTGTAGGTGTAGCTGCTGATGGCGTTGTAGGTGTAGCCGGTGATGACATTGTAGGTGTAAGAGGTCGGGTATTTATTGGTGGTGATGGTGCCGACATAAGTGCCGCTGTTGGGATGGGTTGTGCTGTTGGTGGAAACCGTGTTTGTCGTTATCGAACCAACGTAGGAGTTATTTCCCGGATAACTTGAACTGGTCGTGCCGGTTGTGTTGGTGGTCACGGGCGGCGAATAAGTGCCTGATCCGGGGTAGGATGTTGTGGTCACTGTCCCGTAATTGGTGGTGATGATCGGGGTTGTGTTGGAGCGGGTGTCGTCCACATAAATGGAATTGACATCGGCGTTGGCGCTGCCGCGCAAGCTGGCCAGCACCGGTCGCAGCACGGTGTTGGTCGCGCTCCAGTTGACCAGATTCGACACATTCAACACCACCGGATTAACAGTCAGGCTGTCCCTCTGATCGGTGAAACTGCCGTTGGTGCTGAGGAAGGACTGCCAATTGGTGATCACCGTCGCCTGGCTATTCACATCGGCCCCCGAAGTCACGGTGATGGAACTGTTCGAGACCATGATAATCATGTCCGCATGGTTGTAGAGCAGATTGGTGCCAGTGGCGGAGGTGGGCGTTTGCCCGGATGTGGGCGGGAGCAGAATGGCGTAAACGTTGGCGGACATGTTGGTGGACGTGCCGGCGGTGTTCGTGCCCACGGGCAGGTTCAAGGGATTGACGTTGTTGAGGTCATAGCCATCGAAGAGGACCGACCCGAACGTGCGCGAAGTCGGGTCCTGCGGGCTTTCGTTCAAATAATTCGAGCCGACGGCGGAAACGTTGCCGGTGAAGGTCAGTGTGCTTTGCGGATCGAGGTAAATATTGGCGTTGCCATGCACGGTGCCGGCGATGGTCATGGCCGCGCCGGGAGCGACCTCCATGTCTCCTTGGTAGAAAATGGCGAATTGGAAGAGGGGGATGTAGCCCAGATAAAGCTGCTGGCCGACGGTGCTGACAATGCCAGACTGGCTGGATGCGTTCTGAGCGTTGGCAATGATTTCATAAATGTTGGCGGTCAGGATCAATCCCGTGTAAGGCGCGTTCATGACGATTCTCTGGCTGGTGGCGGTGTTGGTGACAATGGTGGTGTTCGGGGTGGTGCCGCCGCTGAAGAGATAGTTGGTCCAATAAGAGCCATCCGCCGCAGTGGGACAGGTCGATTTGTAAGTGGACATGTTTTGGCTGACAACGGAAAAGCCGTAGTCTTGGTATTGCTGGGAGAGGCTGGAGAGGACTTTTTCCGTGGCGGCTTCGGCTGCGTAGGTGGTGGCGAAGTACTCGTTATTTCTGGCGGCGACGTTCGCATTGGTGTTGGCCCAGTTCATGACGCCGGCCAGAACCATGAGGGCGGCTCCGGCCAGGGTCACTACGACCAGCAAAGCCCAGCCGCGTTGGCGGCGTCCGGCCTGACCTTTGGTGTTGGAGAAAGATAGTTTCACAATCCAGATCGGGGGGTTGCGGTGGCGAGGATTTGGTAAAGATCCACCACCGAGCCGCTGGCAATGACCACATCCGGGTCTTGCAACTTGGTGAATGACAAATAGATGTTGATCGAGGGCGCGACGGGCGCGACGGACGCATTGGAATAGGGCGTGCCGGTGTAGTCCACCTCGGTGAAAATGGGATGCGTGCTGTCGTTGGTGATGAAATTGGCCGAGACCAGGATGGAATCGCCCGGCAGGCCTGAGCCGTAAAAATTGGTGCGAATCAAATTGGTGGTGGGCGGATTGTAATAGTAAAGCGTCCAATTCGACGTGTTGGTGGTGGCGTAAAGCAGGAGGGCGTTGCCGGATTGTTGACTGGCGGCTGCGGCTTGGGTGAAAGAGCCGTTGGTGTAGGATCCTACTTGCAGCGCGACGGCAGAACGGATGTCGGTCTCCAGTTTGCCAAGGGTCTTGGCCGCGTCGTCGCTGGCTCCAAGCCAGATTTGCTGCCGGGTCGCCATGGACAAGCCGTACAAATTGCACATGATGACCGACCCGATGATTATGACCAGGGTGACCATGGTGATCAAGATTTCCACCAGCGTGAAAGCTCTTGTCCCGAACGGGACGTTGGCATGGGTGGAGGGCAGTCTCATAGGTTCGGGGCGCGCAGGACGGCGACGGTGTTGGTGTAAACCCCGCCATAGCTTGGAAGCGTCCAACTGCACTGCACTTGAATCATGGCGTAGGGCGGATTGACCGAAATTTGGGATACAGTAGTCACGTTGGTGCAACTGATGATATTGCTGACGGCGCTGGGCAGGTCGAGGTTGGTGTATTGCGTTCCGCTCATGTTCAGCAATTGGGTGATGCCATAACCGGCAAACCATTTGGCCGCGATGACGTGTTCCAATTGCTCCATCGCCCGCGCGTTGGCCGCGACGCTGCAAACCGAATACTGCGCCTTGCGTCCGGCGAGGCTGTAGCCCGAAAACATCCCGGCCATGACCAGGGCGGCAATGGCGGCGGCGAAGGCGACTTCAATCAGGGTGAAAGCCGGCTGGCCCGCCCATCGCTTCCCGACCGCACTGCATGGCCGATCAATCTTCATGGGTTTGGAATCATGGCGGCCATCCCCCTGCACGGAAACGGCCAAGCCTGTTAAACAACCTATAAAGCAGGAGTCGCGCCATGTCAATTATGCCGGACTCAGGCGCAATCCGGCTTTTTCGGTTTCACGATTGTCTTGAATCGGGACAGGCGGTGTCCCTCTTCGCCAAAGTCTAACGGCTTAAGGCTGAAAGCTAAAATCGGTATGTAACCCCCGAAAACAGCGGTGAACCCGAAAAGATTGCTTCGACAGGCGGGGAAAAGTTTTTACACTGCGGTGTCTTGAGCGAGCATACCCAATTGACCCCGATGATGGCGCAGTATCGCCGGATAAAAAGCGAACTGCCGGCAGACGCGTTGCTTTTTTTCCGGCTGGGCGACTTTTATGAGATGTTTTTTGACGACGCGCGCACCGGGGCGCAGTTGCTCAATGTGGCGCTGACCAAGCGCGGGGAAATTCCGATGTGCGGCATCCCGTTTCACGCCGTCAACGGTTACATCGCGCGATTGCTCAAGGCCGGGCGGAAGGTGGCGATTTGCGAACAACTGGAGGAGCCGCGCCCCGGCCAGTTGGTCAGGCGGGAGGTGACGCAGATTCTCAGTCCGGGCACGCATTTTGATGAGCGGCTGCTCGCGCCGGATCGGAATAACTTCCTGGCCGCGTTGTGCGCCCGCGGCAAAACCTTCGGACTGGCGCTGGTTGATCTGACCACGGGCGATTTCAAGGCGACTCAATTGGAAGGGGAGGCGGCGTTGCGGGCCGAATTGGAGCGGCTGCGCCCGGCTGAAATCATTTATCCGGCGGCGGCGGAAGGGCTGGTGCGGGGATTGGATTCCAGCCTGCTCAACCCCTATGAGGATTGGGTGTTTGCGGCGGAAACGGCCGTGTTCACCGTGCGGGACCATTTCAAGGTCGCCTCCCTGGACGGATTCGGATTGAAGGACGCCCCGGCGGCGGTGGGGGCGGCGGGGGCGGTCTTGCATTACTTGACACAACATTTGCGGCGCGATGTTTCCGGGTTGACGCGGCTGTCCTATTACCAATGTTCGGAATTTTTGGCGCTGGACGCGGTGACGCTGCGCCATTTGGAAGTTTTGGAACCGCAATTGCGCGACGCGCCGCGCCAGGCCTCGCTTTACGGCGCGCTCAATCGCACGGTGACGCCGATGGGGGCGCGCCGGCTGCGGGATTGGCTGGGCCAGCCGCTGGCGGCGGCGCCGCCGATCTTGCGACGGCAGGACGCGGTGCGGCAATGGGTGGAAAACAGCAGCCTGCTCGACGATTTCCGGCGGGAACTGGCCGAGGTGCGCGATGTGGAACGAACCGTCGGGCGGTTGACTCTCGGTTCGGGCAATGCGCGCGATCTGCTCTCTTTGCGGCTCTCTTTGGAAAAGATACCGGTCCTGAAATCAATCCTGGCCCAGGCCCGGACCCCGGCGGTCGTCGCGCCGGCGGAACGTCCGCTCCTGCCGGAGACGCCGGTGGATCAACCCGCGTCCGCCCCGGGGCTTTTGCAAACCCTGGCCGGCCAATTGGAGGACGCGCCGGATTTGGTGGAGTTAATCGGACGGGCCATTGTGGACGAACCGCCGCTGGGATTGAAGGACGGCGGCCTGATTCGCGCGGGCTTCGATCCGCATTTGGACGAATTGCACGGCGCCATGCGCGACGGCAAGGACTGGATCGCCAAGTTGCAGCAGGACGAGATCGAACGCACCGGCATCGCCTCGCTCAAGGTGCGGTTTAATTCGGTGTTCGGGTATTACATCGAAGTGACCAAATCCAACCTGGACAAGGCGCCGGCGCATTACATCCGCAAGCAGACGGTGGCGAACGGCGAACGGTTCATCACCCCGGAATTGAAGGAGATGGAAGGAAAGATACTGGGGGCGGAAGAGCGGAGCGGGAAATTGGAGTATGAGCTGTTCCAACGCGTGCGCGGGGAGGTGCTGGGCCAGTTGCCGCGCCTGCAGAAAACCGCCGCCGCATTGGCGGACCTCGATGTGCTGGCCGCGTTCGCGGAAACGGCGCGCCTCTACAATTACTGCCGGCCGGAAATGGGCGACGCAGGCATTTTGGAAATCCACGAGGGCCGGCATCCTGTTCTCGAACAAACCAACGGCGAGGAACGATTCGTGCCCAACGACGCGCAAATGAATCCTGCCGCCCGGCAATTGCTGTTGATCACCGGGCCGAATATGGCGGGCAAAAGCACGTTCATCCGGCAGGTGGCCTTGATTGCCTTGCTGGCCCACACCGGATCGTTTGTCCCGGCGGCCTCGGCCCGGATTGATTTGATAGATCGCATCTTCACCCGCATCGGCGCGAGCGACGACCTGGCGCGGGGGCAATCGACTTTCATGGTGGAGATGAGCGAGACGGCGAACATCCTGAACAACGCCACCTCGCGCAGTCTTATTATACTTGACGAAATAGGGCGGGGGACGAGCACGTTTGACGGTTTGAGCCTGGCTTGGTCGATTGTGGAGTACTTGCATAATTGCGTGGGGGCCAAGACGCTTTTCGCCACGCATTACCATGAGCTGACCGAGTTGGCGGAGCGCCTGCCGCGGGTCAAAAATTTAAACGTCGCGGTGCGGGAATTGAACGAGCAGATCGTCTTCCTGCGCAAAATCGTGGAGGGGGCGACGGATAAGAGCTACGGCATCCAGGTGGCGCGGCTGGCAGGCGTGCCGCGTGAGGTGCTGGCCCGGGCCAGGGAAATTTTGTCCAACCTCGAGCAATCGGAATTGACGCCGGAGGGCAAAGTGCGCCAGCCGAACCGGCGGCCGGAAGTGGAGAAACTTAAGAAGCTGGGTCCGCCGCCGCAGTTGGATTTGTTTGGGTGAGGCTGAATCTCCAGGGGACGCGGGATTAAGACTAAGACCTAATAAATCATGACCATGCCGATGGCGTCTTCGACGGCTTGAACGGGTTTGGCGGGTCTGCCGGATGAGACGGGAAGCGTTCCCATATCCTTGATGCTTTGCAGGAGGCGGAGGGCGTGTCTGGCTTTGATGGCGTAGTTGACGTTTTGCGGCATGGCGCCGGATTCGCGCAGGGCGGCCATGTCGTTCAACCGGGCAACGATGATTCCAACCACGTCGCCATTGGCGTCGCAGAGCGGGCCGCCGGAGTTGCCGGGTTGGACCGGCACGCTGATTTGATATTCGGAAGGGTCGTCCATCATGCCGGCAAGGCTGCTGATTTTGCCGTCGGTGTATTTGGGTTCGACTCCCTGCATGTCGATGTTGGGAAAGCCGATGGTGAAAACGGCGTCGCCCAGATCGGCGGAATCCTGGCGGGAAATGGCGAGGGCGGAGAAGCTGGAGCCGGTGACCTTGAGCAGGGCGAGGTCGTTGTTGGTGTCGGTCTGGATGACCCTGGCCTTATAGACGTGGTTTTTATATTTGATTTCAATGCTGCCCGCCTCCCTCACGACATGGAAGTTGGTCAGGAAATAGCCGTCCTTGGTCACAAAAAAACCGGAGCCGATGCCGCGCAGGCCGCGCGCGCTGAGCGATGGGCGGGCGGGCATCCTCCCTTCCCCGGACCGGGCCGCGGAGGGCGAAACGGCGGCGGCGGCCCCGCCGGTTAAAATGATGTCCGGGATTTCATTGCGCCGGCAGATGCGTCCGGTGTCGTAGGAGTGGATGGTTCGCTGGGTGCCGTAGCGGTCGATGTAACTGAAATCGCCGGTCAACTTTGCCATGAAAGAGGCTTTTTCGTTGTCGGCAAAAACATGGGGCAAATGATGGACAAAGACGGCGGCGGGCGCGGCTTGAAGGGGGGTGGGATTCACCAGCGCGCCGTCCTCGACAACCTGGATGATTTTGGCGTCGGGAAAAGTCCGCCAGCCGACCTGGGCTTTGCGCAGGTCGTAAACAATGCCGTCCACCTCCCTGAAATAACCGGCGCGAATGGATTGGGCGAGGGATTGGGCGGCGAGTTTGGCGGAAGCGCTTCTGGCGGCGGCAATTTGGTCCGGGGTGATGCCCCAGGAATCGAGAAAGGCGGCGGGAACCTTGTCCGCCGGGAGGGTGGTCCCGCCCGCGCCGTAGAGCAGGACAATCCGTCCGCCGCTGACGACGTGAACATCCTGGATTTGGACATAGGAAGTGCCGTCGATGGTGACAGCCGTCATTTTGCCGGCGGCAAAGACGGGCCAGGCCAGCAGGACGACAAAAATCCCAGCCAGAAACCTCATGGGGGAATCCTCCCACAAGAGCGGCGTCATTTCAAGCGGCCACCCCGTCCATTTTTTCTGCGCACGGCGCGGAAAAGGTCTTGGCGAAGGGGACATTCAAACGCATATTGGTCGGCGCACTCATCATATATGACAGACAAACTCGAATCAAAACTGGCGGTGTGCAGTTGGTCGTTGCGACCGAAGAATCCACAGGACTTGCTCGCCCAGTTGAAGACCATCGGTCTCCGGCGGCTGCAAATCGCGCTCGACCCTTTGCGGGAAGCGCCCGATATCTGGGGGGAATTGCCCCGGCTTTGCGCGGAGAGCGGCGTGGAGCTGGTCTCGGGCATGTTCGGCATGGTGGGGGAGGATTATTCGACGCTGGAATCCATCCGGCGGACGGGTGGCGTGGTGCCGGACGCAACTTGGGAGGAGAACTGGCGGAATATCCAGGCGGTGGCGGAGATTGCGCGGAAACTGGGTTTGAAACTGATGACCTTTCACGCCGGATTTCTGCCGCACAAAACGCGCGATCCGCAGTTTGCCAAATTGTTCAAACGCGTCAGCCAGATTGCCGACCTGTTCGCGGCGGCGCACATTGAACTCACTTTGGAGACGGGCCAGGAAACGGCGGAGACGCTGGGCGTGTTTTTGCGCAAGCTGAACAAGGCCAACGTGGGCATCAATTTCGATCCGGCCAACCTGATTCTTTATGACAAGGGTGATCCCATCGCCGCGCTCAAGACACTCGGTCCCTGGGTCAGGCAATGCCATATCAAGGACGCGGTAAAGACAAAGGTCCCCGGTACGTGGGGCGAGGAAGTCCAGACCGGGACGGGCGAGGTGGATTGGCGGGCCTTTTTCCGCACCTTGGACGAATTGAAGTTTTCGGGCAATCTGGCCATTGAACGGGAGGCGGGGGAAGAGCGCGTGGCCGACATTCGTGCCGCGCGCGCATACATCGAAAGCATCCAATGACAATGAAAACAGTCAACGTTGGCGTGGCCGGAATCGGCTTCATGGGCGCGACCCATATCAAATCATACCTCAAAATCCCCGGCGCGCGCCTGGCCGCCATCTGCGACGCCCGCCCGTTGCCGGCGGACGGCGACCTGTCAAAAATCGCCGGCAACATCGGGGACGGGAAACCGCTGCGGCTCGACATGACGCAGATCAAGACCTACGCCCGGTTCGAGGACATGCTGGCGGACCCCGGGGTTGACTTGGCGGACATCTGTGTGCCGACACCGCAGCATCTTCCGCTCAGCCTGGCGGCGTTGCGGGCGGGCAAGCATGTGATTTGCGAAAAACCGATGGCCCGCACCTCGGCGCAATGCCGCGAAATCGTGGCGGCGGCGGCGAAGGCGAAGGGCTTTTTCATGCCGGCGATGGTGATGCGATTCTGGCCGGAATGGGCCTGGCTAAAGAATACAATTGACAACAAGACCTACGGCAAAGTGCTGGCGGCGCGTTTCCGGCGGGTGTCGTCGCCCCCCGGCTGGAGCAAGGCGAGCTATAGCAAAGGGGACGAATCCGGCGGCGCATTGCTGGACCTTCACATTCACGACACCGATTTCGTGCAATACTGTTTTGGCCGGCCCCTCAGCGTGTTCTCGGTCGGCACAACCCGTTTCAGCGGAGTGACGGATCACGTCGTCACCTCCTACCATTATGCCGGCGGCCTGCCGGTGACGGCGGAGGGAAGCTGGCTGATGACGGAAGGGTTTGGTTTCAAAATGGAATACACGGTCAACTTCGAGAAGGCGACGGCGGATTTCGACCTGGGCCGCGGCGCGGAAGCGTTGAAGCTCACCGAAGAAGGCCAAAAGACCCGGGTGATTTCATGCGCCAAGGAAGACGGATACGAACTGGAATTGCGCCATCTGATCGAGTCGATCCAAAGCAAGACGCCGCCCCGGGTGGTAACAGCGGCCGACGGCCAAAGCGCGGTGGAGATATGCGAAGCGGAAGAAAGATCAATCCGCACCAGCGCGCTGGCCCGCCTTTAGTCCGCGGCAGGCCTCTGACATTTAAAAAATTAGCAACCTCGTCCGGAATTTCGGGTTTACCGTGCGGGCGGTAGTTGCCCCCAAATCTTGTAAAGTGTATGGCGCCGGGGCGGCTTCCGACCAATGCAGCCGCAGAATATTTCATGGAGACAGACGACATTTCTCCCTCGCCCGCGCCAGCGGGAGAGGGGCGGGGTGAGGGCAGGCGTCACCGCCGCGCCTCCATCCACAAATGTAGTTGACGGAGACTGGATTTTACAAAAAAAGAAAAAGAAAAGGAAAAGGAAAAGGGGTCAACCCATAGTTTGGTTCGTTTTTGGCATAATTTCCTAATCATCTATCGCCGCCAGCCCCGCATTGCGCCGGGTTCCAGGACCAGGTGAAAATGGTTGCGCATCCAACAATACCCATGCACTTGGAAACCGGTCTTCTGGCATGTGCTTCGGCCAGGGTTTTGAGAAAATCTTGCCGGCAGCGTGAGTTCAAGGCAACTGCCGGACACGGTAAAATCGTGCGGACAGATTCGCCGGAGGAGCATCGCTGACAATAATAACTCCACCCGTGCCCGGAATGTTGTTGGTCAATGTGATCCAGGACCCAACCGACAAATCCTCACGATCCTCAACAATATAAAATTGGTTCGAGACGGTTGAAAAGTTGAGCAGAATGTTTGTGTCTGCCCAAGCGATCCCCGTGAACTTGGGCAGGATCGGCAGAACAATGTAATTCGAATAAGTGCCGATTTCGGATTGAAGCGTGTCGGATCCCCCATACATAATCGCAGCTTGATTGAGAATTTCCTGCTCGGAAAAAAGAGGAACATTGTCGTTTTGGCTGCTGTTGAATGCCTGCAAAATCAGGTTGGCGAACAGTTCCTGGACAACCGTGTTGGGATGAAATTCATCGGAGACAAAGGCGTCAGTCGGAGTCCATCCGGGCGGTCCGGGATCGCTGCCGCGCAGATTAATGGCCACGTTTCCAATCAAAATTGAAGAATGGAGATTCGCATTTGATCCAAAAACCGATCTCTCCAAACCACACCAGTCCATGAGGGGCGCCTGATACTTCTGGGCCAGATTCTTTAATCCGCTATTGGCGCTTTGCACGGCGGCGGTGACCAGTTGGCGATCTGCGGGATTGGAAAAAAACTCATCCACCGCCGGACTTATCCCGGGGTCAAGGATGTTCCCCAAGACCACGGAAATCCCAGCCGCCTTGACGGTGCATAGGGCCGTCTCGATGTTGGAAACGGTGGTATTAACGTAAGCTTGTATTTCCGCCGGCGTCCACTCACCCAGATAAATTGCCTCGTAGGCGGCGGTCCCTGCTGGATTGAAATCATCGGTCCCGATGTCGAGGACCGCGTTGGAGACCCCCGCGGAACCAGCCTGTGCCGCCAATCCTGTTTGCTGGCCTTCGGCGAGAAGATCAGCCGAGGTTGCTCCGCTGAGCGCCCAATTATATTCGTAACCCAGGTTGCGCGGCGACCCCCAGGAATTCGTCCCGGCTTGGGCTGCGGTTGGCCCCATATTGATGCCACGAAATTGGACTAAAATGGACACCCAGTTTGAAGCGTAAGTCGAGACCCCGCTGTCCCAATATTCATCCGTCAAACTGTCGCCCATCGCCCCCAGATTACCCAAGGCGCCAAAGGCCGCTGGCGACGGAAAGATTATTATGAGTGCCGCTAAGCACAATAGTCTCATGCATTGTTTCTTCATGGCGTTTGCCCTTCCTTTACAAAGAATATTTTTGAACCTGGATAGGATATTCTTGACCATGTTTTTTGGCGTTCAACTGATTTACAGCCCTCTCGTTCAGCCCTCTTTGCTTCCTGCTCCAAAAGCCCGCATGGGTATCCCGGAGGGGGAATTCTCGGCAGTCGCGGCATGGTCGAATCCGAACATCCCCCCGCCTGTGAGTCAACACAAAAGTACAAAACTTGGTTTGCCCCTTGTTTCGAGGAATTTAAAAAATCCGCCGAGAATGCCATCTTCAATCTTCCATCTCCTGGCTTCCGTTTTCCGCCCCTGTGTCAAGAAAACATACTTGACAAAAACAGGCTCCAAACGCGTAACACCTTGCAAACACGGGGGATATTTTTTTAAAGAAAAGGGTCACGGTTAGCTCCTCTTTTTCCCCCATTTGTGCGAAAATGCCCGCCAGACAGAAAAAATGAGCAACAAGTCAAAGACATCCGCCGCCAGAACGGCGCTGCCGGTCCCG
>CAZLEE010000017.1:0-37265 GCA_964558455.1 uncultured Verrucomicrobiota bacterium | reverse complement strand
TCATGAAGAACAGTTCGACGCACACGAGCAGCAGGCCGACGCTCATGCCGGAGCGGAGGGGGATGCTGAGGGTGGCGAGCGGGTTGCCGCGCAGGGCGGAGAAGGCGGTGCGGGAATTGGCGACGGTATTGATACGAATACCGAACCAAGCCACGCCGTATGAGCCTAAAATGCCCAAAATGGAGCAAAGCAGAATAATGATGACGTTGCAGAGAGTGTTCCCCTTCTCAAGCACCATGAAATAATAGAACATGCACACGGCGATCAGCACCCAGAGCATGGCCAGGAATTTGCCTTGGGTGAAAAGGTAGGTTTTGCAAGTTCCCCAGATGGCCTCCGAGACGCTGGCCATGCTTTTATGCACTGGAAGGTTCTTGGTTTGAACGTATTGAAACAATCCAAAGATAGCGCCGATGATACAGATCGCGAGGCCCGCATACATCAGCGTGGCTCCGCTTACCCCGCCCAGTTGGTCGAATTTAACGCCAGAGAAGTTAGGGATGTGGATATCCGCCTCTCCAGCGAAAACGCTGGGCGAGACAAAAAGTGCGGCGGCCAAAGCCGCGATCCGAAGGCTCATTTTCTTAGTATTCATATTTTCTACCGTGAAGGATAAATACAATAGCCGTCAAAACATGCTAACTATTTTTTGCGAAAAGGTAACCGCGGTTGGCTGGCACCGCCTCGGCCACCACCCCAAGCGAAATGCGCAATGCCCTATGCCTGAGTGCAATAACCACGATTTCAACGTCATTCTGTCGTTTTTATAGGCCCCCTTTTTCCCCGGCAACCCGAACCGGCAGATTGTTGCAAAATTAGTGAACTTTTGGGCGCGGTCTCGTTATTAACAGGCGAATGCAACACAGAATGACACTATGAAAACTATAAAATTCACCGGCATGGCCCTGCTGCTTTTGACCCTGTTGAACGCGCAGGGCGAGCCACCCCGAACGGACATCAATCCGGCCCTGATCTATTATCAGGCATTTTTGCTGGATGCCAAACCCTTGTCCGACGCCGATAGGAACTACCTGGAGTCGAAAGCCGGGCGGGAACAAAAGTTGCCGGAACGGTTCGGCCCGCTCCTGGCCGGCTACGATGATAGGTTCAAGCTGCTACGCGAGGCGGCCAAACAAAAAGCGCCCTGTGATTGGGGCATTGATATGAATGGTCCCGGCACGTTTCTGCCGCATCTGCGTTTCATCAAGGCGGCGGCCGTGGCGTCGCAGCCGCGCGCCGTGTGGGATTTGCAGCACGGCAATCAAGCCGGGGCGCGCGATGATTTGCTCGCGGCGTTCGTGTTGGGAAGAACTGCTTCCCAGGACGGCACGGTGATCGGCGCGCTGGTCCGATATGCCTGCCATTCCATCGTCTATACCGCCGTGGCCAGGAATTTCGGCCAGTTTTCGCCGGAAACCTTGCAGCAGTTGGCGGACGAATCTGATGCCGTTCCGGTTCAAGGAACGATGGCTGCGGCCATCATGACGGAGAAATCGATTCACGTTAACTGGTTGCTGAACAAAATCCGGAAAATACAACAGGCGAATCCGGGAGACGACGCAATGGTGTTGGCCGCCATCCCGAAAGATGAAGAACTGGGCGTGTTGGGAGAATATGACAATGAGGGGAAACAACAGAAAAACGATTTCTGGCAGGGCGCTTTTACCGCGGCGGGCGGAACGAGTGACGGCGTCATCAAACTGATCCAGGAATCGGAACCGCTCTATCTGCGTGTGGTTGAAATCATGAACCTGCCGTTGCCGGAGTATAACGACCAGGTGCAAAAGTTTGCCGAAGAAATCCAGAAATCGCAAAATCCGTTCGTTAAATTGCTCTTTGTGGACCCGACGAAGCCGCGGGTGAAAGAATTCAGGGTTCAAGCCTGGCAGGCCATGGTGCGCGCCGCAGTGGAGTATAAATTGCATGGCAAAACCGGATTGAAAAGCGTGACGGACCCCCTTGGAAACGGCCCGTTCACGTTCCAGCGTTTTGTGTTCGAGGGCGTGGACAGGGGGTTTGAGCTCAAATCCGCCTATGCCGGACTTCCCTATCCCTGCGCCCTCATCTTTGTCGAAAAAGAGGGGCCGGCATTTAACACAGATGGACCGCATATCGGCGAAGCGGTAAAGCCGTGATCCATCGGACAAAAAAAACGAACCGGACAGTTCCGCGATGGAACTGTCCGCGTTTTTCGGTTATAGTTGGAATGTGTTCAGCCTGAATCCAACCTTCGTGGAAACTGAATATTCAGACACGCGGAGTCTGCTCGACCAAGCGCGAGACGGCGATGCCGAGGCGTTTGGGGAGATTTGCCGCATTCACGGGACGCGGTTGTTGCGGCAGGCTTATGCGCTGTGCGGCAACCTGGCGCTGGCCGAGGACCTGGCGCAGGACACGCTGGTGGAGGCTTGGAAATGTCTGCCCCGTTACCATGGGCGCTGCCAGTTTTTCACTTGGCTGTACGCGATTCTGCTCAATCGGTATCGCAATGTCCGCCGGAAAAATTGGTTTTGGCCGGCAGCCATGTCCGGCGGAAGGGAACGGGATGGATTCGAGCGGCCCGCCGTGGCCGACACCGCCGCCCGGCCGGATCAGGCCGTGGAACAGAGCGAGCAGGCCGTGCTTGTGCGGCAGTGCATCCAGACCTTGCCGGCCAAACAGCAGCAGGTAATCTATCTGCGTTTTTATGCGGATGATTCGTTGGACGGCATGGCCGCCGCGCTCGGCTGTTCGGTGGGAACGGCCAAATCCCGTTTGTATCATGCCTTGGACAAGCTGCGGAAAATGAATGCGCTCAACAGGCAGATGACCGACTTCAAAACGAAAGAGGTGGTGTTATGAAATCTTGCGCCTCAAACCGGAAACTCATTGTCTGGCAGACCCTGAACGCGCTGGATGAGCGGCAGGCACGGCAACTTCGGGAGCATCTTGAAACCTGCGAGGGCTGCCGCCGTTACCAGGCGGAAATTTCCAACGTGAGCGCGCGGCTGGCGGCGGTGGAAGTGAATCCTGCCATTCACGCATCCGAAAGCTTCCACCGCAACGTGGCCCAAAGACTGCGAGCCGCAAAACCGGATTCTTTTGGGGCAATTTTGGCCGCGTTTATTCGGAGTTGCAGATTGAGCTG
The DNA here is from genome assembly GCA_964558455.1 of uncultured Verrucomicrobiota bacterium. GTDB lineage: Bacteria > Verrucomicrobiota > Verrucomicrobiia > Limisphaerales > Palsa-1400 > DASRLE01. The sequence goes on along the minus strand of CAZLEE010000017.1, from coordinate 34,138 downwards.
GCGCGCGGCCGCACCGGTCGCCGTCGCCTTGGCGCTGATCAGCATCATTTTCGCCACTTGGCCGCAGCCGGCGCAGGTTGTCATCCATCCGTCCGCGGCGCCATCAGCCAGGTTGGCATCGGGTTCGGACAACGACCTGGCCCCGACCCTTGCCAACTACGAGCGGGCAGCCGATCAATCGCTGGAAAAATTTGACGCGCTGCTGACCCGGCAAAGCAGGCGGGCGAGGGCGTCCGTGCCGAGCTATACCGCCTCGACGCGCGGGCTGGCGAAGGAATTATTTTGACAAGCCAAAGGCCGGAACGGGGAAAGGGGAAAGGCTGAAATGCTAAAATTGGAAAAAGGGGCGGGGGGCCCGCCAAATCCGGGGAAGCCCAAACAGGCGGCCGAAAATTGGCTGATAATTCTTCTTGAATCGCGGGGCGGTACGGGTATGCTAGCCAACCTTTGAAATGATTTATGTCTAGAATTTGTGAAATTACAGGGAAAGGGGCTATTAAGGGCAACCACATCTGGCGTAGTGGTAAGGCCAAAAAAACGGGCGGTATCGGCACGCACATCACGGCGATCACCAAGCGGAAATTCCAGCCCAACCTCCAGCGCGTCAAGGCCATTGTGAATGGCGAAGTGCGCTATATCCGCGTGAGCGCCAAGGCTTTGAAGGAAGGTCTGGTCACCAAGGCACCCAAGCGCACCTGGACGAAGGAAAAGGCCGCCGCCGAGGCTGAAGCCAAGGCCAAGGCCAAGGCTGGTAAATAACGGGGGTCACCCGTTCTTGCGTTTCAAGTAATGCATCGTGGCGCGTTTTGATTCACGTTCTGCTTCGCGCTTCTTGATGTCGTCCCGTTTGTCGAATTCCACTTTTCCCTTGCCTACGGCGAGGGAAACTTTCACGCGCCCATTTTTCCAATAAAACGAGAGGGGGAAAAGTGCGTTGCTTTTGTTGGAGGCCAGGTCGAGTAATTTCCGAATTTCGGAGCGGTGCAGGAGGAGTTTGCGGGGGGCTTTGGGCAGATGGCCAAAGCGGTTGGCCTGGAGATACTCGTCAATATGGGCGTTGTAGAGCCAGACCTCATCCTTGTCCACCCGGGCAAAAGCGTCGCTGATCTGGGCTTTGCCGGCGCGGAGGGCTTTGACTTCCGAGCCGTGCAGGACGATGCCTGCCTCGAAAGTTTCCAGAATGTGATAGTTCCGGCGGGCTTTGGAATTTTGCGCGATTTCGGCCATAAACAAAATCCCCGAAGACAATACTTAAAGCCCGCGGAGACCGGCCCCGGTCAGGCGTGCTTGCGTTTTTTGGCAACCGGCTGGGTTTCTTCTTCCTCTTCCTGCGTTCCGTGGGACATGGTGTAATCCATCTTGCCGTCAATGATTTCGGTCAGGGCGACATCGGCCATGCCCATGGTGGCGGTTTGCTCGACAAGCGGGCGTCCGGCGCCACCGCCGGCAGTCAATTGCCGCACACGCCGCGAGACGATGTTGATCAAAACGTTGGGGTTGCCAACCTTTGCCAGTGCTTGTTTTATGTATTCGCTGTTCACGAGCCTTTCAGGGTAGTCGAAGGCTGGTTTAACGCAATCTTTAAATAAAAGTATTTCCCGGCGCGACATTCGTCGTTGCGCGCCGCGCTTAATTGCCCTAAAAAGTCGGTTGAATGTCATTTGACCTGCAAAAATATCTCAGTCAGCGCACCGCCGCGGTGGATCGGGCATTGCGTCATTTTCTGCCGTCTCCCGGGACCAAGCCGGCCACCATCCACAAGGCCATGCGCTATTCGATTTTTGCCGGCGGCAAACGTTTGCGCCCGGCGCTCTGCCTGGCGGCGGCCGAGGCCTGCGGCGGCGTTCCGGACGACGCCCTGCCCATGGCTTGCGCCGTCGAGTGCATCCACACCTACTCGCTGATCCACGACGATTTGCCGGCGATGGACAACGATGATTTGCGGCGGGGAAAACCGACCAGCCACAAGGTGTTTGGGGAAGGCATTGCCATACTGGCAGGGGACGCGCTGTTGACCGAGGCATTCGCCATCGCGGCGCAAAGCAAGGGTTCGGCGCGTTACAGCCAGCGCGACATCATGTTGGAATTGGCCATTGCGGCTGGTTCCAAACAGCTCATAGCCGGGCAGGTGGCCGATCTGGAGGGCGAAGGGAAAAAGATCGGGGCGCGCCAGCTTCGCTACATTCACGAGCGGAAGACGTCGGCGTTGCTTTGTTGTTCCACACGGCTGGGGGGGATGAGCGCCAATTGCACCCCGGCCCAATTGCGGGCCTTGACCGATTTCGGCTACAACATCGGCCTCGCCTTTCAAATCATTGACGACATTCTGGACGTCACCCAAACGAGCGGGCAACTGGGCAAGACGGCCGGGAAAGACAGCGCCGCCGGGAAGGCGACGTATCCGTCGATCATCGGGATGGAGCCGTCGCGCAAGATTGCGGCGGAATTGACCCGGCGCGCCTACAGCGCCCTGCAACCTTTTCAGGGCAAAGCGCCCGCCTTGGAAGCGCTGGCGGGATATTTGCTTAATCGCAACAAATAATCCGGCGGAACATTTCTGAAAAAAGATCATTGACAATCGGGGTCAAGTGTACTAGTTTATTAGTATAAGATTGAAATAGAACGCAAGGCATTATGCATCGAGGCGATTTTGACCAGTGGCAAATTGAGTACAATTCCGGCATCCCGGTTTATCGGCAGATTGTCAATCATGTGTGCGCGGCCGTGGCGGCGGGGGCGTTCAAGCCCGGCGACCAACTGCCCACCATCCGGGCGTTGCACGAGCGGCTGCAAGTGAACCCAAACACCGTGGCCAAGGCTTATCGCGAACTGGAATTGAGGGGGATCATTTGCAGCGAACGCGGCAGCGGTTCCTTTGTCAACGACGCCCCGCCCGCCCCCGCCGCGCGGGAGAAAGACGCCCGCCTGAAAAATCTCTATCACCGCTTGCTGACCGACGCGGCCAGCGACGGCCTGACCGGGAAAGAAGTCCTTAATTACATGAAAGAAAGGATTGCATAAACAGTATGAGCGCAAAATTCGCACAGAGCTGGCAGCTCTTCAAAGCCTCCATCGCCATCACGTTTCGTCATCGCAAACTGCTTTGGTTTCCCGTTCTGACCGCATGTCTGACCGCCGTGATCGCTTTTTTCTTTCTGGCTCCGCTGGCGGTTCCGCTTGTTTTTTATCCCACCGGCTACCGGATCAGTCAAAAGGAACATTGGGTCGCCTTGGAGCGGCATTACTTCACGCCTGCCGCCCGCGCGCCCACGGTCCGGGGCAGCCATAATCTTGGCACGCTGCTTCCCGGAAAATTTGGCTGGGACGGACACGGGGCGCAACCGGACGCATCCGGTTCCGCGCTCAATTCATTTTATTTGGCGGCGATTTATTTTCTTTCCATGTTCCTGGCCACATTTTTCAACGTCGCCTTTTACAACGAAATCATTGCCGCGCTGAACGGCCAGGGTGTTTCCTTCCGGCGCGGGCTGGGCGTGGCGCGAAGCCGGCTGCCGGCGATTCTGGCCTGGTCGCTGATGGCCGGAGTGGTTGGATGGCTCATCCGCAGGCTTGAGCAGCGGTTGCCATTCATCGGGTCAATCATAGCGGGATTCATCGGGCTGGCGTGGAGCGTGGCGGCGGTGTTTGTCATCCCGGTCATCGTCCAGCAACAGACCGTTCGCAATCCGATCAAGATACTCAAGGAATCCGCGCTGACCTTGAAGCGGACGTGGGGAGAAAGTCTGATTGGTTACGTCGGATTTTCGGCGGGCAACCTTGTCATTTTTGCCTGCTCGCTCGTTCCACTGCTGGCGGTGGGCGCCATTGCGATGATGACCAAAAGCATCTGGCTGTTTTTCGCCGCCATCGCGATTTGGTTCGTCACCCTCCTGCTCATGAGCTACATCGTGAACATCGCCAGCCACGTCTATCGTTGCGCCCTCTACATGTATGCCGCCGAAGGCGCGGTGCCGGAACCTTACAGCCAGGAGCTGATGGATGCGGCTTGGAGAATTAAAGGAAATTGAGGCGGAAAACGCCACTCCGCCCCGGGATATTGAATTCCGGGGCGCGCCGGGTTGCGTCCGTTATTTCTCCCCGGAATAATGGCTTTCGACCTTGTCGGCCACGTCCTTGTAACCGGAGTCCACCTCGTAGATTTGTTTATACTGGTCCATGGACTCCTCTTTTTTGCCCATCTTGTCCAGCACGCCGCCCAAGGCGTAAATCATCTCTTTTTTCTCTTCGTCGAACCCCAGTTTTTCCTTGATGGCATTTTGCAGGCTGCGCGCCGCCATGTCGTTCATGCCGCGGGCGGCGAAACATTGGCCCAGATAGCTGAGCGACTGGACGCGCTTGTTCGGGTTGTTTTGCGCCTTCTGGAACTCCTGGATGGCTTCCCGGATTTTCCCGGTTTGGAAATACATTTTGCCCAGATCAAAACGGATGAGCAGGTCGTTGGGATACTTCTCCGCCCGTTCCAGGGTGTCGGCAAGAAGGAACTCGTCGCGCTCCTGCTGGATTTGGGCGGATTTCGCCGCATAATCGGGCGCTTTCTGGTCCAACCCGGAGAGCAGATAATCGAAGCGTTTAACCTTGGTTTCGCCAATGACCTTCAACAACGAGGCATCGCTGCCGCCGTCCTGAACGACAATTTTCTGGTAGGTGGCCAGCGCCTTGTCAAAATCATTTTGCTGCACGTACAATTCCGCCAGGGTGCGAAGCTCCTTCAAATTTTTCGGGTCGGCCACCAGTTTCGCCTTATGTTCCGCGATCATCCGGGCTGCCACCTCCTCGGTTTTGACCTGCCGGTTCTCCTGTTCCATGGCCACGGCCTTGTCTTTGTCCTTGAGGATGTCGCGGTAGGAACCCTTGCCGTCGGCCAGCGCCTCGTAACCGCCCTCTTCGAGGGTTTTTTTGGCGGAGATGTCCTTGAGTTCCTGCATGAGGGTCAGATCGCCCGGATGCGTGCGCATTAATTCCGCGAAAATCGCCTCCGCCTTGTCGCCCTGGCCCGAGGCGGAATAAGCCCGCGCCAGATTTCTTTTTATATCCTCGTCTTTGGGCGAGTTTTTAGCCGCGATTTCGAGGGAAAGAACGGCCGTTCTGGGCAACTCGCACAACATGGCCGCCTCGCCCAAAAGCTTGTGGCCCGCCGCGCTGTTCGGGTCGGCATTAAGAATCTGTTCGGCCACTTTCAAGGCATCCGCCGGGTTATTCATCAGGGCGATCTGCCCCTTGGCCACCAAGGGCGAAGTGCTCGCGCCGCTCAACATTCTTTTGAAAAATGACGAGCCACCGCCCGATTTTTTAAATTGCGACGCCCGCAACGCGGCCCGGCAATCATAAAATCCCGGTTCCAGTTCGAGGATGCCGGCGAAGATGGCGATGGCGTAGTCGAAATTGTGCCGGTCGAAGGCAGTCTTTCCTTTTTCGTACTGTTCCCGCAATTGACGAGGTACCTGACTGATCGTTTTTTCTGCCATGGTTCCAAGTGTAAGCACACGACCAAAAAAAATCCAAAGCAAAATCCGCGCGATTTGGAACCGTGTTTTCCGGTCAAGGGGCCTTGCGGCTGAAGCTCGCGCGGTCGTCCGCTTCGAGCCAGTCGAACGTGCTGGTTGTCTCCGGATTCAGACCGAGCCTGGAGCAGCTCTCCATGAAACAAGCGCGCTTTTCGGGATTCCGCATCATGCTGCCGGCCTCCATCTCATCCGACCAGGCGTTGATTTCAGCCGGCGTTCTCGGCCTGCCATTGGCCTGAAGCCAGGCGCCGACGTCCGCATAATTCGTCGCAGCTTGAACGGCAGTTTTGAATTGATCGCCGGTGATGCTCTTGAAACTGAAAAGCTTGTTGTCCAGCGGGCTGTCGTAATGATATTCGCCCGGCACTCCCGCCAGGCTGGCGAGACATTTGTCAATAGCACGGCTGGCGATGGCGAATCCGGCGAGGCGTTCGCGCGAGCTGTGCGGAGCTTCCCTGGCCAGGTCCCGGACGACAATGGGATTCTTCAGCAATTGATTCTCCCGCGAGATTTTGGCTCTTTCGTGAAAGAGCAACTGTGAATTCTGTTTTGTCTCCGGTTCCGAAACCGATGAAGCCGCGCACAGGTTGCGTTCCGCGAGCAATTGCGCCCCGGCTTCCAGCCAATGCTGTAACGCGTGGCCCGGCAATGAACCCGGGGTCGGATGATTGACGCATGCTTCTTTGGGCGCGCCGTCAGGCCTATGCATTTCTTCCGGTGAGAATTTATTGTCCTGCATACCCCAAGTATGGCTGACGCAACGGCGCGTCCGCCATGGGGTGAACACCCCGTGCCTTGGACAACGCTCACTGACGACACCAACCCGGGCCGGGCCTGCTTTCTGCTTCCCGATTTCTGCTTTTGCCATTTGATTTCCAGCCCGATGCGTGGCTATTGTCTGAACCCTTATGCCAGCTATGATGGATAGATTTTATGCGCGGCAAGTCTGGCGGGCGGTGAGCGCGGCCGGCTTGCTGGCCGCATTGACAAGCGGTTTTTCCGCGCCGACGGCGGACGATGCCTCTTCCACCGGCAATATTCCCGTTTCCCTCTCCAACGCCCTGGCGCGGACGGAAGCTCAATTCGCCCCCGACCCGCACGCAGTCATCTTCAAGGTCGAGGCCATCCGCGAAAACGGTCATTATGCGTTGCGCGGGGATGTGGACAACGTTGAGGCCAAGAAAGCCGCCCTGGCCAACGCCGCCCGCACCGGCCTTGAGGTGGACGACCAAATCACCGTCCTGCCCGACAAAAGCCTGGGCGACCATCTCTGGGGCATCGCCACTTTGAGCGTGGTCAACGTCCGCGAAAAACCGGATAACCCCGCCGAGATGGGCACCCAAGTCCTGACCGGCGAGGCTTTCACGGTTTGGAAAAAGGAAGGCAATTGGTATCTCATCCAAACCGCGTGCGGCTACGTTGGCTGGACTGAAGGCGGCGGTTTTGCCAACTGCACCCGCGCCGAGGCGGATCGCTGGAACGCCTCGCCCCGCCTCATCGTCACCGCCTATGAGGAACGCATCCTGGAACGACCCAGTGCGGAAGCGTTGCCCGTTTCGGACGTCGTCATGGGCAGTCAAGTAGAACCGATGGGCGCGTCCGGCAACTGGGTCAAGGTTCGTCTGGCTGACGGGCGTTGCGGTTTTCTGCCCAAGAAGGCCGCCACCGATTACGCGGCGTGGAAGGCCAGCCGGCGGCCCACTCCCGAAAACATTGAGCGGACGGCGCGCGAATTTTTGGGGCGTCCTTATTCGTGGGGGGGCAATTCCATCCGCGGCCTTGACTGCTCCGGGCTGACCGGATTTGTTTTTTTCCTGAACGGCATCCAATTAAGACGCAACGCCAGCGAACAGTGCCGGCAAGGCGTTGAGGTTCCCTTGGGCGACGACCTGAAGCACCTGAAAAAGGGCGACCTCCTCTTTTTCGGCCATCGCGCCGCCTACGGCCAGCCTGAAAAAGTCATCCACACCGCCATTTATCTGGGAGACAAAGTTTTCATCCAATCCTCCGAACGGGTGCGCATCAGCAGTCTGGACCGCCAATCCCCCGAAAGCGACCCGCACCGCATCAACACCCTGCTCCACGCCCGCCGTATTCTGCCTGAGCCTTGAAACAACGGGCAAGGCCGCCCCCATTTCAATGTATCAGTATCCGGCATGATGGATGGGAAGAACACCCCATGGCGTCTGCCATGTTCTGCGGTTACCGTCCTCCATAGTGGCCGTTCAAGGAAAGCAGGTTCTTTCCAACGCGACAACCCAGTGAACCAGAAACAAACAAAAAAATGAAAACAATCCTCCCCATCCGCAACCTCTTCACCGTGGCCGCAATCGTCGGATTTATCACCGGTTGCGCCTCGAATAACTACAACAGAAGCGCCAATACGGCGGCGACGCTCGACCAGTCTTCCAGCATGGTTATAAAAGGCAGCCTGCTGATTGATGAAAGCCTGGCCGATTTGAACGACTTGGTTTCCAATCCCGATCCCGACCTGCGCAAACAGTTCGAGAAGTTCAATAATGTCGTGGGCGAACTCGACGCATCGGCCAAGGATCTGGCCAGCAAAGCCCGGGAAATGAAAGCCCAAGGCAAAGATTACTTTGCGGGTTGGGACAAAGAATCAGCCCAGATTCAGAACGAAGACATCCGCAACCGCAGCGAAGCCCGCAGGAACGAAGTCGCATCGCGCTTTGACCGCATCAGTGAGCAATACGACACAACCCAGGCCGCCTTTCAGCCGCTCCTGTCCGACCTGCGCGACGTGCAAAAGTTTCTTTCGACCGACCTGACCACCGGTGGTCTGGCCGCCATCAAAGATACCGCCGCAAAGGCGACCAGTGACGCGGCGCCGGTCAAGGAATCGATGAGCAAGTTGTCCGACGAATTCAGAAGCCTGGGCCTTTCGATGTCGCCAACCAACGCACCCAAGTAGTCTGTTATCGAGGGATGCAGGCCATGGTTCCGGCGGGCCGCGCCCGCCGGACCGCGTATTCACGGTGGTCCAAACGTGTTACGCGATTCTAAAGTAGCCCACGAGGCAGCAGTGCAACGGCCTGACGAAATGCGATGGCTTGGTGATGCCGTCTCCAGTCGGGGTGCCGATGGACATGGATGCATAGCCCTCGCCTAAACCCAGGCCGTAGAGGGTCGGAGCGTTCTTGACGTAGATGGAGCACTGCATGCGCCGGCCCATGCGGGTCAGGTTCCCGATGTTGGTCGAGTACATGGCGGCGGAGTGATGGTTGCCCGCCTCGGCACGGTAGGCCAGATCAATGGCTGAGTCCACGTCCCTCGCGAAGGTGACGGGCAGGACGGGCATGAGCTGTTCGGTCCAGACAAAAGGGTGGTCGTTGGGGACCACGCCCCACAACAGACGCGTGGCGGGAGGCACATCCAAACCGATGCCTTTGGCTATGACAGCCGCATCGCGGCCCACATAGTCGCGGTTCATGACCGGCTCTTTGCAACCCTTGCCCCCCTCCTTGATGACGAGCCGGGCCATGGCATCCATCTGAGAGACGGAAAGCTCGAAGGCCCGCGGGTCCTGGCGCATACCCTCCAAGAACCGGACCCGGGCCGCCTCGACCACGATGACTTCCTTTTCCGAGATGCACAGCACATTGTTATCAAAGCTCGCGCCGAATATGATGTCCTCGGCGCATTTGGGAAAAATTGCCGTCTCATCCACAACCACCGGCGGGTTGCCCGGCCCGGCCGCGATGGTCTTGCAAATCTTGCCCGTGGTCATGGCCACCTTCACAATCCCATGGCCACCGGTCACCATATTGAGGCTGACGCCGGGATGGGAGAGGAGGGCCTTGGTCGTCTCGTGAGTAACTGGAGCGACCATGGCGATCAGACCCGCTGGAGCCCCGGCCGAGACCGCAGCCGAAGACAGGACGCGCATCGCATCCTCGCAGACCTTGGCTGCGGCCGGATGCGGGGCGAAAACCACAGAATTGCCTGCGGCCAGTATGGCGATGGCGTTGGAGATGACGGTCGCGACCGGATTGTTCGAGGGGGTGATGGCAGCCACGACGCCGAAGGGGGCGTATTCGACCAAGGTCAGGCCTTTGTCGCCGGTGTAGGCCCGCGATTCCAAGTCCTCCACTCCCAGCGTGCGGTTGGCGCAAAGAAGGTTCTTTTGCGTCTTATCCTCGGCGCGGCCCATCTTCGTCTCCCCGACCGCCATGCGACCCCAGCGCTCCGCGTTGGCGATGGCGGCCTTGCGCATGGCTTTGATGACCGCCCGGCGCACTTCGAGACTGTGATCCTGGAAGATGCGCTGCGCCTGAGTTGCGGCGGAGACGGCAGCATCCACAGTGGCAAAGATGACATGGTCGCCGCCGGCAGCGGAGAGAAGGGCACCTGCCGCCTGGTCGCCGCGTGTTTGTTCGCTTGTGATTTTTCCTTCGGAATTCATTTTATCGCGCCTTCTTTTTGATCAACACATTTAATCGAGTTGGTTTGCCTTTGCCATCGACCGGCCGGCACTGCGAAGGGCCTGGGGACAGTCCAACCGTCCGGTATGAATTTCTATAAATACGAGACAATCCGCCGCGGCAGCTTTACCGAGCGCTTCTTCCAGCTCCCCTTCCGTGCGGACATCCAGGCCCAGCCCTCCTCCAAAAACGTCCACGAGTTTGTGATAGCGCCAGGGTTGGATATCATTGTAAGAACGATCACTGATCACCCTCTCGATCGTATAACCATCATTATTCAAGAGAAAGATGACGGGCTTGATATGGTTCCGGATCATCGTCGAGAGATCCTGACAGGTCACTTGAAAAGAACCATCCCCCACAAACAGCACGGCGCGCCGATTCTGCGCCGCCATGCCGGCGCCCAGGGTTGCCCCGACTGTAAAACCGATTGATCCGTAAAAGGTCTGTCCTATGAACGTCGCCCCTTCCGGCATGAGCATCTCCGCGGCACTGAAGAGGGATACGCCTGTTTCAGCAATGACAATTGAATTGCTTTCCATAAAGTGACTCATCCGGTCGAAAAATCGCTTGATGGTTAGCGGTTTCGGCGCATCCGGCCGGTAAGCCTCGGTATGCCGGTGGACGCAGCCATCGGCGGCACATTGGATATCCAGAGTTGCGGCATCCCGCCGTGAAAGCTTTTCCGTCAGACCGAGAATAAAATCGCGGAGATACACATTCTCGTAATAATGGTGTTTGATCTTCACCGAGCGGATGTTGGCGCTGATCGTCTTTGCCTCATCGAGGTTCGTTGTAAAGCCGCCGGTGTTAAAATCGGTCATCCAGGCGCCAAGTTGCAGAATGCAGTCCGCGGACTCGACCCGATCCCGCACATAATCGCGGCTCCGATCGCCCTCAAAGAGGCCGATGAATTGCGGGTGGTGCTCTGAAAGGACGGTCTTGCCCAACATCATGGTGACATAGGGGAAACCCGTTTTTTCCAGAAAACCGGCAAATTCCTTTTGCAGCTTGAAGCGGATTAATTCCACGTCGCCGATCACAACCGGTTTCTGCGCCTTATCCAGCATTCCCAGAGCTTCCTTGATCGCCTCCCCCAGCGCATCGGGATCACTGCGGATGGGTGTTGGGAACAGGAAAGGGGCCGGCCGATTACATTTCAGCATCACCACATCCGAAGGGAGGCTGATGTAAACCGGTTGCTGGTGAGAAAGACACGCCCCCAACACCCGGTCGATCTCGGCTGGAGCCGTCTCGGCGGAAACAAGACGGGTTGAAGCGGCCGTGACGGCCTCATACATTTTCAAGGGAATCTGATAATCGCCCAAGGTGTGATGCAAGAGCGGTCGCGTGCGGAACTGCGTCGTCGCAGGCGAGCCGGTGATCGCCACCACCGGCACTCTTTCGGCGAATGCTCCCGCCACGCCGTTGATGGCGCTCAGTTCTCCAACTCCATAGGTCGAGGAAAATGCGCCTATTCCCCGGATGCGGGCGTAGCCGTCGGCGGCATAGGCCGCGTTGAGTTCATTGCATGTGCCGACATACTTCAGGCCGCTCTTCAGCACCTGGTTGAAGAAACCCAGGACAAAGTCTCCCGGCACGCCAAAAAGGTGATCCACCCCGATCTCTTTCAGCCGGGTTAAAAGGTATTCGGCAACCGTGATCTCTGAACTCGTCATATTGCTTTGGGGGCAAGCGCCATGGATTCGTCCTGCTAAAGTTTCACCGACGCCTGGTTCGCCTCGGCTTGAATCGCCTTCTGCACGTGCGCGGCATCCCCAAGATAATAGTGGCGGATTGGCTTCAAATCCTCGTTGAGTTCATAGACCAGCGGGATTCCGGTGGGAATGTTCAGATTGACGACATCGGCATCGGACAAGCCGTCGAGATGCTTGACCAGCGCGCGCAGGCTGTTCCCATGCGCCGCGATCAGCACGCATTTTCCAGAACAAAGCGCCGGCATGATGTGATCGCGCCAATATGGCAGGAAACGCTCCAATGTGTCCTTCAAACATTCCGTGGCGGGAATCTCTGAAGGGCTGAGATCCCTGTAACGCGCATCGTGCCGGGGATGTCTTGGATCTTCCTCTGCGAGGGGGGGCGGGCGGATGTCGTAGCTTCGCCGCCACAACTTGACCTGCGTCTCACCGAACTTCGTGGCCATCTCCGCTTTGTTCAGCCCTTGCAGGGCGCCGTAATGCCGTTCGTTCAATCGCCAATCCCGGTGGACGGGAATCCACATCAAATCCATCTCATCGAGCACGATCCACAGAGTCCGAATGGCGCGCTTCAACAAGGACGTGAACGCGACGTCAATCAAAAACCCGTGATCTTTCAAGCTACAGCCGGCCTGCCGCCCCTCTTCCCTGCCGTGGTCGGACAAATCGACGTCCGCCCAACCGGTAAAGCGGTTTTCCTTATTCCACACGCTTTCCCCATGGCGTAAGAGAACCAACTTTCGGGGGGCGCATTTCGGCTTATCCTTATTCACAATATTGATCATAAATGGAGCAGATTTACGAGTATAGGGGGTGTTTACCCCATGGCGCCATTCCATAAAATCACGCTTGATGCTTTTTGCTCATGATTGGTCAATTGGTGATGAGGTAATGTTTGGGGGAAAGGGCATTTTTGAATTTGGAAAATGTTCTTTACTTATGCGCGTAGCAGGCTTATTTTCACGATCATGTTTCAAGATGTGCCAACCACCAACAGCACCATCATTCGTCGTATGAAAAAAGCACTTCCTCTTCTCATTGGGTCGTTATTGTGCAGTTTCATTCCGGTGGCAATGGGACAGACGGGTTACCCGATCTTTCCGTCTTATGATCCTTTCGTCAATGCCACCGGCAGCGGGGGCAGCAGCTATGCCGCCGGCGATACGCTGGCCGGGCAAACCAACGCCATGGGCCAGTATTGGTATGCAATAGGCACGGCCACGAGCAACATCAACGCCATCGAAGTGACCGCGAACGCGCTTTCCTATCAGGGATTGCCCGGTTTTTCGGGGAACGAGATTCTGCTCACCAACGCTTCCGGAGGCATGGGGGCGCGCATGTTCACAGCAACGAATACCGCTGACACTGGTTTTGTCGAAGGCGCTGGCACCAATTTTTATTACTCCGCAGTCATACAGGTATCCAACATCAACAGTCTTTCCACCGGCAGCACGACCAATTATATCATGGGGGTTGGGGATCAAGGCACGATTGCCAATCAAACCAGCCAGCCCGGGACGGTGGGCGCCGCGCTTTACATGCAGAAGGTGGTCAACGGCACCACAACCAACTTTGTTTTGGGCATTGGCAAACAAGTGAATCAGGCGACCACCTGGTCCACCACCCTGCTATCCACGAACCAAACATATTTCGTGGTGGTTGATTACGAGATTGTTTTGAATTCGCTCAACGGCAGCAGCGGAGGCAAAGCGGGCGACAATGTCCGTTTGTGGATCAACCCGCCCACCAATACCTTTGGAGCATCGACCCAGCCCACCGCAGACGCGGATACCAGCATTTTGAGCACGGGCAACGGTTTGACGCTCTACATTTCCTGCGTTCAAATGTATGATCACGCCACCAATTCCCCGAACAACCTTTACCTGACCGATTTTCGCATGGGAACCAACTGGGGTTGGGCCACGGGCGGTCCGTGCATTGGTTATGGGCCGATAGCCGGCACGAACTGTGCGACCGGCGTGTTGAATTTAAGCGTCACGGCGCTGAACAACGGTTCGGCCAACACCTATAATTGGCAGTTCAACGGCGCCAACCTGGCCAACGGCGCGAGCGTGTCCGGTTCGGGCGCGACGGTGAGCGGGTCGCAAACGGCTTCGTTGACCGTTACGGGAATGGATACCAGCGCCACCCAACGTGACGCCGGGGCCTATACGGTAATTGTCTCCAACACCTGGGGCGCGGTGACCAGCGCGATTTGCGCGGTCACGGCTTATTCCGCCCCGGTCATCACCGCGCAGCCTGCCAGCACCAATCTTCAATTGTATGCGGGCGAGAGCAACATCATCTCATTGTCGGCTGTCGGTTTTAACCCCTCCTACTATTGGTATTCGAACAACACGCTTATTGCCTCCGCCACGGGGCCGAACTTCATCACCGCCAACGTGGAAGCCAATGCCAACATTTACTGCGTGGTCAGCAATTCCGCCGGCACCGCCACCAGCACGGTGGTTTCCATGACGGTTGTGCCCGAGCCGACCTTCCCCTATCCGCTGACGGTGATCAACGACAAGCCCATCGGCTTTTGGCCATTGAGTGAGGGGCCGGACAACACCCTCGGAAACGACGGGACCTGGGCCCATGATTATATTTCCGGCAACAACGGTTTTTATTCCAATGTCATTCTGGGACTGCCGGGTTACGCCGCGGCCTTGGCGACGGAATACGGTTACAATCCGGCGACCGACACCAATTCAGCGGCTGAGTTTGGCACTTACACATATCCGAACACCTATGTGGCCCAGATACCGAACATCAACTTTGGGACCAACGGCGCCGCGCCCTCCTTCTCGGTGGAAGCCTGGGTTTTGGGATATTCGCTGGGCGGCGGGGCGGCCGTTGTCAACAAAGGCTGGGGTGTGGGAGGCGAGCAATTCACGATGGATTACAACAGCGGCTGGCGGTTCTATGTGCGCAATGCCATCGGCGCCAGTTTCATCGCTCTTTCAACCAACACAACCGATGGCAATTGGCATCATCTGGCGGGGGTGTTGGACACGGTACACAGCAATATCATCATGTATGTGGACGGGGTGGCGCGAACCAACACCGCCTTCAATCCGAGCGGAGGACTTCTCAGCACGACCAACGAGGTGGTGATCGGTTCCCGCATGAGTTCGGCCACGAGCGGCGCGTACGACGACGATTTTAACGGGTATATCCAGGATGTGGCTATTTACAATTACGCACTGACCCCGAGCCAGGTGGCGAACCACTATTATGCGGCCGGCATCGCTCCGTCCGTGACGATGCCGTATTCCACCAATCTGGATGCAGGCACGACCCTCACTGTCACGGCCGGGATCATCGGCAGCCCGACGCTGGCTTTGCAGTGGTATGACACAACCTACGGTTCTCCGGGGACGGCCCTAACCGGCCAAACCAACGCGACCCTGGTTGTCAGCAACGTCAGCGCGGCCGCTTACGACGGGCATACGCTTGAATTGACAGCATCGAACACTTATGGCCAGGCCAGCGGTCAAATCCAGATCAGCGTACTGTCAGGCCCGCCCAGTTCGATCACGATTACGCCGTCATCCCTGGCGGTCTATGAGGGTGTGGCGCTGCCATTTGTGGTCACGGCGCAAGGTTCGGCTCCATTCTCTTACCAGTGGACCACGAACGGCAGGAATGTTCCCGGCGCGACCAACGCTGTTTTCACAAACTCCACCCTGCCGCCGGGCGCCTATGACATTGTATGCGCCGTTGCCAACAACGCCGGCACCAACCCGTCCCCCACAGCCAGCCTCACGGTGGTTGCCGCGCCCGCCGACACTTACGGTTCGACCGTGGTCAACGCCGGGCCGGTGGCGTTCTGGCGGTTGGATGAACCTGCGAACGCCAGCACGGCCAACGACTATGTGGGCGGCCATGACGCCACGTATCAAAACGCCGTCAACGGCCTGCCGGGATTCATTTCATCCGAAACCGCGACCATGTTCGGCAGCAACGGGGTCGCTCCCAGCATAGCGTTGGAGAACAACAATACCGGCAACGGAATACCGCTGATTGATTTTTCGACCCAGGGCGTCAACGCGGAATTCTCGGTGGAAACCTGGATACAGGCGCCTCCCCAGAGCGGCGGGGACGTGATCTGCAAAGGCTATCCCAACAACACGCAATTTGCGATAGACACAGGCGGGACGGGCGGCACCTTCCGCTTTGTGGTGCATACCAGCGCGGATGCGATTGTCACCGCCACCAGCGGGTCGGTCGCGCCCGACAGCAAATGGCATCACCTGGTTGGGGTGTGCGACGAGGCCAATGGCGCGATACGGTTTTATGCCGATGGCGCTCTTGCGGGTACGGGCTCAATCCCCGCAGGGTCGGGAATATTGTCACTGTCCGGCACGTATCCGGTCGTAATCGCCTCGCAAGAGTCCTCCGGCGGGGCCTCCTTCACGGGCGTGACCAACGCCGTCCTGAGCCAGGTGGCGCTATACGCCTACGCCATGACATCGAACCAGGTGTCGGCGCATTACGTGGCAGGAACAGGACTGCCGCCGCTATCGCCCTTTAACATCACAAGCTGGAGCAATATGGGCGGGACAAATATCACATTGAATTGGCAGTCGGTGGCCAATTACACCTATCAGGTGCAGGTGGCATTGACGTTGGGCGCAGGAACGAATGTATGGACAAATCTCGGCTCGACAATTGTTGCCACGGGAACAAATGCGTCTTATACTTCCAGCAATACCGTTGTACCCAACGCCGGTTATTTTAGAGTCGTCGGGTATTGAGATCGAGAATATTAAAATGAACACGATTACATCGAAAATGCGGAAGGGTGCCGGGAAAGTTTACGCCTTCACGTTGATTGAACTTCTGGTTGTCATTGCCATCATCGCCATCCTGGCGTCGTTGTTGCTGCCGGCCCTGTCCAGGGCCAAAGCCCAAGCCACAGGCGCCACATGCGTGAACAACATGAAGCAGCTTATCATTGCGGCTTTCCTTTATGCGGATGACAACAAGAACCTGTGGTTTCCGAACCAGCCGCAAAATGACAGTGGTACAACGGGCCAAGTGGACTGGACCACGGTTGAAATGGACTGGGGGGTGACCACGGCTGGTCCCGGCTACGAAGCCACCAACCTGAATTTGCTTATCGCCCAGTATCCCGGTTTGCCCAGTTCGACGGGTTACAGTGTGTATTCGCTCTTTGCGCCCTACATCAAGCAGCCTCACAGCTACAAGTGTCCGGCGGATCCGAGCGTCATTCAAGCTTCTCCCGCCAATCCGCGCGTGCGCAGTTATTCGGCCAATCAGGCGGTTGGCACCTGCTGGTCAGCCAAAAGCGGCTGGAACACGTACAACAATGGCCCGGTGACCGGGCAATGGCTAAGCGATTCGGGCGCTGGTACTGGTGACACGCAGAACCCCCCTTACGGATTCGTTTACCAAAAGACGGAGCAAATGACTCTGCCCGGTCCGGCAAACCTGTGGGTTTTTGCCGACGAGCACCCGGATTCCATCAATGACGGTGGATTGGGAGTCCAGATTAAAAATATTTCGTTGGGGAACGCCGTGTGGATTGATATGCCGACCGACTTGCATGTCGGGGCCTGCGCGTTTTCCTTCGCGGACGGCCACGCGCAGATTCATAAGTGGGTGGGACCTATCATGAACCATGGGAAATTTGTGCAAGGACCCCTTGGCGCAGGGGATTTGCTTTCAGACGCGTTTCCGAATATGACAGCCACCACTTCAGCCGATCTTGCTGATATAAACTGGATTCAGGCGCGCACATCGGTTCCGCAGATCCCGGCTAATCGGTCTGGCTATCCCCAGCCTCAATAGTTGACCATGAAAAACATTTTGAAATTTGCCGCGACGGGTCTGTTGCTTTTGGCATTATGCGGCTGCCACAAGAATGGCGCAGACGCCACCCCGGTGGTGAGCAGCGAGCTGGCCGGATGCGCCGGTTCTCTGCACCGAATCGTCAGCGCAAAAGAAGGTTGGGCGGGAGATACCCACGCCAGTTCCAACGCCGTCCCGACCGGGGATGATCTTGAGCCTTATTTTCCGCACGGGATGCCAAAATGCCCCGCAAAGGGCACCTACACCATCGGGGCCGTGAACGAGTGGCCCAAGTGTTCCATTGCCGCTCACAACGAGTATTTTCTCTCGCAGCAACAGACCAACCGGTAAACCGGTTGCGCCCTATTTCCACTTGATGTTGCAGCCGATGCCCGGAATTTGCGGTTCCGGGGCCGGGCGGCCGGCCAGCACGGCATCCAGCGCGGCCCGCAAATCCTTCCCGGTCACCGGGCGTCCGTTGCCGGGGCGGCTGTCGTCGAACTGGCCGCGGTAGGCCAGCTTGCGGTGCTGGTCGAAGAGAAAAATATCCGGGGTGCAAGCCGCGCGGTAAGCCTTGGCCACCGCTTGCGATTCGTCATAGAGGTAGGGGAAAACATACCCGGCCGACCGGGCTTCCGCCTTCATTTTTTCCGGGCTGTCTTCGGGGTAATTTTTCACGTCGTTGGAGCAGATGGCCACGATGGCTGCGCCGCGTTTTTGATATTCCCGCCCCAAGTCCGCCAGAGCCGCCCGGATATGTTTGACATAGGGGCAATGGTTGCAAATAAACAGGACCAACAGGGCCGGGGCCGTCTGAAAATCGTCCCGCGCAACCATTTTGCCATTCGTGTCAGGCAGGCGGAAATCCGGCGCGGCGGTTCCCAGAGGCAACATGATGGAAGGTGTCAGAGCCATGCGTGGGATTATTCGCCCGCGCCGCGCCGGGTCAACCCAAAAATGAGGCGCAAAAAAACGCTAAACCTTCCCCGGGAACAGCCGATGACAAGCAGACGTTTTAGAAAGTCCGTTTGTAATCGTATGGCCGAACAATGCCTGCTCATTGCCGATGCCGACACCGGGACGTGGGATGAAGCCCGCCAAGCCCTCGGCGCTTCGTGGATCGTTGTTGGCGCCGCCTCGTGCGAAGCGGCGGCAGCGGCGGTGGAGAAGCATCCCTGCGCCGTGGTGGTGGCCAATTATAATTTGCCGGACGGCAGCGGCCCCGAACTGCTGAACCGCCTGCGCGCCAGCAATCCCAAAACCGTCCGATTCATCGCCGCCGATCCGGCGCTCAAAGACCAGGTCATGAGCCAGGTTCTGGGGGGCGACCTGTTTCTGCCGTTGCCGTACGAATACGCCAATTTCAAGCCGGCCATCGAACATTCCCAAGTGGACGATTACGGGATGAGCGACAACGTGCGCGATCTGGTCGCCCGCATCCGCACTTTTCCCACCATCCCGTCGCTCTACCTTGAAGTGGTGAACGCGCTCAAGAATACCAACGCCACCACCAACGAGATCGGCGTCATCATCGCCCGGGACATGTCGATGACGACCAAACTGCTGCAAGTGCTGAACTCCGCCTATTTCGGACTGCCCCGCACCATCACCGATCCCACCGAGGCGGTAAGCATTCTTGGTTTTGAGACCGTCAAATCCCTCATCGTCGCGGTCAAGCTTTTGAATCAGTACGACAAGATCAAGCCCGCCTATTTCTCGATGGACAACATCTGGCGGCACAGCAACAACGTGGCCCGCACGGCGCGCGTCATGGCGCTTTTGGAAACCGATGATCCAGTTTGCAGCGCAACGGCCTATACCGCCGGTCTCATGCATGATTTGGGCAAAGTCATCCTCGCCGCCAATTTTGACGATCAATATAACAAGGCCCATTGCATCGCCCGCAAGCAGCACATTCCCCTGTGGAAAGTGGAGAAGGATATTTTTGGAGCCACCCACGGCGAGATTGGGGCGCATCTCCTCGCCCTTTGGGGGATGTCGCCGGACGTGGTCAAGGTTGCCGCCCTGCATCATGAACCCCTTCGCTCCGGGGACGCTGTTTTCACTCCGCTCACAGCAGTGCATGTGGCCAACGCCCTTGAATATGAAGGCGTTTTCATTCCGGACGGATTGCCCGCCTCCACTTTTGATCTTTCCTACTTGCAGCAATTGGGGATGGCCGGCCGGGTTGAACTATGGCGATTCGCGCGCCGCGAACCGGACGCGACCAAGCACGACACCCGGATGCTTTACAAGAAAACCGCCGCCAAATCCGCCCCGGTTGCGCCGGCGGTTGGGAGCGTTCCATCCCAATCCTCCCCGCCGCCCCGCGATTTGGCAAAGTTATGGCCCTGGCTGGGCGTCGGTCTGGGAACAGCCGCCTCCATTGCGGTGATTCTCCTGATGGCGGCCCAGAAAATTGAAATGGCCGCCGCATCTTCCACTCCCGCCGGTCAGAAAGCGGCCAGGGTGATTGCGCCTTCCGCGCCAATTCCGGCCTCCCCGGCTCCCCGCATCCCCGGGAAAACGGCGGCCAACCAGGCAAATCCGAAGCGGGCTTTTTCAGTTCCCGGCATCACTCCGCCCGGCTCAACGGCTAAATAGCCCGCTCCCGCGTTGACTCAGAACTGAGCTTGCCGGGTACGGGGGCTTCCTTCAGGGCTTTTCCTATTTTTGGATGTTGCGAATCCGAAATATTTTGGAACCGCACAACATCGCCATGCTCCCGCAACGCGATGGTTTTGCCGGAATTCGCGAAGATATGGCTTGATTACGGCGTGATTAAGCTATATCCTATACTTCGTAATCACGGACTGGCATGTGGCTCTCAAGCGGGGGAGAACCAGGTGGATGGGCGGCGTCAGGGGGCGGAAGGCTTGACGGTTCACAGCCTGAACATTGAAAGGCGATCTATGAATATGTCACCTGATCTGAATCGGTGTCTTTCCTTCATCAATTGCAATCTGCATGCGCCCAGATTGCCCCAAGCCGGCGACACAGACTCTATCAAGTGTATAACAATTTCCCGGCAATCGGGATGCGGCGCGCACGTTTTCGCCGGGGATTTGGCGGTATGGCTTCAGACACACCTTCCCGGCGGTTTGACGCCGTGGACGATTTTTAACCGCACCCTGGTGGAGGAAGTTTTGCGGGATCACAACCTGCCTTCCCGTCTGGCGACGTTCATGCCGGAGGATCGGGTTTCGCAAATGGCGGACATCATTCATGACCTGTTCAATTTGCATCCGCCGACGGAGACACTGGTGCGGCAGACCACCGAGACCATTTTGCGTCTGGCGGAGTTTGGCAAAGCCATCATTGTGGGACGCGGCGCCAATATCATCACCGCGCGGTTGCCCGGGGTGTTGCATGTCCGGCTGGTCGGTTCCTTGAAACAGCGCGCCGCCCACATGCGGACATTCGACGGGTTGAGCGAGAAAGACGCGCTGGCCCGCATTGAGCGGGAAGATGGAGGCCGCCGCCGCTACCTGAAACGCTACTTCGACCGGGACATTGACGATCCTCTTTGCTATCACATCGTCATCAACACGGACTGGGTGACACTGCACCAAGCGGCCCTGACCGTGGGGGATATGGCCCTGCATCATGCCACAGCAATCCGCAAATTGGCTGATGCCGAGGCTGCCGCGCCGGCCGAGTCACCGGTTGCCTATTGAGCCTGCATGAGCAAAAAAGAAATCCACGCGGTTACGGGGGCGTTTGGCTATTCGGGCCGTTACATCGCAACCCGGTTGTTGGAAGAAGGGCGGACGGTAATCACGCTGACCAACTCCCTGAGCCGTCCTGATCCTTTTGCCGGCAAGATGCGCGCGGTTCCCCTTTCGTTTGACGACCCGGACAAACTGGCGCGGGATCTGGCCGGGGTGGATGTCCTGTACAACACCTATTGGGTCCGGTTCAATCACCGGACATTCACCCACGAGCAGGCGGTGCAAAACACCAAAATCCTGTTTGAGGCGGCGCAACGGGCGGGCGTCCGGCGCGTGGTGCATGTCAGCATTACCAATCCGGCGGAAGACTCGCCCCTGGAATATTTTGCGGGCAAGGCGCGGCTGGAAAAGGCCCTGCGGGAAAGCGGGCTTTCTTATGCGATCCTGCGGCCGACGGTTTTGTTCGGGCGCGAGGACATTCTTATCAACAACATTGCCTGGGCGCTGCGGAGATTTCCCGTATTCGCTATTTTCGGCGACGGCTCGTACCGCCTGCAACCGGTTCATGTGGATGATTTGGCCGGGATCGCCGTTGCCGAAGGCGTGCGGTCGGCCAACAGCATCATCAACGTCATCGGGCCGGAAACATTTGTCTATCGCGACATGGTGCGGGCCATTGGCGCCGCGATCGGCCGGTCGCGCATGCTGGTCAACATGCCGCCGGGCATGGCGTATTGGCCCGGCAAGGTGCTGGGATGGTTTATGCGCGACGTCTTTATCACGCGCCAGGAAATCCAGGGTTTGATGTCGGAACGGCTTTACGTCACGACGCCGCCCACAGGTAAAACGTCCCTGACTGGCTGGATGAAGAAAAACGCCGCCGCCCTGGGACGGCATGATGCAAACGAACTGGATCGCCGCCGCAACCGGCAGATGCCTTATTTCGTGAACGAGGCCTGATGGCATGGGCGGCAAAGAGAATAAGATTTTGGGATGAAAATTTCGGTTTGAATCCGGCGGGGGAATGTTTTAATGTGCGGCATACATGAAATTCGGCATTAACACATTTTTGTTCACCTCACCCTTCACCACTCAGAGCGCCAGGCTGTTTCCCCAGTTTAAAAAATGGGGCGCTGACACGGTGGAGATTCCCATTGAAGACCCCGCCCACATCGACCCGGCCAAGGTCAAAAAAGAATTGGACAAGAACGGGCTGGTCTGCGGCTCGATTTGCGCCTGTCTGGGGCCGGATCGCGATTTGCGCGGCACGCCGCAGCAACAGAAGGCCTCCATGGATTATTTGAAGAAGGTCATTGACCAGATGGTTGTGCTGGAAAGCACGTCGCTGGTCGGGCCGCTTTATTCAGCCGTGGGGCGGGCGGAAGCGGTTCCGGCCCCGGAATACAAAAAACAATGGAAGACGGTGGTCAAGAATCTCAAGGTCCTTTCCAAATACGCCGAGTCGAAGGGAAAGGTGCTTTGTCTGGAGCCGTTGAACCGGTTTGAGACGGATTTCATCAACACCTGCGATCATGCCATGGAGATGCTGGAGGAGGTTGACAGCCCCGCGCTCAAGCTTCTGCTTGACACATTTCACATGAACATCGAGGAGAAGAGCCAGGGCGCCGCCATTCGCAAGGCCGGCAAGAAACTGGGCCATGTCCATGCCTGCGGCTGTGATCGCGGCACGCCCGGCAACGATCATATTGATTGGGCCGGCATCGCCGCCGCCTTGAAAGCGGTTGGTTATGACAAGGACGTGGTCATCGAATCCTTCACCACCGACGTCAAAGTCATCGCGCGCGCGGCGGCCATTTGGCGGCGCATCGAGCCTACGCGCGACGAAATCGCGGTAAAGGGGCTGAAATTTCTGCGTAAAACCCTCGTCTAAGAGCTGAAGGGTGGTCAGGAACTTATATTGATGAAAAAGGCGTTTATTCTTGCCGGGATGCTGCTCCTGGCCCCGGTCTGCCTGCTGGCGGAGGACGGATTTGCCAGCATGTTTAATGGGACGGATTTGACCGGGTGGGATGGGGCGAAGAACCTCTGGTCGGTCAGGGACGGCGCAATCGTCGGGCAGACCACGGCGGAAAATCCGGCCAAGGAAAACACCTTTCTAGTCTGGACCAACGGGCAGCCGGGCGATTTTGAGATGCGTTGCGCGTTCAGAATCAAGGCCGACAACAAGGTGGGTTTCGCCAATTCCGGCGTCCAATTCCGCAGCAAGGTGGTCAAACCTTCCTATTGGGTCGTCGCCGGTTATCAAGCCGACATGGAGGCCGGGCCGGATTACACCGGCGGTCTTTATGAGGAAAAAGCCCGGGGCATCCTGGCCAGTCGCGGCGATAAAATCCTGATCCATGCCGATGGAAAGAAGGAAGTGACCGGCTCGCTTGGCAACCGCGCCGCCCTTGAGAATGAAATTCGCAAAGGCGGGTGGAACGATTACGTCATCACGGCCAAGGGCAACCACATTGAACTGTCCATCAATGGCAAGCCCATGGTGGATGTGATAGATGAACAAACGGAGAAGGCTGCCTCCTCCGGCGTGATCGCTCTGCAACTGCACGCCGGCCCGTCCATGACCGTGGAATTTAAAGACCTGCGCATCAAAGAACTTAAATGAACCTGCGTTTATCCGTCCGTTTTGCGGCCGTCCTGTTGGCGGCCGCCGCTTTTTGCTCCTCCCACCCTTGCTTTGCGGCCGACACCGATGCCGGTTCGCGTCCGAGGAAAATTGTGTTTGTGGCCGGCACGCCCAGTCACGGTCGCGGCGAGCACGAATACCGCGCCGGTTGTTTGCTGTTGCAAAAATGTCTGGCGACGGTTCCTTCCGTGCAGACGGTTGTTTTGTCCAACGGCTGGCCGGCCGATCCGCGCGCTTTCGACGGCGCTGACGCCGTGGTGCTTTCCATGGATGGCAGCGACGGCAACGCGTTGTTGAAGGATGATCATCTGCAACAACTCGGCGCCGTCATGGCCAAAGGGGCGGGGATTGCCTGCATCCATTGGGCGGTCGAGCCAACGCCGGAGCGGGGGGAAAAGGAATTAATCGAGTGGATGGGCGGGGCCTTTGAACCCAATTGGTCCGTCAACCCGACTTGGACGGCCGATTTCAAAACATTTCCGCGGCATCCCGTCACGCGCGGCGTCAAACCGTTCAGCATCCGGGATGAATGGTATTTTCACATGCGGTTTCAGGACGGCATGAAAGGCGTCACACCGATACTCGCCGCCATTCCGCCCGCCAGCACGATGGATCGTCCGGATGGCAGCCATTCGGGCAATCCGGCCGTGCGCGCCGCGGTCAAGAATGGGGAGCCGCAGGCCGTGTGTTGGGTTTATGAGCGGCCGGACGGAGGGCGCGGTTTCGGTTTCTGCGGCGCGCATTACCATACGAATTGGGGCGACGAAAATTTCCGCAAAGTGGCGTTGAACGGCCTGCTCTGGATCGCTCACGTTGAAGTTCCGGCCAACGGCGTGGAAAGCCAGGTCACAGCGGAAGAGTTGAAGCAGAATCTCGACCGCAAGGGAAGATAGAGAAACAGCGCGACAGCGGTGATAAAAACACGCTGCCGCGCCGGAATGATGCCAGGCGTTGAGCCTGCGGAAAAAGCGGCCTTGCCGGATTACCGGGCGATGCCAGCTTTTTCGAGTTCTTTGACGGCCTTATGGACGTGTTCCTGCTCCCGACCGCGGGTTTCGTCCTGCAAGCTTTCAAGAATATGTTTGGCCTCACTGACGCGGCGGTCGGATTCCCATTGACTCTCTTCAGCATGGTCCTTCCAGCCTTTCAACTCCACACCCAGAACTTCGGCAGCTTTTTTGATGGAGTGCATCGCCTCGACGCGATGGCCGTTGTAATCGCTCTTGGCCAGTTCCAGCAAACGATAAGCGTGCCGGAGTTTCTCGATTTTTGCCTCTTCCCAACGAACGCTTTGGAAGGCGGACGCCGTCGAAATATTATAATCCGCATTGGGGACGACAGTGACGGATGCGGCGCGGCCGCTGTTGACGCCGCCGGCTAAAATTCCGAGGGCAATCCCTGCTGACAAACTGATTCCAATTGATTTGATATTCATAATGTAATTACCGGGCCGGTTCATTCCCAACCCTCCGGGGGAAAATACAGCCGGAGAACGGGATGTCAAACCCAGTTTCACTGCCCGACGGGCCGCTGTCAGGGCCGCAAAAATGATGTTTTAATTTTACGCGGCGGCATTATCGGGCGACACTGTTTCTGTAAACAGACTATGCCTCACGAATTTGCAGTATCGGGCCTTTGGAAGGATGAGTTTGACGACGAAAAGTTGCGCCTCTGGGCGCAGTCGTTGCGCGGGCAGTTGCGCGCGCCGCGCGTTTCGCTCGGCCTCGTCTTCATGACCCCTCAATACTTCGACCATGCCGCGCAAATTCTGGAGGTTCTGCGCGTTCATGCGCAAATACCCCTTTTGCTCGGCTGTTCCGGCGGCGGCCTGATTATCGGCGGACGTGAGATTGAGGATCAACGCGGGCTGGTCGTGTCGCTGTTCGCCTTGCCCGGGGCGGAATTGCACGGGGTCCACTTTACTCAGGAACAAGTGGAGCAGTCCGGCGGGCCGGAGGCCTGGCATTCGATAACCGGCTTGAATCCCGACCGGGTCAACGGCTGGCTTGTCTTTGCCGATCCATTCACACTCGATGCCGAATCGTGGCTGGCGGATTGGAATGAAGCTTATCCGGGCAAACCGATCCAAGGCGGTTTGGCGGGCGGCAATCCCACGCGGCAACGGGTCCAGCTTTATCTTGATGGCGCGGTGCATGAAGAAGGCGGCGTCGGCGTCGCGGTCGGCGGGCGAGTGGAGCTGCTCAGTCTCATATCGCAGGGTTGCACGCCGATTGGGGAGACCTGGACCATCACCAAGGTTGAGAACAATTTCATCCGCGAAATCGCCAACCGCCCCGCCTACGAGGTTCTGGCCGAGACGTTCAACCAGCTTTCCGAAGAAGAACAAAACCAGGCGCGGGGCAATCTGTTTATCGGGCTGGTGGTGAACGAGTATTTGGAGGACTTTCATCGCGGCGATTTTCTGGTGCGCAACATTTTGGGCGGCGACCCCCAATCCGGCAGTCTGGCCGTCGGCGCGCTGCCCCGGACGGGTCAGACCATGCAATTTCAGCGCCGCGACGCAGCCGCCGCGACCGAGGACATGAACGAATTGCTCGACCGGCTGTTGCCCCGCTTGAAAGACCGGATCATTTATGGCGGTTGCCTGTTTGATTGCAATGGACGCGGCCGCCATCTTTTTGGCCAGCCCGACCATGATGCCAGGCTGGTGCAGGAAAAAGCGGGGCCGTTGGAATTGACCGGATTTTTTTGCAACGGTGAAATCGGGCCGGTCGGCCCCCGGAATTTTCTGCACGGCTACACGGCATCGCTTGCCCTTTTCGCGGGTCAAGTCTGAGCGGCGGTCTCAGCCGTTGATGTCCTGCATGCTGGCGAGTTGCAGTTCAATTTCCTTTTTGAGCAAAGTGGCGCGCGCCACGGCCGTGTTTTGGGTTTCGCCCCGGAAAGTTTTCAATTTAATCTTGAGCGCGGCCGACACATCGCCGTTGCGATCACGCAATGGCATCGTGATTTCCACTGTTTTGCTGTCCTTCAAATAATAGACGGAACCCCGTTCCAGCACGTCAGCTTCCGCTTTGGTTCCGACTGCGCCCAAGTCCTGTTCGTTCATGCAGCCGATGACCACCGGGAATTCCCCGCCTTTGCTGGCATAGACTTTCAGGCCCAGTAAGCGCGGATGTTTTTTGGCCATGTTGTTAATGACCACCTGCACGTAGGGGACGTGGGGCGTGTATTGCACGCGCGCGTCCACGAAATAACATTTGGAATCCGCATTCGCCCAAAAACCAACCATGCCGCGGGCAAAGGTGGTGTCGTTGATTGCCAGACTATCAGTCGGGGTGCCGGGCCGGGCCGGCGGAATGACCAGCCGTCCGTCCAGGAAACACCGTATCTGGCTTCCCACACACTCGATCCGCAACTCCCGCCAGACATCCTTGGCCACGGGGAGCCGGACTCCCACGCCCAATGCCTGGTAACTTTTTCCGGCCACGACTTTGTACCAAAGCAGATTTCCTTCCGTGCTGGCGCGCAACACGTAGTAATTACTCTGATCCTGGGCTCGAAAGACCAGCCCAGCAGACGGCTCCACAACCCCCCCGCTTATTTTGAAACGGGCCGCCAGGGTGAAGTCGTTGAAGATTTCGTTGGTGAACAACAGGACGAGGAAATGGCCGTTGTCCAAGTCAAAGGACTGGACGGAAAGGACGGCCCGTTCCGGAATACTGGCCGTGGCGTTGGACTCGATGGGGGCGAGGATTGGGGGCACCCGCTCTTGGACCACCTTCCATTTGGCCGGTTCGCCGTGACCGGTCACCGCGCTGAGGAATCTTGGCGGCGTCTGATCGACGGTGTCCTTGCTGAAATCAAACTCGATTTGCGCCGCGAATGAGCCAAGAGCCATTCCGGCGATGATGAGGGTCAGGGCGCGTTTCAACATGGGTGCCTTAATAAATCATGTCCGCCACGGTCTGGCCCGCCGGAATAAACGGTATGACGTGCTCCGTATAGGGGCAAATAACATCCAACAAGTATGGCTGATCGGAGTCCAGCATGCGTTGCATGGCGGCACGCAAGTCCTTTTTAAACATGACGCGCTCGGCCGGCACGTTGAAGCTTTTGGCCATCGCCACATAGTCGGGATAAATCTGGCGCCGGTGTTCCGGGTCGCCCAAGTAGGTGTTGCCGCGGTTGCCTTCGTAAAACTTGTCCTCCCATTGCATAACCATGCCGAGGTGCTGGTTATTCATGATAATCACCTTGGCCGCTATCTTTTCAATGTGCGCCGTGGCCAGTTCCTGCACGTTCATGAGGAACGAGCCGTCGCCGTCGATGTCCACCACCTGGCGGTCCGGGAACGCCACTTTGACGCCAAGGGCGGCCGGGTAGCCGAACCCCATTGAGCCCAGTCCGGCGCTGGTGATGAATTGGCGCGGTGATTTGAATTTGTAATATTGGGCCGTCCACATCTGATGCTGGCCCACCCCGGTTGTGATCAAGGCATCACCCTTGGTCAATTCGTAAAGCGTCTCGACCGCCATTTCGGGCAGAATGACCTCCGTTTCGCGGCCTTGCATATGGTCGCGTGTGTGTTCGGAGCGGTTCACTTCCGCTGTTATCCCATAGTGGAACGGCGCCCGTTGCTTCCACTCATCCACTTGCGCATGCCAGGCTTCAAATTTTTTCTGCAGCGGCTGTTGGCGCAGCATCTCGTTCAACCGGTGCAACGCGTATTTGATGTCGCTTTCAATCGCCAGTTGCACTTTGCGGTTTTTGTTATGTTCCGACTGGTCAATATCAATGTGAACAATCGTCCCCGTCTTGCAAAATTCGTCCACCTTCCCGGTCACCCGGTCGTCAAACCGCACGCCGAAGGCCAAAAGCAAGTCCGCGCCGGGTTTGATTCTCACCATCGGTTCGGCCACGCTCGCGCGGTGCTTGAACTCGCCGTTGACCGCCCAATTCGCCGCCGCGCTGCCGTGCATGCCCAGCCAGCGCAAGGAGAGCGGGTGGGTTTCGGGAAACGCGCCGCAACCCATCAGCGTGGTCGTCACCGGGATGCCGGTGGCCTCGACAAAACGCAATAATTCGGGGGCTGCTTCGCCTGTGATCACCCCGCCGCCGACATAGAGCACCGGGCGTTCCGCCTTGGCGATCAAGCCGATAATCTCGTTCAGAGCCAGGTCGTCCGCCTTTTTGTCCGGGTTGTATTTCCGCATCTGCACTTTGGCCGGCCAGACGGGCTGTGTTTTGCTGGTTTGCAGGTTTTTCGGGAAATCGATCACCACCGGCCCCGGACGCCCGGTGGTCGCGACGTAAAGCGCCTCCTTCACGATCATGGGGATGTCGTTCACGTCGGTGATTAAATAGCTATGTTTGACAATCGGCAGCGTCATGCCGAAAAAGTCGGTTTCCTGGAACGCGCCCTTGCCAATCATGGCCTGCGAAACCTGGCCGGTGATGGCGACGAGCGGGACGGAATCCAGATAGGCGTCGGCGATGGCGGTGACGAGGTTGGTCGCGCCTGGTCCGCTGGTGGCCATGCAAACCCCGGCCCGGCCCGTGGCGCGGGCGTAGCCCTCGGCGGCAAAGGAACCGCCCTGTTCGTGGCGAGGCAGGATGGTGCGGATGGTGGAACGGGTCAGGGCCTGGTGGATTTCCATGCTCGCCCCGCCGGGATAGGCAAAAACGCACTCCACGCCTTCCCGTTCCAAGGCCCGGACCAGAATATCCCGGCCCATCATCGGCTGGCCGATTCCAGCCTTCAACTCCGCCGCAGCCGGCTTGGCCTTGACCGCTTTCCTTTTCTCAATTTTGTCTGTTTTCATAATGTAATTTGGCTGGCCGGGGCGGAAATAAAAAAACCACGACCGTTTCCAGCCGTGGAAGTTTTGTCGAAATTCGGGTTAAATGCGACAAGACCCAACGGCGCGGCCGTCTTTTACGACGACCACGTTGACTACCAGAATTTGCCGCATATTGAGCACCATGATCCTGACGATAGGACAGGCCCATCCCTCCGTCAAGCCGGTTTTTCCCGGCTTTTCGGGTCACGGGCATGAGCCGGCCGGAAAATAACGGCGCAGGCAGGCGCAGGGGTTAATAGGTCAGATATTTCCAGACCTGCACCTCGTCCCCGAACCGCAGCACGAACGAGTTCTGTTGGAAGGTTTCCTCGTCCGGCGCTTCTTCGCGGTAAAATCTCCACAGCATCTTGCCGGTCTCCGGGTCCAGCCGGTATATGTGAAAAAAAACCGGCGCGCCCGG
This sequence comes from uncultured Verrucomicrobiota bacterium, assembly GCA_964558455.1. GTDB lineage: Bacteria > Verrucomicrobiota > Verrucomicrobiia > Limisphaerales > Palsa-1400 > DASRLE01. The sequence goes on along the minus strand of CAZLEE010000017.1, from coordinate 4,093 downwards.
TCGCGGCGCGTTCACCGCCTCCGCCAGCCCGACCAGCAGGGGCGCGCCGCCTTGTTCCGCGCTCACGGTGTAAAGAAACTTCCCGGTCAGATGGCAGCGCTGCCCGCGATCCTGAACCTGCCACAGCACCTTCCCCGCGACCGGATCGACTTTCAAAATCACGGCCTGCGTCGTCTCAACCTTGATCTGCTCCGTGTACTGGATGTCGTCCAGGGTGGCCGCAGTGCTGTCAACATACAACATGCCGTTCTGGTCGAATTGCAAATGGCTGATGCCGACGCTGGTCAGGCCCCATTTCACTTTTCCCCCGGGCAATTCCAGGGCGTTCAACCGCGCCTGGTCGAAAAAATAAAGCACGCCCGCCCGCTCCGCCGCCGGAGCCGCATGAAACGGATTCGCTTTCAGGAATCGTTCGCCAATCGGGTAACTCAGCGGCGTCTCAAACAGCTTGTTGTTTTGCTTGTCAAACACGATCAACCTCTTCCCCGCCGTCACAAGATCAACCGTGGCCAGCGAAAAAAAGGCCGGCACGCCGGTGACTTCGTCCTTCCATTCCACCGGCTGGCCGCCCGTCCACCGCCGCAGCCTCACTTCGTAACGGCTTTCGTCAATGCCTTTGACCCCGCCGGTCTGGTCGCGCTTGATGTCGTTGATCACTTCCGCCTCCACCGCGAACGCGCTGGTCGAGGCGGTGGTGCTGCCGTTGATCAGCGACGGGCCGCGCGGCTTGATCGATTTCACCCAGTTGATTTTCGGCTCCAGCAATTTCACCCGCATTTCCACCAGGTTTTGTCCCGCCGGAAAAAATTCGCTGCTGACCGCGTCGAGGGGCTGGTTGAACTTTTGTTCTTCGGTGGCCTGCGCCAGCAAAACCCCCGCCGTGGGCAGCACGTTGGTCGGCAGTTCATCCGGCATGGCATGCTTCTGCACCCGCGGCGCCTCAACCTCCTGCCGCGAAATCTCGCCCGTCGCCCCATCAATCCGCATCACCGTCCGCCGGGTTTCGTCCGGGGCGGAAACAACCGCAACGCCGGATTCGTCCGGGGTGAAACCGGCCAGCCGCCCGTCAATGGGCGCGGTCAATTTCACCTGGCCCGTCTGCTGGTCCAAACGGAAAACCTGCGCCGCCGTGCAAACCCATATCCCTTGCTTGTCCGCCCACACTTGCGGCGGACGGACGCCGCTCGACCCGTTGTCGGGCAGCGCAACGGACCACAATTCCTTTTCCGTGCCCAGGTCGCGGGCAATGACGCGCTCCGAGTTGGCGAGAAGGATTTTTCCCGTGTCAAAATATTGGGCGCGCCAGGCGGAGGTCGCCGCCGGCAGTTTTATGGTGAAAGCCAGCCTCGGTTGGGAGCCGATCAATTGAAACCAGACCCATCCCCCCAGCGCGGCCAGGATCAAAAATACGACGCCGTACACCGCCCACATCAACCGGCGGGTTCGCCGCGCTTCCGCCTTGATTCTCTGCAGCGGCGCGCCCGACGGACGCGAAGCCGGCGGCAAATCCGGCGGCGGCTGGGGAACTGAAACAGGCGCCGCCACGGCCACCCGCAAGCGCGCCTGCGTTTTGTGTTCGCCGGCCGGAGTTGGCGCGATGATCTCGTTCGCCGCCTGCGTCCCATCCGCGCCGCAGGCCGGACACTGCACCGAAAACGGCATGACGCCGCCCTTCGGTTCGACTTCAAACGAGTACCGCGTCCCGCAACCGCACTGGACCTTGATTGTCATTCCAAATTAAAAACCGTCCGCCGGTTACTGCGGGACCACCGTCACCTTGCCCGTCGCCGGATCGTAATTGATCTTCATGCCGGGGGGAGGCTCGGGCAACTTGCCCAGATAATGCATGGTGACCAACTCGTTCAAATCCTTTGGCAACCGGCCCTCCTGCACATTGAACAAAGTCACTTCCTGATTCAGCGACGCCGTGTCGATGCCCTTGACCGCGATCTGTTGGCCCCGCGCCAGTGTGCCCAAATACCCGTCGTGAACGGCCGGGGGAGGGGGTGCGGGGGTGGATTCCTGTTTTTTGCCGCAGCCGACGACGACCAACGTCCCGGCCAGAAGAATGTAGCCGCAGAAATTACGCATGGCCAAACACTAACTCCGCCCGGTCAAAAATCAATTGTTAAAACTCCCCGCCGCCCAATCCGGCCGGGCCTGTCAAGTCTTTGGTGGTAATGGAAATCAAAGTAATTTGAACTTCGGCCGGTTCGAGGGCAGATTGGGGCTGTTGGAAGCATGAATCACGACACCTCACTGGATTCTTTGTTGGAAAAAGTCTGGGCGGGCGGGCGCATCAACCCGCCGGAAGCCTTGCGCCTTTATCATTTGCCCCTCGAGGAACTGGGCGCCCTGGCCGACCGCCGCCGCCAATTGGCCCGCGCCGGCGCGCACAATGGCCGCGGCAACGAGATCGTCACTTATATCGTCGATCGCAATATCAATTACACCAACGTCTGCAATGTCTATTGCAAATTCTGCGCCTTTTATCGCACGGATAAAGACGCCGACGCCTATGTCATCACCCTTGATGAGATGGATAAAAAAATCGAGGAAACGATTGCCCTGGGAGGAACGCAAATCCTGTTGCAAGGCGGCCATCACCCCAAACTTTCCCTGCAATGGTATCTCGATTTGCTCTCCCACATCAAAAACAAGTTCCCCCGGATAAACATCCACGGATTCAGCCCCAGCGAATTCATCCATTTCCGCAAGGTGTTTGATTTGCCGTTGGAAGACATCATTTCGCAATTCGTCAAGGCCGGCCTCGGCTCCATCCCGGGCGGCGGCGGGGAAATCCTGGTGGATCGCGTCCGCCAGCGCGTTTCGCCCCTGAAAGCGATGAGTGACGATTGGCTCAGCGTCATGGATGTGGCGCATCGTCTCGGACTCCATTCCTCGGCCACCATGATGTTTGGCCACGTCGAGACGCCGGAAGATCGGATTGAGCATCTGGAGCGGGTCCGGGCGCAGCAGGACAAGAGCAGGGGCTTTACCGCGTTCATCGCCTGGACGTTTCAGGCGGAGCATACCAAGCTCAAGGCGCCCACGGCCGGAGCGCACGAATATTTGCGCACCCAGGCCCTGAGCCGGATTTATCTGGATAACTTCCCCAGCGTGCAAAGCTCGTGGGTGACGCAAGGCCCCGATGTCGGGCAAGTGGGATTGAAATTTGGGGCCAACGATCTTGGCAGCATCATGATCGAGGAAAACGTCGTATCCCAGGCCGGCACAACCTTCCGCATGGACGTGGCCGACATGCGCCGTCTCATCCAGGATTTGGGCTACGAACCCCACCAGCGCGACAACTGGTACAACCTGCTGAATTAATTTCGTAATCGTAATCGTAATCTTCGCCCCGCCCCCTACGATCCACTGCAGAATATAATTCTGCCAGCTAAGCTGGTATTTCTTTTGCCGCTTTGGAAGTTCCAGCTCGGAGACGGACGACGTTTCTCCCTCGCCCGCGCCAGCGGTTCAGTCCAGGGTCGCGAGAAACGAGCCACCTTGGGAAGAAGTTGGAAATTGAATTCAACCCTGCAAGAGGTTGAATCAAAAGGCCGGAATTCGCAATCGCCGGGACATGATCTCACTCCACGCACCCAACCATGGACATTATCATCAATCAAATTGCGAGCAAAAGTAGGGCGACTCCTGCAAACGTCTTTGCAGTGCGCCTATGCGTTCAATTCCTCGACCGCAGAATCGGCGAGCTGAATGGCTCGCTTTCCGGTTCTGCTCGTTTTATCTCGCTGCTTACGATTATGGACAACGCTCGATTTTCGTAGCGAATAGGCCATACTGGCCGCACGAGGAAGAAGCTGAAGGGTTTTGCGAACCGAAAAAACTATGGATTTGAATGATTTTTTTGGTCTGAAGCCAATCGTCATTGACCTGCACGCAGAAAACCGCTGGGAGGCCATCGATGAGTTGATCAATCATCTCGTGGCTAATCACAAAATCAAGACCGAGCACAGGGACGCAATTGCAGTGAGCGTCAGAAAACGCGAATCCGCAATGAGCACGGGTATCGGGTTCGTATGCGGCTGAGCTTCCACGTCTAGTTTCTCGCGCCGGGTTATGAAATCAT
>CAZLEE010000016.1:0-37773 GCA_964558455.1 uncultured Verrucomicrobiota bacterium | reverse complement strand
GCCTTGCCGATGGTAGTGGTTGTATAGCTTCCGCGAGAGTAGGTTGCCGCCAGATCTTTCAAATTAAGGCCGGAACGCAAGTTCCGGCCTTTTTCTGTACCAAGCCGATGTTTCTGCTGGCAGCGGCTGCCTTCTTTTGGCATGGTTCCCGGCATATCACTTTATGCCGATCTATCACGAAGCCCAACTGCAGGAAATTTCCAAGAAATTTCAAATTTACGGCGAAATCCTTCACGCGGAAACATGCAAGATCGGCCACATCAACGAAACCTATTCCGCGACCTACGACCAGGGGGGAACCCGCGTCCGCTACATTCATCAGAAAATCAATCAAACCGTTTTCCAGGATGTTGACGTCCTCATGGAAAATGTGGTCCGGGTCACAAGACATCTGAAAAGCAAACTTCGATCGCTCCAGCCCAAAGACGTTACCCGGCGCTGTCTGACTTTGGTTCCGACTCGCGATGACCAGTCCTTTTATCGCAACCGGATTGGCGAATGTTGGCGGACTTTTGTCTTTGTCGAGGGCGCCCAGACTTTTGAATCGGTGCAAAATCAGGATCAAGCCTTCCAGGCGGGGAAGGCCTTCGGATTTTTCCAGCATCTTTTGGTGGATTTGCCCGGCGCGCGGCTGGCGGAGACGATTCCGGATTTTCACCACACGCGGAAACGTTTTCAGGCTTTGCTGGATGCGGTGAAGAACGATCATTTCAACCGCGCCAAGTCGGCCAAGGCGGAAATTGATTTTGCCCTCAAGCGCGAATCGCTGGTCGATGTTCTGTTGCGGGCGCTGGCGGCGAAAAAAATCCCGGAGCGTATCACCCACAATGACACGAAGTTCAACAACGTCATGCTCGATGTCGTCACGGGTGAGGCCATGTGCGTGGTGGATCTGGACACGGTCATGCCCGGCAGTGTGCTGTATGATTTTGGCGACATGGTTCGGACGACGACCAGTCCGACGTTGGAGGATGAATTGGACTTGTCGAAAGTGCGGATGCAGATGCCGATGTTTAAAAAGCTGACGGAAGGTTATCTTTGCAGCGCGGGACAATTTTTGACCAAGGCGGAGAGGTCGCATATCGCCTTTGCCGGCAAGCTGATTACTTTCACGATCGGCCTGCGGTTTCTGACGGATTATCTGGTTGGCGACACGTATTTCCGCATCCATCGTCCGGGACATAATCTGGACCGGTGCCGCACCCAATTCAAACTGGTCCAATCCATCGAAGACCAGGAAGATCAGATGCAGGCGTTTGTTGACAAGGCGGGTGGGATTTGCCGTGACGGGGGAAAATGATTGCAGTCCATCCAGCGTCATCGAACCGGGGGGGGGGACTTGGTTTTTGGCTGGGCCTGGTTCTGGCCGCTGTCACGTTTTTTGTTTATTACCCCGTCGCCAGTCACGAATTCGTCAGTTACGACGACCCGGATTTTGTCACCGCCAATCCAATGGTGCAAAGCGGGCTGACGGTTGAGGGTTTCAAGTGGGTGTGGCAGAGCGAAGTGGCGCGCAACTGGCATCCGGTGACGATGTTGAGCCACATGCTTGACTGTCAATTCTTCGGGCTTCATCCCGGTCCGGCTCATCTGGTCAATGTTTTGCTGCACGTGGCCAACGCGCTGCTGTTGTTTCAGTTGCTGAGGATGATGACCGGCTTCGCCGGACGCAGTTTCTGTGTCGCCGCGCTTTTCGCCTTGCACCCGCTTCATGTGGAATCCGTGGCGTGGATCGCGGAGCGCAAGGATGTGCTCAGCACCTTTTTCTGGTTTCTCACCTTTTGGGCCTACGTTTGTTACGGGCGCGTGTTGAAGGCGGGAGGGGGAAAATGGAAAATGTTTTACGCGCTGGCGCTGGTTTTTTTCGCGTTGGGCCTGATGTGCAAACCGATGTTGGTGACAGGGCCTTTCGTTTTATGGATTCTGGATTTTTGGCCGTTGCGACGATTGTCCCCGGAACCGGCGGCAAAAGGAACGGGGGCGCCCCGGCCCGCGCCGGCCTGGTTGATTTGGGAAAAAGTTCCATTCCTGGCCATGAGCGCCGCTTTGTGCGTCATAACGTATTCCATCCAAAAAAACGGGGGCGCGATGTTGTCGTCGGACAATTTGCCTTTTACGGAACGCTTCGGTAATGCGCTGGTATCGTATTGGCGCTACATCGGGCATCTGTTTTTCCCGGTCCATTTGAACGCTCTTAACCTCCATTCCGGGGCGTGGCCGGTCTGGGCGGTTGGTCTGGCCGGCGCCGGGCTGGTCGGGGTGTCAATCATTGCGATTACGCAACGATTCCGCCGTCCCTGGCTGTTGACGGGCTGGTTTTGGTATCTGGGGACGCTGGTTCCCGTCATTGGTTTTGTGCAAGTCGGCATGCAATCAATGGCCGACCGTTTCACTTATGTCCCTCTCATCGGGCTGTTCGTCATCCTGGTTTGGGGGGCGGCGGAATGGGCGGGCCGCTGGCGCCAGGCGCGGGTTTGGGTTCTGGTGGCGGTGTGCGCGGGAGTGGTTTTGGGCATGGTTTTGACCCGGCGGCAGATGGCGTATTGGACGAACAGCGAAACCCTTTTCAGCCGGATGATTGAAGTCAATACGAATAATTACATGGCCCATTACAACCTGGCCAATGTTTATTCGCGGGAGAAAAGGGCAGGGGACGCCGAAGTCCATTACCTGGCGGCCATCGCGGCCGAACCGGGTTACGCGGAGGCTCAGAATAATTTCGCCGGCCTGCTTTTGGAGCAGAAACGCTATGACGAGTCGATTCTGCATTATCGCGAGGCGGTTCGCCTGAGTCCGCAGTATCTTTATCATTTCAACCTGGCGAACGCGCTGGCGGACGCAGCCAGCGCGCGTCATGACGCCGGTGAATTTGCCGGGGCGGTTCAGGCTTACGAACAGGCGATTCAGCTAAATCTGGTGTCCGGCGATGCCCATAATAATCTCGGTCTGACCTGGCAGGCGCAGGGGAAGGAGGCGGAAGCCGTGGCGGAATTTCGCGAGGCCATGCGGGTGCAACCCGGCCTTGAACCGGCCCATTTTAATCTGGCCAACTCGCTGGCCCGCGCCGGAAATCTGGATGGAGCCATCCTGGAGTATCAAACGGCCGAGAAATTGAATCCGGCCCGGACGGAAAATTACAACGACCTGGGCGTCTGCTACGGCATGAAAAACAAAATGGCCGAGGCGGAAGCGCAGTTCAGGGAACTGCTGCGTTTGCAACCCGGCAATGGCGCGGCCGATGGAAATTTGGGCAACGTCCTCGCGGCCGAGCACAAGGTGGACGAGGCGATCCTCTATTATTCCGCCGCCCTGCGGATTAATCCGCAGGATTATCAAACGGAATTCAATCTCGGCCTGACTTTATCGGGGCAGGGAAGGCGGTCCGAAGCGGAAAGCCATTTCAAACAGGCTTTGCTCATAAAACCGGATTATACCGTGGCGCGGAAGGCGTTGCAGGATTTGGCGGGGGATGGCAAGGGGCAAAAATAAGCGGGCGCTTCCCCGGCGGGCTAACGGATTGCCGCATGGCGGGTTTCAGATTCCAACGAAGACAGGCCGAGGTCGGGAGGGGGAATGTGAATCTTGAGATAGACGACGCGCTTTCCGACGGAGGTGAAGAAAGTGAGATTTTTGGTGAGGAGGCCGGACGGTTTGTCGGCCAGATTGACTTGAACAGTGACTTCGCCGCCGCCTCCCGCAGGAAGACCCCAGGGTGTTTGGGGAAGTTTTGCGGTGGCGCATCCGCAGGAGGAATGAACGCGGTCGATCCGGATTGCGTTCGTCCACACGTTGGTCAAGTGGAAGGAGAACGACGCCGTCATCTCGCCCGGTTTTGCGTTGTACAGTTTTGTCTCGGCGTCAAATGCCAGGGCGGGATGATCAACCGCTTTTGGGACGGACGCGGTTTGCGCGGCGGCGCCAAGACCGGGAATGCCGCACCACAAGGCGATGCAGCAGCAAAGTCGCATCGTTGGCGGCAACAGTTTCACGCTAGGCCAGATAAGGAATGGTCAGGGGACCTTGGGGAAGGACAGCGACCCGGGCGTCGGGACCCAATTTTTCCAACCGCAGCCGGACGGCTGCGCCGATGTCCGGGCAGGGGGTCAGATGGACGCTTTTCACCAAGTCGCCGGGCAGGCTGCTGTAAAGAAGAACTTCCGCCTGGCGCTGAATCAGGGCCTGGATTTGGGCCTGCCATTGTTCGGGGCGGACGAAGCCGGGGGCGCCGAGCATGGCGAGAATTTCCTCCGGGCTGGAGGCGCTGTGCAGCAATTTTTCAAGCGGGCTGCCCGGAGGGACGCCTTCAGGACATTCGCAGGCCATGATGAGCAATCCGCCTTTTTTCAAAATCCGGGCGCCGGCGCTCATGCCTTTGACCGCCTGGTAAAGATTCAAGTCGAGCGGATGGCCGCTGTTGGTGGTCACGACGATATCGAACGGGGCCTTGACCTTTTGCATGGCGGAGTGGCGGACAAATTCATAACCGGTGTGATGCGCCTCGATGATGTCGCCCGCGAAAACTCCGGTGATGTTGCGCTGTTCGTTGAGGGAGACATTCAGCAAAAAGCTGGGGCCGACCCGCAAGGCCACGTCGCGCAATTCCTCCCAAAGGGGGTTGCCGGTGGTGATGCCGAAAGTGGCGCGCGGATCGCCAATGTTTTTGAAGTCGTGATTGCTCATGACACTGCGCAATCCGGCGCAACCGGGGATGATGCCCTTGACGCCGCCGCTGAAACCGGCAAAGAAATGAGGTTCGATGAAGCCGGTGATGATGCGGACGTCGGCGTCGGCGAGGTGGTGGTTGATGAGGGCGGGCGCGCCGTCGTGCATGACGCCGAATTGTTTGAGGGCGGCGGGATTTTCCGGTTCGTGATTGACGACGTGATAATGGCGCGCCACTTCGGGCGTCAACAAACGGTCCAGCTCGGCGGGAGTGGTGGGGCGGTGGGTGCCAAGCTGGCAGAGCAGGGTGATTTGGTCGCGCGGCACATCGGCCAGATATTCAAGCAGCCAGGGAATGATCCGCTCATTGGGAGTGGCGCGTGTGATGTCGGTGAAGGCGATGCAAATCCGGTCGCCGGGCTTGATCCATTCGCGCAACGGGCGCGTCCCGATGGGCGATGCCAGGGCGGCGAGCACGGCCTTCTTCTCGTCAGGCAGGCCGGGGCGGCGGGACGGTTCGATGACGGTGGTGCGATCCTGCGGGAGATCGACGGGCAAATGCCCCCGGCCATAAGCGAGATTGATTTTCATTTCAGTTCCTTATCTTAGCATGACAAAAAAAGCGCGCCCGGAAAAGTCTAACCTGTCTTGCGCAGGATGGAATCCCGTTGCGCCCAGGCGGGGTCGGCGGACGGGTAATCAAGGTTGTAGTGCAGGCCGCGGCTTTCGGGCCGGGCGAGGGCGGAGTGAATGATTAATTCGGCGACCGTGGCGATGTTGCGCAATTCGAGAAGGTCGCTGTTGACGATGAAGTCCCAATAATAGTCCTGGATTTCCTCGCGCAAGTTGGCAATGCGGCTGCGGGCGCGTTGCAGGCGTTTGTTGGTGCGGACGATGCCGACGTAGTCCCACATCATGCGGCGGATTTCATCCCAGTTATGGTTGATCACCACCAGTTCATCGACGTTTTGGGCGCTGCCGGATTGCCAGGCGGGAATGGTGGCGGTGGTCACGGGATCCGGGGTTTCGCGAAGGACGCCGGCGGCGCGATGGGCGCAGACGAGGGCTTCGAGCAGGGAATTACTGGCCAGGCGGTTGGCGCCGTGCAGACCGGTGCAGGCGGCTTCGCCCACGGCGTAGAGGCCCGCTATGTCCGTCTGACCGTTCACGTTGGTCAACACCCCGCCGCATTGATAATGGGCGGCGGGGACGACGGGAATCGGGTCCTTGGTGATATCGATTCCGAATTGGAGGCAGGTGGAATAAATATTGGGGAAGCGCTCCTTGATGAATTCCGCCGGCTTGTGGGTGATGTCCAGAAGAACGTGATCCGCCCCGCTTTTCTTCATCTCGTTGTCGATGGCGCGGGCGACGATGTCGCGCGGAGCCAATGATTTCAGCGGATGATATTTATCCATGAAGGCGACCCCGTCGGAATTTTTCAGGATGCCGCCTTCGCCGCGCACGGCCTCGCTGATCAAAAACGATTTGGCCTTGGGATGGAAAAGACAGGTGGGGTGAAACTGGATGAACTCCATGTTGGCGATGGTCGCGCCGGCGCGGTAGGCCATGGCCACGCCGTCGCCGGTGGCGATGTCGGGGTTGGTCGTATATAAATAAACTTTCCCGCAACCGCCGGTGGCGAGGAGGACGGAACGGGCGGCGAAGGTGTCAACGGTGTTGTTGCTCTTGTCCAGAACATAAGCGCCAATGCAGCGGTTGACGGAGGCGGGTTGGCCGGCGCGACCGCGAATCTTGTCCGTGGTGATGAGGTCTATGGCGAAATGATTCTCGAAAATTTCGATGTTGGGCTGGTTGGCGACGGCGTTGAGCAAGGCCCGTTCAATTTCGCGGCCGGTCACGTCCTTGGCGTGGAGGATGCGGCGTTTGGAATGTCCCCCTTCCCGGCCAAGATCCAGTTCGCGTTTGCCGTTGTTTTCACGTTCGGTGAATTGCATGCCTATGCTGATCAACTCGGCCACGCGGGCCGGGCCTTCGGTGACAATGACGCGGACGGCGTCCTCGTGGCAAAGGCCGGCGCCGGCCTGGAGGGTGTCGCGCAGGTGTATCTCGACTGAATCCTCCTTGCTCGTGACGGCGGCGACGCCGCCTTGGGCGTAATTAGTATTGGATTCGGCGCGGGACTTCTTTGTGACAATGGCAACGCGCCCGAACGGGGCGACCTTGAGGGCGAACGAAAGTCCGGCAATACCGCTGCCGAGAACCAAAAAGTCGAAATTTTTCATAAAGTTGCGTTGTCAATAAGACGTGTTTTGCCGATGAAAACAGCCATGGCGATGCGGACGCCCAGTTTGATTTGGCGCGCCGGTTCCAGGGAGTCGGGATCGAAAAAAGAGACGTAATCGAGACGCGCCTCCGGTTCGTGGGCGATGAGGCGGCGCAATTCCCGGGTCATTTCCGCCGGGGAAACCGGCCCGCTGGCGGCGCGGCGCCGGGCGGTTTGGATGACACGCCAAAGGATGGTGGCCTGGGGCCGCTGTTCGGGAGTGAGATAGCGATTGCGGGAACTCATGGCCAGGCCGTCGGCTTCGCGAACGGTGGGGGCAATGACGACTTTCAATGGGAAATTCAAATCCCGCACCATGCGCCGGACGACGGCGGTCTGCTGAAAATCCTTGGCGCCAAAAACGGCGAAGTCGGGTCGGACGATTTGGAAGAGTTTTGCCACGACGGTGGCGACGCCCCGGAAATGGATGGGCCGCGCGGCGCCTTCCATGTCGCGCGACATGCTCCCCTCAGTCACCCAGGTGCTGAAATCGCGGGGATACATCTCGCTCTCGCTGGGAACAAAGATGACGTCGGCCCCGTTTTTGCGGCAGAGCGCGGTATCGCGTTTGAGGTCGCGGGGATATTTGGCCAGATCCTCGGCGGGGCCGAATTGGGTGGGGTTGACGAAGATGCTGACGACGACGCGGCCCCGGGGGCCGGCAAGTTTGCGCGCCTTGAGAATGAGACTGGCGTGGCCGGCATGCAAATAGCCCATGGTGGGCACAAATGCGATGGGGACGTCTGTTTGCTGCCAGCGCCGGGCCAGCCGTTGCATGGAGTTAATGGTCCTGACAATTTTCACTAGAGAAACTTCGGGGAAAAGCCGTCCGCTGGCAATTCATTTTTTGCGGTTGATCGTGTGCGGAACCCCGATTTTGGGAAAAAAACTGCGTCCGGCGCGTTCTGAATTGAAAAGCGGGCGCGAGCCATTAGCTTGTGGCCATGCGAGTTTCGATCATCGTCCCGGCATTCAACGAAGAAAAGTTGATTGGCGCCACCCTGCGGAGAATCGGGGCGGCTTCGGCCGCCTTTTCCCGGCGGGGCTGGGAATCGGAAGTGATCGTATGCGACAACAACTCGACCGACACGACGGCGGCGCAGGCCCGGGAGGCGGGGGCGAAGGTGGTTTTCGAGCCTGTCAATCAGATTGCCAGGGCGCGCAACACCGGGGCCGGGGCGGCCGCGGGCGGCTGGCTTGTTTTTGTGGATGCGGACTCGCGGCCCTCGGTGGAACTGTTTGACGACGTGGCCGGGCAAATTGAGGGGGGGCGGTGCGTGGGGGGCGGCAGCACCATGCGGCTGGATGAGCGGCGGTTTTTGACCGGTTGCCTGATGTGGCTCTCGAATTGGTTCAGCCGGATTATCCACTGGGCGGCCGGCGCCTTTGTTTTCTGCGAGAAAAGGGCGTTTGACGCGCTGGGCGGGTTCAGTCTGGAATTGTATGCTTCCGAGGAGATTGATTTCAGCCGGAAACTGAAAAAGCTGGCGCGGCGGGAAGGACGGAAAGTGGTGATCCTGCATCGCTACCCGCTGGAAACCTCGGCGCGCAAGATGCGCCTCTATTCGCGGGCGGAATTGCTGGCATTCACGTTCCGGGCCTTGTTCCGCCCCGTGCGGACGGTCAAGAGCCGGGAGGCCTGCCATCCCTGGTACGACGGGCGGCGCTGAGGGCGGCGTAAGGATGTTGCATTTGCGTAAGGAGGTGCTCATGTGGTATGCTTGTCTGACATGAGCAATGCATCGACTGTCACTTCCAAATGGCAGGTGACCATCCCCGAGGTTGTGCGGGAGAAAATATCCCTGAAAATCGGACAACGCCTCGCCTGGGAAGTGGAGGACGGCAAAATCGTCGGACGGCGCATCCGGACGATTCGCGAACTGGCGGGGTGCCTCAAGTCCAAGGACGCCCGCGGCCAGGATTCAGGCGGCGACTTTGGCCGGGCCGCGCTGGCCCGGCATGACCGGATTTCCCGGCAAAAGCCATGAAAGAATACTGGCTGGACGCAAATGTGCTGGTGCGATTTCTGACCCGGGACAATGCGAGACAAAGCGGGGCGGTGGAGGCTTTGTTTGAGCAGGCTGGCCGGCGCGAAGTTCTGTTGCATCTGGATTCCATGATCGTCGCCGAATCCGTTTATGTGTTGATGCGCTATAATCGAAATCGCGGCGAGGTGGCCGGGGCGCTTTTGGCCCTCATCCAAAACGGCGGCGTTCAGGCGGAGGAGGAGGATGTGGTGATGGATGCGCTGCGGCGGTTTGGCGCGACAAATGTCGATTTTGCCGATGCGTGGCTGGCGGCGCGGTCGGCGCGGGACGGCCGCCCGGTGGCTTCGTTTGATCGCGACCTGGACAAATTCAAAGACATCCGGCGTTTTGAACCGGCTGGTTGATGGCGGGTTCATATCGAACACGGGGCGAGGATGGCGGCGCTCATGCCGTGGATGATTTTCTTGTCGGCGGGACAGACCGTGGCCAGGACGCCGGACAAGGTGGCGCGGGCGGCGTCATTTTCGCCGGCGACAAAATAGTAGGGACAGAGGCGGACGCGGCCGGGCATGGAGACGAGGGTGTTTTTGGCGAAATCGTGCCATTGCGAATCAAGCAGGGCGGGGTGGTGGTAGCGTTGCAAAACGTAGGGGGAAGTCGGGAAGGAGGCAACCGCCTCATCCACGGCGGCGGCCCAGTCGGCGGTGGAAAGGTCGCTGCCAAGATGGACGCCGCGGGCGCCCCAGGCTTTGTCGGAGAACCCGGAGACTTTGAGGATTAATTCCCGTTCGCGCTGGGAAAGGGATTTGAGTTGGAGCCAGTCGGTCAGATTCAATTCCGGGAAGGCGCCTTGCGGGGGCAGCGGGGCGGGATCGACAATCCAGCTATAAGGGGTGAGTTTGAGCAGCCGCTCAAAAAAACGCTCGCCCAATTCCTGGCGCCAGAAGTTCCGGAGATGACGGTTGCACAAGAGGGCGAACAGCATCTTCTCCTCGAAAATGGGCTTGGGCGGGGCGGTGAGGCGGATGTCGCCCGCGATGGCGCGGTCAAAAATTGTTTTGGCGTCAGGCACCTGGGGCAGATCGAATAGTTCAAAGAAGCGATAGACGGCGTCGCCTTTGGCAAACTGGTCGAAACGCGTGTCGCGAACATTGAAGCGCGGGCCTAACTGGTTGGCCAGCCACACCATTTCAGGACGGTAGGTTTGCGCTTCCCCGGAAACCACGATGTGGACGGCGGGGGCCTGGCCAAAGATGCCGGCAAAGCCGCGCATCATTCCGTCCGGGCCGCCGATGACGGGCGGGCCGCCGCCGGGCAAAGCGGAATAAGTCTGGTTCAACCATGCTGTCAAACCTATTCCTCCCGGAACGCTGTCCAGTTCGGTGATGATGGGGCCGGAATCGGTCAGGATAATATCGGGGCGGATGACGCGGGGTAGCTCGTTTTTGAAGGCGGCGGCGCGTTGCAGTTCGAGGATTGCGGCCGGTTTGCCCTGATCAAGCCAGGCGGCGATCCAGGCGGGTTGTTTTCCGGAAAGACTGTGCCTGTAAAGCAAATTGACGCCGCGATTGAATTGGAGCAGGAGCCGTCCCAGGTTTTCCAGTTCCCCGGCCAGCTTTTCGCCGAGGGGAAACGGGGCGGGCGACACGCGCCATTCAAGTCCGTCAAATAGGCCGTCTTTGGGAAATTGCGAGCGGACGAAACGCGCTTTGTCTTCGGCGGAGGTGCCAGGGTTGTCGCTCATCGGAATTAGACGCGCACCTGTCCGTTGCCGATGCCGATCCATTTATAGGTGGTCAATTCCTCAAGCCCCATCGGGCCGCGCGCGCCTATGCGGTCGGTGCTGATGCCGATCTCGGCGCCCATGCCGAATTCCCCGCCGTCGGTGAAGCGGGTGGAGGCGTTCCAATAGACGGTGGCGGAATCGACCTGGGCCAGAAAATCTTTGGCGCGGCTTTCGTCGCCGGCGACAATGCAGTCGGAATGGGCGGAGCCGTAGTGGTTGATGTGGTCGATGGCCTGCTGGACGCCATCGACGACGCGCAGGTTTAAAATGAGGTCGTTGTATTCGGTGAAATAATCCTGTTCGGCGACGTCTCTGACGAAGGAAGCGGAGTCGGGCAGGCTGGCGGCTAGAATCTGCCGGGCGGTTTCGTCGGCGCGCAATTTGACTTTTTTCTCGCCAAAACGGCGGACCATGACCGGCAGGAACGTCGGCGCAATGGCCTTGTCCACCAATAATGTCTCCATGGAATTGCAGACGGCGGGACGCTGGCATTTGGCGTTGAAGGCGATTTCCCCGGCCATTTTCAAATCGGCGCTGCTGTCCACATAAACGTGACAAACGCCTTTGTAATGTTTGATGACCGGAACTTTGGAACATTCGGTGACGGCCCGGATCAAACGTTCGCCGCCGCGCGGCATGCATAGATCGACATATTGGGTCAAAGAAAGCAGTTCCTTGACCGCGTCGTGATCGGGGGTGGTGACCACCTGGATGGCGTCGCGCGGGAACTGGGGTAAAAACCTGGCGGCGGCGTCGATCATGGTCTGGCCGATGATTTGATTGGAATGAATAGCCTCCCTGCCGCCGCGCAAAATGACGGCGTTGCCGGATTTGAAACAAAGGCTGGCGGCGTCGGCGGTGACGTTGGGTCTGGATTCGTAAATAATAACGATGACGCCGATGGGGGTGGATATTTTTTGGAGACGGAGACCGTTGGGGCGGGTGCGGTCATCAAGAATGCGTCCGACGGGATCAGGGAGGGCGGCGACTTCGCGGAGGCCTTTGGCCATGGCGGCGACGCGTTTGTCATCAAGCGCCAGGCGGTCGAGCATGGCCCTGGACAAGCCGTTGTCAGCGGCGGTTTTCATGTCGCGGGCGTTGGCTTCCTGGATGGGGACGCGATTCTGCTCCAGCGCATCAGCCATGGCGAGGAGACAGCCGTTTTTCTGGGCGGTGGAAAGGCGGGCAAGCGAGCGGGAAGCGGCCTTGGCCTGCCGTCCCAATCTCGTCATTTGTTCTCTCAGATCCATAAGGATAGTTTAATCCAGATTGGAGAATTGCAAGAGGGGGTGGTTAACGTTTTTTGGGGGAACGGCGGAATCCGCACTGAGCCCAGAGGCGCCAGACCATGAAAAAGGCTTCGCTGACGATGTCGCCGGACATCTTGGAGTGACCCTGAAAGCGTTCGGTAAAGATAATGGGTATTTCAACCACTTTCATGCCTTGACTCCAGATTTTGTGGGTCAGTTCGATCTGGAAGCTGTAGCCGTTGGAACGTATGGCGTCCAGGTTGATGGATTCAAGGGCGCGCCGGCGGAAGCATTTGAAACCGCCGGTGGGGTCGGTAAAAGGCATGCCGGTGATAACGCGGACATAACGGGCGGCACTGGTGCTGAGCAGGAGGCGTTTCATGGGCCAATTGATGACGCGGATGCCGCCGCAATAGCGGGAGCCTAAAACGAGGTCAGCCTGCTGGGCGGCCTCGATGAAACGGGGAATGTCATCGGGGTTATGGGAGAAATCGCCGTCCATTTCCATGATGAATTCGTACTTGCGCTGCAAGGCCCAGGCGAACCCGGCGCAGTAAGCGCGGCCCAGACCGTTCTTTTCGGCGCGATGGAGAACGTGAATGGCGGGGTTGGTGGCGGCAAGTTCGTCGGCGATTTTGCCGGTGCCGTCGGGGGAATTGTCGTCAACGACGAGCAAATCGACGAGGGTGGGCAATTGGGCGAGACGCGTCGCCATGTTCGGGAGGTTTTCCCGTTCGTTGTATGTCGGAACAATGACCAGCGTATTATTCATCGCTAAAAAGATGCGTGGCGCAATGTGTTGGCCCCTGTTTGGCGGACAAAACCCACCATCTGGCTGTCATGAGAACCAATTGGGCGGCAGAATTCAAGGCGCAATTCGGAAATTTTCTGAATTTTACGGGCGCGTCGGCGTCTATTTTGTGATAATGCTTCTTACGATGAATTGCCTGGAAATTTTAACGGGATGGTTTTCAACGGCGTCCGGAAATATCCGTCGCAACGGAAAATTTTTTGCAATCGGTCTGTGTGGAATGTTTGTGGCGCTGGTCATAAGTGGATGCACCCAGACCATCCTGACCGCGCCGCAACGTTCCGCCACGGAACAGCTTCTCTTAAGCACGGCGGCGGACCGGGCGATTGAGTCAACGAATCTGACCATGTTCGCCGGTAAAAAAGTGTTCATGGATACGTCCTACTTTGATAGTTACGACGGCAAATATGTGCTGGGGACGATTCGGGATGCGGTCAGCCGGGAGGGGGCGCTGTTTGTTCACGATATGACCAATAGCGACATTGTGCTGGAGCCGCGTGCTGGAGCGTTGTCGATTGACGGGGCCAGCACATTGGTCGGCATGCCGGGATTGGGAGTGCCCATACCCCTGGCGGGCGCCGTTTCGCTCCCGGAGTTGGCCATATACAAATCGGACAGACAGTATTCAATCGCGAAGATTGTTTTGCTGGCTTATGAGACAAAGGGCGGCAAACACTATTACTCCAGCGGTCCCTTGATTGGCAAAGCCTACAGGCATTACATTCGCGTCATGGGATTCATCACCTCCAGTGACACCGACATTCCCAAGGAGCAGCTACCGTCGGATCAAAAAAAATCGAAAAAGTAGGGCTGTTTTGCGGCGGCGGTTTTTGCTTTCTGGGATTGGCCTGCTGCGTTACCGTGTGTTCACTGAGAAAAATTTATGACCGAACACACGACGGCGGATCACCTTCCCTCATCCACAGCCCAGCCCGCGCCAGCGTTGTCGCAAGGGGATGTGGCGGCGATAGATGAATTGCGGCGGGACTACGAGGGACTGCGGCGGGAACTGGCGCGGGTGATCATCGGGCAGGACGCGGTCATTGAGCAATTGTTGATCTGTATTTTGGCGCGGGGACATGGGTTGCTCATGGGGGTGCCGGGACTGGCCAAAACGACGATCATCAACTCGCTGGCGCAAGCGATGTCGCTCCAATTTAACCGCATCCAATTCACGCCGGACCTGATGCCGTCCGACATCACCGGAACCGATATTTTGCAGGAGACGGATCAGCCGGGGCGGCGGGCCTTCGTGTTTGTGAAGGGACCGGTCTTTGCCAACATTGTTCTGGCCGACGAGATCAATCGCACGCCCCCGAAAACACAATCGGCCCTGCTGGAAGCGATGCAAGAGCACCGGGTGACAGTGGCGGGGAGATTTTTCACGTTGCCGGAGCCGTTCTTTGTGCTCGCGACGCAGAATCCGATTGAGCAGGAGGGAACCTACCCCTTGCCGGAGGCGCAACTGGATCGGTTCATGTTTTTCATTTACGTTGATTATCCGAACCGGGACGAGGAACGGCGGATTGCGCGGGAAACAACCGGGGCGGCGGCGCCGGTTTTGAACAAATTAGTCAACGGGCAGCAGATCGCGGCGTTTCAGGAAATTGTGCAACGGGTGCCGGTCCCGGAACATATTTATGATTTGGCGGTGGATTTGGTGAGACGGACCCGCCCGAAATCGGCCCATGCGCCGGAGTGGATCAAGAAATGGGTGACGTGGGGGGCAGGCCCTCGCGCGGTGCAATATCTGGTCAGGGGAGCGAAGGCGCGGGCGGTGTTGCGGGGCAGTTACCTGGTGAGAATGGAGGATCTGGAAGCGGTGGCGGCCCCGGTTCTGACTCATCGGATTTTGACCAATTTCCAGGCGCAGTCGGAGGGCGTTTCCAGCACGGAAATCATCCGCCGGCTGCTGGAAGAGATTCGCGGAGAAAATCATCGTGGCTGAAGCAACCCAGTTGCTCGATGCGGCGGCGTTGAACCGCTTGATGCATCTGAATTTGCTGGCGCGTTCGCCCATGGAAGGATCGGTTTCGGGTCTTCATAAAAGCCCGCACCGGGGTTCGAGCGTGGAATTTGCCGAGTATCGCAATTACGCGCCCGGCGACGACATCCGGCGGCTGGACTGGCGCGTGTTTGCGCGGTCGGACCGTTTCTACATGAAGGAGTACGAGGCGGAGACGAATCTGCGCTGTTATTTCGTGTTGGATTGCAGCGGGTCGATGCGCTTTGGGACAAACGGAACGAAGCTGGACTACGCCCGGCGGCTGGCGGCGGCTCTGGCCTACATCACGGTGCATCAAGGCGATGCGGTGGGGCTGTTTTGCGCGGGGCAAAAGTCATTGGTCGAGATACCGCCGCGGCGGAATCCATCGCATTTGAAACTGATTTTTGAGACGCTGGAAAAATGCGAGGCGCGCGGGGGAACGGGGCTGATTGAGGCCTTGCACGACGTGGCCGAAAAAGTGCGGCGGCGCGCGCTGGTGGTGGTGATCTCGGATTTCTTCTGCGACGTGGAGCCGCTGCTCAACGCCTTCCAACACCTGCGTTTTCAGAAGCACGACCTGGCCCTGTTTCAACTGTTGGACCGGGCGGAACTGGATTTTCAATTTGACCGCCCGGTGCGGTTTGCCGATCTGGAAAGCTCCCTCAACATCGTGACCGAGCCGGCGGCCATCCGGGACGAATATCTGCGTCAACTGCAAACTTTTCTCAACGACCTGAAGGAAGGATGCCATGAAGCGGGCGCGGATTACCGCCGGGTGGTGACGGATCAAAGTTGCGAGCGGGTGGCGGCGGATTTCCTGGTGGAGCGGGCGCGCCTGGCGACGGCGGGTTAGGAACCTGAATGACTTTTCTGCAACCAGTGGTTTTGTTCGGGTTGCCGCTCATCCTGGCGCCGGTCATCATTCATCTGCTGAACCGGTTGCGGCATCGGCCGAAGCCGTGGGCGGCCATGCGCTTTCTGGTCTCGGCCACGCGCCATTCGGCCAGTCACGCCCGGCTGCGCCAATTCCTGATTCTGGCCTGCCGGACGCTGGCGGTGGCGGCGCTGATCCTGTTCCTCGCCCGGCCGCTGGCCGGAGGATGGCTGGGCTGGGCGCTTTCCCCCAAACCGGATGCGGTGATCATTTTGCTCGATAGGTCGGCCAGCATGGAAATGCAGACGGGCGGGGAGTCGAAACGGCGGCAGGCCCTGCGCCTGCTGGCGCAGGCGGCGCGGGAATTCGAGGACTCAAGCCGTTTGATTTTGATTGACAGCGCCACGCGGACGCCGCAGGAAATCGCCCGGGCGGCGACGCTGGAGCAATTGCCCTCCGCCCAGCCGTCGGACACGGCGGCGGATGTGCCGGCCATGTTGCGGGCGGCCTTTGACTGGCTGATTGAAAACCGGTCCGGCCCGGCGGAAATCTGGCTGGCCTCGGACGGGCAGCGCAGCAATTGGCTGCCGGAAGACGGGCGTTGGAAGAGTGTCGTGGCCCAATTGGACAGCCTTTCCCAAAAAGTCCGGGTGCGCCTGCTGACCCTGAACCAGACCGGCGGGGCCAATGGGTCGATTACGATCCGGGAGTTGTCGCGGCATGCGCACGGAGGAAAGTCGGAATTGCGATTTGTCCTGGACGCGCAACGCAATCACAGCGGCGCGGCGTCCGTTCCGCTGACCCTGACTCTGAATGGGGAAAAGTCGGCGGTCGATGTGGCGATGGACGAGCCTTCTTTGCGGTGGCGGCACAAGATTGAACTGGGGCCGGGGCGCGAGGGCGGGTGGGGCAGTTTCTCGCTGCCGCTGGATGCCAACGAGCATGACAACACGGCGTATTTTGTTTATGGGGCGGACACGCCTCTGCTGGCGACCGTGGTGAGCGACGACGCGCGGCTGGCGCGTTTTTTCCAGTTTGCGGCGGCTTCGCGCGAGGCGAAGGAGGCCGAACTGTTTTCAACCCCGGATTTGGACGGGGCGAATTTCGATGGCCGGACTCTTTTGATCTGGCAGTCGCCGTTGCCGTCAGGAAAGGATGCCGGGCGGTTGCAATCTTTCGCGGCTTCGGGCGGTGTGGTTGTTTTCTTCCCGCCGGGCCGTCCTGATCCCGGACAGTTTGGCGGCTTGAGCTGGGGCAGCGTGCAGGAGGCGGAAGGTCCGGAAGGGTTCCGAATTTTGCGCTGGAACGAGGAGGAAGGTCCGCTGGCCCGGAGCGACGAGCATACCAGCCTGCCCCTGGCCCAGACTTCGTTCGAGAAGCGGCAGCCGGTGAGGGGGCAAAAAGGCGCGTTGGCCGCCTTTGAGGACGGGACGGCCTTTTTGGTCCGGCAAAACCTGGGCAAGGGCGCGATTTATTTTTGTTCGTCTCTGCCCGATGCGGCGTGGTCGGGATTGGGTGACGGGCCGGTGCTGGTGCCGATGTTGCAACGGATGCTGGAAGCCGGGGCGGGGCGGGTGCAACAGGTTTCGGCGGCGACTTGCGGGGAATTGAGCGCGGCGGATCAGAGCCTGGCCTGGGTGTCGGTGGATTCGGTGACGAACAAGGACATCCGGACGCAGGCGGGTGTTTACCGGGCGGGAGCGCGCTTGCTGGCGGTGAACCGGCCCGCTGCGGAAGATGATCCGGAGATGCTGGACCCGGATGAAGCGCGGAAATTATTCGGCGATTTGCCGGTGCAAATGCTGGAGGAGCAACATTTTCAAAGCGGTCCGTTGCAGGGCGAAATCTGGCGGTTCTTTCTGTTTGCCATGCTGCTATTCCTGCTCGTGGAAGGAATCTTGATTTTGCCGGCGCGGTCGCAGGCCGCGCCGAAGGTCAGGGAGGGGGCGGCATGAGCCATTTTTCGGTCGCCGCTCCCGTTTTGGTGATTCTTTTCGGCCTGGCCGTCTGGCTCGGCGCGGCGTGGATTTCCCTGGCCATCTGGCGGCGATGCGGCAAACGCCGGGCGGCGGGGATGCTGGAGTTGTTGCGTTTTGTGCTGGTCACGTTGTTGGTATTGACGTTGCTGCGGCCGGAATATGCGCAACATTCGCGGCGCGCGGCCGCGCCTGAAATCGCGGTGTTGATCGACGGTTCCGACAGCATGAAGACGCGGGATTTAATGGTGTCAAACACCGTGTTCAGCCGCCAGGAGTGGGTGGATCGGCAGCGGCAGCGGACTTTTTGGTCGCCGCTGGGCAGGGAGGCGAAAGTGACGGTGGAAACATTTGCCGCGCCGTCCACCAACGCCAACGCGATCAACGGGACGGACATTGGCAAGGCCTTGGACGACGCGGGGCGGCGTTTTAAAAATCTCAAGGCTATCCTGCTCTTGAGCGATGGCTGGTGGAACTTGGGCAAACCGCCCCTTGCCGCCGCCACCCATTACCGGGAACAAAACATTCCGGTGTTCACCGTCACTGTGGGGCATGAAACGCCGTTGCCTGACCTGGCCTTGGAAAGCGTTTCCGCGCCGGCTTACGGATTGTTTGGGGAGGAGATTGCCATTCCGTTCAAGGTGACAAGCCATTTGCCCAGAGAGGTCAAAACAGCGGTCACGCTGGCGGACGACGGCGGCGGATCGGTCGTGAAAGAAATCGTCATCCCTCCCAACGGCGAGGTGGAGGACTCGATTCTTTGGCAGCCGCGCACGGTTGGCGCGGTCACGGCGACGGTCAAGGTGCCGGTGGAACCGGACGAGGCGATTGCGAATAATAATGAGAAGACATTTCATATTTCGATCCGGGTGGAGAAGTTAAAAGTGCTGGTGGTGGATTCGTTGCCGAGATGGGAATACCGGTATTTGCGCAACGCGCTGGCGCGGGATGCGGGGGTGGAGCTGAGTTGTTTACTGCTGCGGCCGGAACTGGGACCGGGGGCGGGAGCGGATTATATCGAGTCGTTTCCCGGCACGAAGGAGGCGCTTTCCCCTTACGACGTGGTGTTTCTGGGCGACGTCGGCATGGGTGATGGGGAATTGACGGAGAACGACGCGCTATTGTTGAAAGGGTTGGTGGAGCAACAGGGTAGCGGCCTGGTTTTTGTGCCGGGCCGGCGCGGTCGGGAGATGACGTTTTTGAACAGTCCGCTCCAGGACTTGTATCCGGTGATATTGGATGTGGCGAAGCCGGGCGGAATCGGGTTGCAAAACGAGTCGCAACTGACGCTGACCAGCGCGGGGAGACGGCATTGGCTGACACGGTTTGATTCGGACGAGGAGCGCAACGACGAACTATGGAAACAACTGCCGGGATTTTTTTGGTCGGCGTCCGTGGAAAAGAGCCGGCCCGGTTCGGAGGTTTTGGCGGTTCATTCGGACATGCGCAATTTCTGGGGGCGGATGCCGTTGCTGGTGACGCGTCCGGCCGGAAATGGAAAGTCGCTTTTCCTGGGCACGGACAGCGCATGGCGCTGGCGGCGCGGGGTGGAGGACAAATTCCATTACCGGTTTTGGGGACAGGTCGTGCGTTGGATGGCGCATCAGCGGCATCTGGCGGGGAAGGAAGGCATCCGGCTGAGTTACAGTCCCGAGACGCCGCAGGCCGGGGACACCGTTTTTCTACAGGGAACCGTGCTGGATCAATCCGGGTTTCCTATTGACAAGGGAACCGTGACCGGCGGGGTGACGGGGCCGGACGGACGGGCCGAACGGTTGGATTTCACGCCGGTGGAAGGCGGGTGGGGAATATTCAAGGCCAGTTTCACCGCCACGGCGGCGGGGAGCTACAAGGTGAGCATGGCGTCGAAGCAAAACGAACGGCAATTGGAGACGGTGCTAAACGTGTCGCGGCCTTTGCTGGAAAAAGAGGGGGAACCGGTGAACAGCCAGGTATTGCAGGAAATTTCAGCCATGACCCATGGGGCGAACGTCGCGGCGGAGGATTTGGACAAGGTGGTCAAACAGATTTCCCTGCTGCCCGAGTCGCAACCGGTGGAAAAACGGGCGCGGGTCTGGAGCAGCCCGGTTTGGGGCGGAATCCTTCTCCTTCTTCTGCTGGTGTATTGGGTCGGACGAAAATGGGTCGGGTTGATTTGAGCAGGCCGGTTGTATTAAGCTGGCGCAATGAAAACAGACAGCGCCGCTGAAAAAAAAGCGCAAATGGAACGGATCATGCCCTTGCTGCGGAAGGCGTATCCCAATGCGCGTTGCGAGTTGAATTACGGCAACGCGCTGGAGTTGTTGGTGGCCACCATTCTCTCGGCCCAATGCAACGACAAACAGGTGAACCTCGTCACCGGGCCGCTTTTCCAGAAATACAAATCGGCGGCGGATTACGCCAAAGCGGATTTGGCGGAACTGGAGTCGGACATCAAACGGATCGGGCTTTATCGCAACAAAGCCAAAAACATCAAGGCGGCCTGCCAGGCGTTGGTGGAACGGCACAAGGGCGAAGTGCCGCGCAGCATGGCCGAACTGGTGGAATTGGGCGGGGTGGGGCGGAAAACGGCGAATGTGGTTTTGGGCAACGCCTTCGGCATCAACGAGGGGGTTGTGGTTGACACTCATGTGGCCCGGCTGTCGCGGCGGCTGGGGCTTTCCGCGCAGGAGCGGCCGGAAAAGATTGAAGCCGATTTGCAGGGACTGGTTGAGCGGAAGGATTGGACGCTGTTCAGCCATCTGCTCATCTGGCACGGACGCCGCCGCTGTTTCGCCCGCCAGCCGGATTGCGAAAATTGCGAGGTGCGGGAGGTTTGTCCGTCGGGCCGGAAGGTGCTGGACGTGAAGCTTTCCCCTGAACAGCGTAAAAAAATCCGGGCGGGAATATGAGCGACCGGGAATGGTATTTGCTCGAAGAGGGCCGGCAGCCGGCGGCTTACAACATGGCCCTGGATGAGGCCTTGCTCGAATCCGCCCCGGAATTGGGCCGTCCGGTTTTGCGCTTTTACGGATGGACGGAGCCGGCGGCGACTTTTGGTTATTCGCAGAAATATTCGGACATCGCGCGTTGGACGAGGCTGCGTCCGTTGCTGCGCCGCCCGACGGGCGGTGGATTGGTGCCGCACAACGCGGATTGGACTTACAGCGTGGCCATTCCGCCCCGGCACGGCTGGTATCAACTCCGGGCGCAGGAGAGCTACCAGCGGGTGCATGAATGGGTTCGGGACGCGCTGGCCCGCATTGGAATCATGGCGTCCCTGGCGCCGGTGGCGCAAAAGGAAATGCCCGGCCAATGTTTTATCGGCGCGGAGAAATCGGACGTGTTGTGGCACGGGCGCAAAATTGCGGGCGCGGCGCAACGGCGCACCCGGAACGGTCTGCTCGTGCAGGGATCAGTCCAGCCGCCGCCGGTTCCGGTGGACCGGGCGCGCTGGCAATCCGCCATGCGCGCCGTGGCGTGTGAGCAATGGCAGGTCGAATGGAGCGAATTGAAAGTGGAAGGAAA
The DNA here is from genome assembly GCA_964558455.1 of uncultured Verrucomicrobiota bacterium. Taxonomy (GTDB): domain Bacteria; phylum Verrucomicrobiota; class Verrucomicrobiia; order Limisphaerales; family Palsa-1400; genus DASRLE01. The sequence goes on along the minus strand of CAZLEE010000016.1, from coordinate 16,645 downwards.
ATTGGCCCAAATCACCGCCGCCCTGGCCGCCGCAAAATATTCGCAGTCCAGCTACAACCAGAAGCGGTAGCTTTATACTTGCTTCTTAGCGATGGGAGAGGCGCTTGGCGGGAGGCCCGGGCGTGCTACGGCGAATTTGTGGGGGCGGCGGTCAACCTGGCGATCAAGCGTTATGAGCGCTTGGTAGAGAGCAACGCCCAGGAAGCAAAACGCCTCAAGGCCTGGCTGGCCCGCCTCGATCAAACCGCCAAATGCCTCAATGCGGCGTTCCGGCTTGGTCGTTATGATAGCGCCAGACCCAATCGCCCAAGGTGATGTCGATGCCGCTACCGCCACGATAACCGTGCATGACTCTACCGCGGTCATCGATTCCGTCCCATCCAATGGAGTAAAGGAGGATCTGCCCGTGCCCTTCGTTGCGATAGCGCAAGGGAGCTCCGTCAATGACGTCATGGGGGAGCTGTGGCATGAAGCGGGGGACGAGCTGGTCAAGCGATGACGGATAATCGCCAGAGGCGATGCGGTAGCGTTCCAAGGCGCAGGCCACCCGCGCCAAATCCACCTCAGTTTGAGCGTAAGCGAACTTTTCCGCGGGAACCGCATCGTAGGTTGCTTGCGCCAACATGCGAGTCGGATGCGGCGTGTCGGAACGATCCTCGATGATAGAAAATGGGCGGGCGCGGTCTTTGGACACAACCCGTTTATCGGGGTCGATTTGCGAAAGCGCTTGCTGATACGCGCGGGCAGAGGCCAGCCGATTTTGGTTCCACCACCCGGAAGGAGCGAGGCAATAACAGGCCTTTGCCAGCAGTTGGCCGATAGGCTCAGGCTCATTAAATCCATTATCATCCGTTTTTGGGAACCAAGGACCATTACGACTCCAGACGCGAATACAATTAATTTCGTCCCATGAATAAGCCCGATGGCCTCGAACTTCGCGGTGGTATTCGGCTAAGAAGTCAAGTTTCGACAACTCTGAGTCAAGAGCGACAAGCTGAGCGTCAGACCAATGATGGGCGGCCATTCCTTCCCAGGCGGCTTGCAAGGCGACATTGACAAACATAATGCCATCGCGACGGGGCCAGACCGTCCCGGTTTGCATTTGTGCCAGGCGCAAAACCAGTTGGATGTCCTGGAGGGCTTTATCGGAGCGGCCCTCAGCCAATTCCGCATCGGCGCGCAATGACAGAATTTGCGCGCATTGAGCAAATGCGCCTATCCCGGGAAAAAGAATTTTGAACGACGGATATTCTGGATCGTAACGAAAGGCGAATCGAACACCGGGCAATTTGCTGGCTTGCCTTAATTCTTCAAGAACCGAATCGTATCGGCTCAAAGCCAGAAGCACATCGGCCGCGGGGGATTGCGGTTGCGGGTTGACGGGAAACGGATTGGTTGCTGTCACCGTCTGAATTTTTGGCACGCTGCCCATTCGTGATCCTCGAAACGCACGAGATGCTGCGGTCACATTTGGCGGAGGATTCCGGTAATATTTTTGCCAAGCAGCGAGATCCGTGAATTTGGCCAGGCGCCAATTGCTCAAATTGGTTGGCCCCTCGTCCCGATCATAGGACCAGATATGCTGGAAGTCGTTCGTATAATAAAGTGCAATACCCAACCGGTTGGAAGAAGAGTTTGTGAATGAAGGAAGACGATTTCCGTGCTCGTCGATGTAAGTCTCGTAGGCGCTGGCGACGATGGGGGCAAGGGCAAAGTTCTGATCGTCCGGAACGGTCAGGGGAATGGCCAACTCGAATCGCTCTCCGGAAGCTTCGCTTTGTTGCTTGAATTGTTGCCAGGCCTTATGTCCTCGCCAATCTTCTTCGGCATAAAAGAGCGCCACAGCAAGGGCTAAAACACCAACTCCATAGCCAATCCGGCGAATACATTTAGACGTCATAACACCTCCATGGGTACGCCGTAAGGGTATTCGATTGTCAGAACGAGAACAAGGTCATTTCCGCAGTCCACTTTGGCGGCGCATTGACAGTCCGCCTTGGGTGCCCGTCTCCTCCTCCCCGGTTGCAACCGGGCTCCGGCAAACAATCAGACCAACCAACAGCAAAAAAGCCAGATGACGGCATTTCATACACAATTCGGATTCTTGTCGCGGATCATTGCCGCCAGTTTGGCTTTCCGTTCCTCTTCCATGGCGGCGGCAATCTTCCGTCCCGCAGTAAAGTAGTAGATCAAGAAAGCTGCCCCAATGCCCCCTGGAATCATGGCATAGGCTGCACCATTTTCATGGTTTAAATGCATCGCGAGGTACAATGTCAGCCCGATAAACGTCAAAACCAACCCGGTCAGAAGTGTTCGGTGCGATGATCGCCATGAAGGTTTGCCGTCTTCGCGAAAGAAGTCCTCCGGCAAGGGTGGCATCTCAATCCCTTTCTCAATGGCCGCCATCCGTTCCTGATGATACAGCGCGAACATGTCCTTTCGCTTCTGGTAGTTCAAAACAAGGCGGACTATTCCGGTTCCGAAAGCCGTCACGATGGCGACAATGGGGATGAGAAAAACCAGGACGTCAGGTTGCAGCAAATCGTGTAGCATAAAATTTTTTGTTCTCTGTTCCTTCCTTGTGACTTCGCCTGCCTGTCTGTTGTTTCAAATATTTTTTGAAACATGGCGGACCTGCGCGCAGTATAAAGAATGTTCCCAAGGCATGGCGACGGCGGCTTTGCTTGGATAAAACTCCGACCGATGCAAGACAAAGACATTCTGCGGTTGCTCGAAGCCCGGCAATACAGCGAGGCTTTCACGCCGTTGCTTGAATGTTTCAAAGACAAAGTATTTCGGCTCGCTTTCAGCATCCTGCGCAACGAAACCCAGGCCGAGGATGCCGCCCAGGACGTTTTTGTGAAAATCTGGAATGGGCTTCCTGCCTATCACGGCGGAGCCTCCCTTTCCACTTGGATTTACACCATCACGCGCAACACTTGCCTCACCGAACTGAAACGGCGTGGCAGGCATCCCACCGTCTCCCTTCAGGAACCGGAAATGGAAGCCGCCTCCGGCTGGATTCCCGCCCTTCAATCGCCGGGCATTGAACCCGGATTGGAAATGGATGTGGAAATTCTCCTGTCGAAATTGCCGGAAAATTACCGGCAGGTCATCACGCTGTTCTATTTGGAGCAAAAAGCCTACGAAGAGGTGGCTCTGATGCTCGGCATCCCCTTGGGCACGGTCAAGACGCTCCTCTTCCGGGCCAAAAAAGAACTGCTGCGGATCAATTCCCGGCAATTGCGAACGGTTTCGGCTGAAACCGGCCTGTCTCAAACAAACCCCAATTGACTTATGTCGTGCCAAGAAATTGAAAACAAGATTCTGGATTACCAGGAAAACCGGTTGCCCCCCGCCCAACGTGTGGAAGTGGAAACCCATCTTGCCGGTTGCGATGGCTGCCGGATGTTCGCCCGGCAACTCCGGCAACTTGATGCGGCTCTCTCCGCCAAGGTCAAAGTCCCGGCATTATCATCCGAATTCGTCCGGCGGGTTCAGAAACGGATTCAAGTCGCGCCAGCGGCTTTGCCCGAAGCGCAACTGGCCGAGCGCAAACGCCAGTTGCAAGCCGAGTTCGAAGCAGGTCAGGCGCGAATCACGCGGGGATCGTTCGCGTTGGACAGCTTGTTGAAGCATCTGGCGTTGCCCGCTCTGGCCATCTTGGCGGGTTGGCTCACCTGGCACTTCACACTGCCGTTGACAGTCCGCCTCAATGCCCAAAGCCTGGGGGGGCTTGACCCGCACCTGCTCCCTTGGTTGGCTGCCAGCGCGGTTTTTCTGGTCATCGGTCTGGCTGAAGCCTTCCCGCGCCAATGGAAGTTTTTTGGGGCTGAGTAGGCTTTCGCCTCCCCCGCATCAAATTCCTTCTTTCTGCTTTCCCAATTTCAGCTTTTTCGTTAAAGAGCAAAACCCCATTAGGCAGGGAGGGGGGTGAGAAAAAACGCAACATATTGTGGTTTTTTCTTTACTCGGGCGGTCGAAATATGATTTGATCCGGGCACTAAGGATGCACCTTAAAAATTTAACAGTTTTGGGATTTAAGTCGTTCGCTGACAAGACTTCAATCAACTTTCAGCCGGGAGTCACAGGGATTGTCGGGCCGAACGGCTGCGGCAAGTCCAATGTGTCGGACGCGATCCGGTGGGTTTTGGGCGAGCAATCGGCCAAGGCGTTGCGCGGCGGCGAGATGTCGGACGTGATTTTCAACGGCACGGATGGCCGCAAGCCCCTGAGCATGGCGGAGGTGTCGTTAACCGTTGGCGGGGTGGATGCCGAACATCTGAGCGCGGCCGGGGTGGAAATCGCGTACAACGAAGTGACCCTGACCCGCCGGGTATTCCGGGACGGGACGGGCGAGTATTTTTTGAACAAAACGCCCTGCCGCCTGAAGGATATCCAGCAGCTTTTCATGGGGACGGGCATGGGGCGGACCAGTTACAGCATCATGGCGCAGGGGAATATCACGCAGATATTGTCCAGCAAACCGGAAGATCGCCGGCTGGTGTTTGAGGAGGCGGCGGGCATCACGAAATTCAAGGCGCAAAAGCGCGAATCGTTGCGCAAGCTGGAGGCGACGGAACAGAATTTACTGCGCGTGGCGGACTTGATCCGGGAGGTGAAACGGCAGATCGGCTCGCTGCAACGCCAGGCGGGCAAGGCGCGGCGTTACAAGCAATTGATGCAGGATTTGCAGCACTTGGACACGCAACTGGCCCGGCACCAGTTTGACCTATGGCAATCGGAGGTGCGGGCGCGCGAGGAGCATCTCGAAAAATCGCGCGCGCAAATCGAAACGCTGGGCGCCGATGTCCTCCGGCTCGAACATGAACTGGCCGTGCTGCGCGAGGAACTGGCGGAGCAGGAACAGCAAATCAACCAACTGCAGCGCCGGGGCATGGAGTTGAAGAGCCAGGCCGAACAGCACGAAAGCAGAATTCATTTCAATGAGGACCGGCTGCGCGATCTCGCGGCGCAAAACGAACGGGCTGGCGGCGAAATCCTCCAGGCGGAGGAGCGCAAACTCGCGGCCGAGGCGGAGTTGGCCGGCGTCACTGAACGCTTGACTGCGGCTGCTGCCGCCCTGCAATCCCATCAGCAGGCGCTGGCGCAGAAGCGCGAGGCGATGCAAGTGGTGGAGAACGAATTGCGCGGCAACCAGGAAGCGTTGCGCGAAGCCCAGACCAAGTCATTCGAAGCGGCGCAACAATTGACCCGCGCCCGCAACGAAATCACGGCGCTGGATTTGCAAAAGGAAGGCAACGCGGCCCGCCTGGGAAAATTATCTTCGGAAAAGGCGCAATTGGAGGAGGAGCGGACGCGCTTGAGCGGGCGGTTGGAGCAATTTTCGGCCAATGTTGAGGCGGAGAAATTGAATGTGCAGACGCATCGCGGCACGCTGGAGGAAAGGCAGCAGCGGTTGCGCGAAATCCAGCAGCAATTGGCCGCGACAACCCAGCAATTGGATGAACTTTTGCGGCAGCAGGCGGAGAAGCGTTCCCGGCTTAATTTGCTCGAGCAATTGCAATCCGAACACGAAGGCTTTGGCTCCGGCGCGCTTTCCGCGCTGAAGAGCGCGGCCAATGTGCTGGGATCGCTCGCGGACAAAATCAAGGTGCCGGACCAGTACGTGGTCGCGATTGAAACGGCGTTGGGCCATCACCTGCAACTCGTCCTGACCGGCCAGCCGGAGGCGGCGCGGCAGATTTTGGACGATTTGCGCGCGAATAAAAGCGGGCGCGCCAGCGTGGCCGCGCTGCAATTGGCGGCAGCCGCGACGACGGCGACCAGCCCCGAAATCGAGGCAGCCGGCGCGGTGCGGGCCAAGGCGGTTGGGGCCGCGGGCATCATTGAGGCGGATCCGGCGGTGCAAGCATTGCTGCAACGCTTGTTGGGCCGGACATTGATTGTTCCTGATCTTGGCGCCGCCACGGCGGGTTGGAACGAGTCGGGCGGGGCGTTTGATTTTGTGACTGTCGAGGGCGAACTGCTCAATCGCCACGGAATTTTCACCGGCGGATACTTGAACGGCCAAGGGTCGGGCAAGGCGGCGGCATCCATTTTGGGCCGCAAGAATCAGATAGCGGAATTGCAGAGCGTGACGGCGGGCTTGGCGGAAAACGTGGCGGAAATGAGCCGGCACAAAGGCGGCTTGTTGAGCGAACAAACCGAATTGCAAGCCAGCTTGCAGCAGGCGCAGACGGAATTGCGCACCCAGGAAGTGGCCATTGCCACGCAGCAGGGGGAATTCAACGCCCTGCAAAATTCCGCGCGCATTTTACAGCAGAAAATCGAGACGGTGGTTTACGAAGTGGACAGCCTGTCGGGCCAGGAGGCCGAGGGCGTTCGCAAGCGCGAAGGTCTGGCCGCGCAAGCCGGTGAACTGGAAGCGCGCGAGCGCGAATGGCAGGAGCGGCTCGTCGCCCTGACTGCGGCGCAGGAAACGTTGCGGCAGCAGCGCGACACCGCCAACGCCTCGCTCACGGAAACAAAAGTGGCTCTGGCCACCCAGGACCAATTGTGCGCGTCCTTTGCCAGCCAGAAAAAACCGCTGGAACAACGCATCACGGAATTGACCCATTTGGCGGAACAACGTCGCGCGGAAATCGAGTCGTTCCTGCAACGCAAACTTCAGGCCGAAACGGAAATTGCCGAGTCGCGCCAGAAAATCGACGGCTTGCAACACGAACGCGAGCAAGTGAACGTCCAGGTGACGGAACGTCTGTCCATGAAGGGAAGCAAGGAACAGCAAATCGCTGGCGCGGACGGGACATTGCGGGAACAGCGGCGTTCATTGACCGCCATCCAGGAACAGCGGGCGGTGGTCGAAGTTGAATTGGCCCAAAAGACCATGTCCCTGCAAAACCTGCGGGATCGCGTGCGGGAGAAATACCAAATCAACCTGGACGACGTGCGCAGCGAGTGCATCACAATCACCCTGGCGGACGAAGGCCCGGCCAAGGTCCACACCATGACGCCCGAGGAAATGGCGGCGGCCGGCGCGGCGACGGATTGGGAGGCGGTGGCGCGGCAAGTGACGACCCTGCAAACGCGCATCGACGAAATCGGCCCGGTCAACCTGGTGGCGATTGACGAATACGAGGAAACCGAACAGCGCTTCCAATTTTTGACCAAGCAAAACGACGACTTGGTCCAGGCCAAGGCGCAGTTGATGGAGGTCATCAGCCGCATCAACACGCAAACGCGCCAGATGTTCATCGAGACGTTCGAGAAGATTCGCGACAATTTCCGCGCGATGTTCAGTGAGATTTTCGGGGGCGGCAAAGCGGACTTGATCCTGATCGAACAAGGGGATGTTCTGGAATGTGGCATCGACATCGTGGCGCGCCCTCCGGGCAAGCAACAACAAACCATTTCGCTGCTCTCCGGCGGCGAGCAGACCATGACAGCGGTGGCGTTGCTCTTCTCCATTTACCAGGTCAAGCCCAGCCCGTTCTGCATTCTGGACGAATTGGACGCGCCGCTCGACGAATCGAACATCAACCGCTTCCTGCGTGTTTTGCAACGGTTCATGATCTATTCGCAGTTTGTCCTCATCACCCACAACAAGCGCACCATCGGTATGGCTGACGTGTTGTATGGCGTGACCATGCAGGAACACGGGGTGAGCAAGATCGTGAGCGTCAAGTTCCACAAGGCGAATGAAGAAACGGCTGCCGCCGCGCCTCCTTCCCCGGTGGAATCGTCGCCCGCTCCGAAACCTGCTGAGACGGAGAAACCCGCCGAAGTGGAAGAAGTTCATCCTCCCAATGGCGACAGTGTCGTGATGGCAAAATAACGGCCCCGTTCCTGATTCCGGTCCCTCTCATGGATGAATGGTTTCATAAGGCCGGCGCTTGTCAGGCCCCTTCGGGCTTGTTAGAATCGCGCTGTGCATAGACGTATTTCCCGGCGCGAAATGTTGCAAGCCGGCGCCGGGCTGCTGGCGGTGGGCGCGGTTTACCCGTTGAGCGCAAATCCTGACCCCAAAACCGGGAAAACGCTCTACCTCCCTTCGTTGCATGACCGCGCCAAACTCGCCATGCGCTGCCTCATCGAACACACCGACGCCGCCCGCGGTTACGTGCCGTTCTTTTATACCAAGATGAGCAACCGGCCCCCGGCGATGTTTCTGGACATCTGGTCCTACGGCGACGGCATGGGCCGCAGCGTGGATGCGCTGGCTTTGTTGCGGCAGATCACGAACGAGGAACCCCAGGCTCCCGACCGCGCCATGACCGCCGGGCTTATCGGTCTGCTTGGCGAAGACGGTTTGTCCTGGTGCCCGGCGGAACCGTGGCTCATGCCGGTGCCGCATACCCGGCCGACCTGGTTGCAGCAAGGCAATCTCCTCGCCTTCGGCACGCTCCTCGCCCTGACCGGCGATGCGCAATACCGGGGGTATGTGGAACGGATGATCGGCGCCTTGGACCAACGCCTGGTGCGCCATCCGGGCCAGCTTCCCGCCTACCCCGGCGATGTCTTCACCTATCTGAACGGCTGGGGACCAACGCCCGATTCGAACATGGACCCGTTCTCCCTTTATTGCGCGTCGGTCACGATGCCGCTCTTGCGTTACCATCGGCTGACCGGTTACGAGCCGGCCCTCCGCTTCGCCTCGGAATTGCTCGACGGCGCGGTGCAAAGATACGATGGCGGCGGAAAGTTTTTTGAACTGGGCCATTTCCATTGTCAAAGCCGGGTGATGACATCGCTCCTGCAACGCGCCGTCATCAAAAACAGCGCGGCGGATTTTGAGCTGGGCGAGCAACTTTACCGCAAGGCCCGCGGGGTCGGCACCCAATCCGGCTGGTTCCCTGAACAAATTCACAACCCGGAAAACAATCGCTCCAACCTCTCCGAAACCTGCTCGCTGGTGGACATGATCGAATCGGCCATCCTCCTTGCGCGGCACCGCGACCCGGTTTACTGGCACGATGTCGAGCGTTACGCGCGCAACCACCTCCTCGTCCACCAAATGGTTGACATCGATTGGGCCGGTGAAATGACCCCCACGCCGCTGGAGCGGCATCCCTTGCGTTACAAGAGCGAAACGCAACCCGCCATCGGCGGCATGGTATGCGGGGACAAGGTCATGCCCTCGTTGCTCGGCGGATTTGCAGGCTGGGGCGGCGTGACCGCATTGTCCGACGATTCGGCCTTTGGCAACACCAACCAGCACTGCTGCAACGCCTCCGGCGCCCGCGCCCTTTACGATGTCTGGCATCACGCCGTGAGCGATCAGGCCGGGGAACTCAGAATCAATCTCCACCTCCACCGCAATCATGCCGCCGCGGAAATCCTGGCCGGGGAAATCGTTCCCGCCGCGGAACTCGCCGCGGCCTGCGCCGGAGTTTTGCAAATCAAAATCAAACAAGAACGCCGGCTGCTGGTGCGGCTCCCTGAATTTGTCGCCGCTGCCGAAATGAAATCGCTCCTCAACGGCAACGCCATCGCCTCCCGCCCGGAAGGGGGCTACATCAACCTCGGCCCGGTCCGGCCCGGCGATCAGGTTCAAGTGACCTACCCGCTCAAGCCGCGCACAACAGAAGAACAAATCGCCCCGGGAAAATTCACCTTCAACTGGCGCGGCGCCACCGTGATCTCCGCCTCGCCCCGGCAGAAAATCAGGCCGTTATTCGTCCCATCCCGTTTCCTGGACGCCCCTCCGGCCATCGGCCCCGTCCCAAACCACGAAATCGAATCTATATAGCCCCCCAGCATGACGCTCCCCAATCCTAATCCTAATCTCCCCATAGTGGCGGCATTCGTAATATAGCAGTATGACTATCAAACAAATTATCAAGGCCGGTTGCGCCGCGTTTTTTTCGTGCGCCCTGGCCGGAGCGGCCTTGGGCGAAAACGCCCGGCTGCCCTACCATCAACTTTACGCCGCGCAAAAAGCCCAAACGGCCCTGAACCAAATCCACACCAACCTGCTGGTCATCCTGACCCTGCAATCCGCCCGGCCCGGAATCAAAACCAGCGACCTCTCCGTTTACATTGATTCCAAAGCCGGAAGAATTCCCGTCCCAATCGGGTCGGCGGGAAACTTCTTCGTGCCACTGCGCGATGATTTGCTGGCCGAAGACCCGTGGATCATCGTCAATCAACCCAGAGGCACGATGGCGCTGGACTGGCGTGTCGGGATGATTGCCGGACGGCTGACCCGCGCCATGCATTACGCGCGACTCATGGAGCCGGTGCGGGAAAGCGGAGAAGTGCAGGAACAAATGCGGCGATTCTTTCCCTCGCCCAAGCTGACCATGACCGGCCTGAAACTGAGTTTTCCCCCGACCTCCAAAACGCCCTCAATCACCATTCACGCCAAAGCCGGCGACCGCAAACTGGCGCCCGACGTTCACGGAGAAATCACCATCCCCCTGGCAGCCAAGTGGTTAAAAGAAGACCCGGAAATAACGCTAACCGACCTTCCCGCCACCCTGGAAATCATCTCCCAAAACAACCCCCCAGCCCAATAAAGAAGGCCAAAGACTAAAACGAAAAAAAGGCGGGTATCCCGTTGCGCGGGTCATCTTTTTTTCTTGGTGGGTGAGACTCACACTTTACGGCACGCCGAGGCCGTAGTAGCGGCCGGGGTAGTTCGTCCACTGCGGATCGCTGAAATAGAATGAACCGTTGACGAGCGTGTTGGTCGTCAGGGGAATCCAAACGGGGTTGGCCAGATTGGTGCAGGCTTCCACCACGACTGTAAAATTGTTTGTGCCGGTGATATTGAATCCAAATTGATTGTTTTGCACGCCAAAGTTCGCGCCGCTGGCTTTCATTCCTGGGTTCCACAGCACAACCGGCCGGCCGGTATCAGCGGAGAAGGCACTCCAGCCGGTGGTGCCCGGCAGATAATAAACTGTCACAACATAATTGGCGTTAAACACCGCGTTGCCCACGCTCGGCGCATTGCCCAAGCAATAGACTTTTGTCAGGTTGGTGCACCAAGCGAACGCAAAGCCCTCGATGTTGGTAATGGTGCCGGGAAGGGTTATGCTGGCTAGGCTGTAGCAAAAACCGAACGCATAGCTTCCGAGCATGGTGACACCATTCAAGATTGTCACGTTGGTCAGTCCGGTGCAGCCATAGAACGCATCCTCCACCATGTTGGTGACGCCGCCGCAAATCGTCACGCTGGTCAGGTTGGTGTTTACCGAGAACGCCTGCTGCCCGATGGAGGTGACGCTGCTTGGAATCGAGATGCTGGTAAACGCGCATGAAGCAAATGCACTGCTTCCGATGCTGATGACGCTGTTGGGAATCGTCACGTTGGTCAGATTGGTGCAACTGTCAAACGCCCAATTATCAATGTTGGTGACGCTGCCAAGAATCGTCACACTGCCCAAGCTGGTGTCTTCGTAGAACGCCGATTCCCCGATGTAGGTGACGCCGTTGCCGATTGTGACGTTGTTCAGATTGGTGCATCCACTGAACGCATAGTTTCCAATCACAGTGGGGCCGCTGCCGTTGGCGATCGTGACGCTGGCCAGACTGGTGCAGCCTTCAAACGAATCTACATCGATGTTGGTAACGGTGCCGGGAATCGTCACGCTGGCCAGTTTGTAGCATGCACCGAAAGTTGAATATTCGATCCAGGTGAGGCTGTCGGGAATCGTCACGCTGACCAGACTGCTACAGCCGCTGAACGCTTCCTCCCCGATGCTGGTGACGGTGCCGGGAATCATCACGCTGGTCAGGCTGGTGTTCCCGAGGAACGCGGTAACCTGGATGCTGGTGACCGGCACGTTGCTGATGGCGGCTGGAATGGTAATCGCCCCGCCTGGCCCGTTATAACCGTGGATGCCAATGTCGTTCTCGTCGACATAATAGTACTCGATACCGTTGTAGTTGTATATCTGGGCGCGCACCGCCATCGGCACAGCCAGAAGTGCCAAACCTAAAAGGAGGGACAAGTGTGTTTTCATAACTCAATGAGGTAGTGGGTGAATTTGACTTCTACAGCCCGAATTTGGGCAGCAGGGTATGGTAATTTTCCGAAGTCCGCTCTGTTTGCGGGCGCAAACTTTGCACTGGCAACGACCGTCAATGCCGCATCTGATTGCAACGTGGACACATCAATAAGCTTTTAGTGATCGGCTTGCGAGAATGCTCACCGAATTTTGGCAAATCTTTGCCTTAAATTGCCTTCTTGCTTCCCTTAAAGGGGGACTCACCTTTCGTGTTTTTGCCTGAACCGCTGCTTTGGCGGTTCACGGAGTAGTGAGACGATAAAAATTCCGGCTGTTCGTTGGCGACGGCATGACTTGATACAGCAAGCTTGCAAGATTCAGCGCGGGCGTGTTCGTCAACGCAACCCAATTTGTTGTGGCCAGATCGGAGTTCTGCTGCAACACGAAATCCAGCGAGGGCACGATCCAGGAAAGGCTCGGGTTGCCCTGCGAAGGGGTGATGTTCAGCAATGGCGCCGGAGTGGATTGCCCGGTGTAAACGCTGTAGGCAACAGCCGCCAATTTGTTTCCATCCGCCGAGGACGCGACAAAAGATGTCCCACTTGGCGCATTGGTCTGCCGGGTCCAAGTTTGGGGAAATGCAGGATGGACCCCAGGAAAAAGACCAAAACCGCAAAAAACGGCTATTGGAAGCATAAACCCCGCAAACAGAAAGCCGGGGGCAAAAGTTTAGCGTGAGATTGGCCCGGCTTGTGGCATGATATTGACTGCGATATGGCGCCTGATGCGTTAGAAAAAAACAGTGGACCGACCCCGGCACCGGGGCGGTTTGGACGATTTTACCTCCAGGAACTGATCAACCGGGGCGGCGTGAACGACATATGGGTCGCGACCGACGAACAGCGGCACACCTATGCGTTGCGCCGCATGCGGAACAGATCCATTTTCAACTTTGCCGACCGCCGGCGGTTTTGGAACGGGTGCGTCATCCTGTCCAAAATCCATCACAACCAGAACATCATCAATTATATCGAGCACGGTAAAATTGAAAGGACGCCCTACCTGCTCATGGATTACGTGGAGGGGGCGAACCTGAAAATGTTGTTGTCACGTGCGGACGAACTGCTGGTTGAGAACGTGGCGCAAATCATCATTGATATGGCGCTGGGGCTGGAACAGGTGCATGACAGCGGGTATATCCACCTCGATTTCAAACCGGAGAATATCGTGGTGACGCGCAACGCCGGGGTGCGTTTGATTGATTTCGATTTGGCCCGGCCCAAACCGGAGACGCCCAAAAAAATGCCCGGCAAAAATCCCGGCACCCCCGCTTACATGGCGCCGGAACATTTGCAGGGACTGGCGATTGACCAGCGGGCGGACATCTTCGCCTTGGGCGTGACCGCCTACGAAGTGTTGACCATGCAGAAGCCGTTCCCCGGAGACACGCCGGATGAGATTCTGCGCAAGCAACTAAACGGCGAGTGTGTTCCGCCGCGCGACATCAATCCCGACATCCCGGCGGCGGTGGAAAAAATCATCATGAAATGCCTGCAACGGGACATGGCGGCCCGCTATCCGTTCATGAGCGTGGTGGTGCGGGATTTGCAAGCGGCGCTTTACGTATGAGAATCCGGCCGTTTAGCAGTAAATTTATTGAAAATTTATTGTTGCAATCCGGGAAAGGCTGAGTCACAAAGGGAGCATGGCTACAAAATCCACAGCATCGAAAACAAAGAGAAAACCCAGTGCCGCCTTCATGAAGCCGGTCCAACCGGATGAGAAGTTGGCTAAAGTCGTTGGCAGTGCCGGACTGCCGCGCACAGAGCTGACCAAAAAGCTTTGGGCGTATATCCGCAAAAACGGATTGCAGGACGCGAAAAAGAAAACCCTCATCAATGCCGACGAGGCGTTGCAGGCGGTTTTCAATGGCAAGAAACAAGTCAGCATGTTCGAGATGACCAAGCTGGTCTCCGGGCATGTGAAGTAACGCTTTGGTTTAAGAAGACGCCGGTCTCATCAGCCCTCGCGGCTGAGGGTCGGCTGTCTTTGTCTCGGGGGGCGGGGGTTGACGCGTCTCCCCAACCTTTAAAGCGATACGGGGTCCGGTCCTTGAGCTGGACCGGACCCCGTCCCAACCGCACAAGCGGTCGGGTGAGACACGCAGTTATGAGAGGACGCAAGAACCGTGCCGCGCTGTTGACGGGGGAAAAGACCGGGCAGCGGGTTTGCGGAATGTCTTGATTCATTGCGGGCGCGTCCGAATTTTGGGCAGTGTTGATTTCTTGGTTTTGCCTCGTCGGGATTGAAACCACCAGGACATGGATGAATTGCAAAGCAAACGCCAGACGTGGCTGATCTGTCTCGGATTGACGGCGCTTGTTTTGCTGGCCTATGCGCCGCTGTGGCAGTGTGGATTCGTGTTGTACGATGACAACTTTTACGTCACGGACAACGACATGGTCAAACAGGGGATGACGGGGCGCGGGATTCTCTGGGCATTTTCCACCGTTTGTGCCGGCAACTGGCATCCCCTGACTTGGATTTCGCACATGCTCGACTGTCAATTCTACGGGCTGAACCCGGCGGGGCATCATTCCACCAACCTGTTGTTGCACATCGCGAATTGCGTTCTCCTTTTCCTGTTGCTGCAACGCCTGACCCGGTCGCGCTGGCCGTGCGCGCTGGTCGCGGCCTTCTTTGCGCTGCACCCGATGCATGTCGAATCGGTCGTGTGGGTGTCCGAGCGCAAGGATGTTTTGAGTATTTTCTTCTGGTTGCTGGCCGTCGGCGCCTATGTGCGTTATGTGGAGAAGGCGGGGCGGTGGTTTTATGCCGGGTCGCTGGCATTGTTCGCGCTGGGTTTGATGGTCAAGCCGATGCTGGTGACGCTGCCCGTGGTATTGCTTCTTCTGGACTACTGGCCCCTGCAACGCTGGCGGCGGCCCATCGGCCCTTTGCTGCTGGAGAAAACCCCGTTTTTCATGCTGGCGGGAATTTCATGCTGGATCACGTTGCTCGCGCAACAACGGGGCGGGGCGGTGGTTTCGCTGGAGAAGCTATCGTCATGGGCCCGACTGGAAAACGTTCCCGTGGCCTACAGCCGTTACCTGGGAAAAACGTTCTGGCCGGCGGACTTGGGGGTGTTGTATCCGCTGTCGTGGAAATGGCCGGTATGGGAAGTGGCGGGAGCGATTCTGCTGCTGGCCTCGGTCACGGTCTGGGCGGTTTGGCGGCGGCGGACGGAACCTTTTTTATTGGCCGGGTGGTTGTGGTTCATCGTGATGTTGACGCCCGTCATTGGGCTGGTGCAGGTCGGGGCGCAATCCATGGCCGACCGCTACCATTATCTGGCTGGCGCTGGTCTTTTCATCATGGTGATCTGGGCGCTTTGGCGCCGGATTCCGGCGGCGGCGTGGGCGATTCCGCTGGCCGGTTGCATGGTGTTGACCAGTCAGCAGGTGCGCTATTGGAGCGACAGCGAAACACTATTCCGGCACACCCTGGCGGTCACCGCAAACAACAGCGTCATGGAAAGCGATTTGGGCAAGATTCTTTTCCAACAAGGCCGGTTGGCGGAGGCGTTGCCTCATGCGCAGCGGGCCGTGGCCCTGGCCCCGACTTTTGCCCTGGCTCGCTATAACCTGGGCAATGTCCTGCTGGGATTGAACCGTGTGCCGGACGCGCTCGCGCAGTTTGAAATACAGGTCAAACTGGATCCGGGCGATCCCGTGGCCCAATTCAAATTCGGCGATGTCCTGCTTAAACAAGGTCTGGCTGAAGATGCCATGCCCCACTTGCAAAAGGCGGTTGAACTCCGGCCCGGTGACGCCGCCAGTCATGATGCGCTGGCCGCAGCCTGCCGGGAGACCGGTCGCGCGGCTCTCGCCATTAGTCAATACGAGAAAAGTCTGGAACTGGCGCCGTTCGATGCCCAAGCGGCGGCCTGCCTGGCCTGGATACTTGCCGCCAGCCCGGACGCCGCCACGCGCAACGGGGCCCAAGCCGTGCGGCTTGCTTCGCTTGCCAACCGGGTTTCAGGCGGGAAGAACGCCAGTTTCCTTGGTGTCCTGGCTGCCGCTTACGCCGAGGCGGGGGATTTTCCCGATGCTGTGGCGGCTGCGCAAGGCGCGTTGCAACTAGCCGGGGAACAAGGGCAAACGGCGCTGGCCGGCGCTTTGCGAAAACAACTGGCCGGTTACCGCGCCTACCGTCCATTCCGCGATGTGCCGCCGGGCGTGCGTTAAAGACCAAGTCATTAATCTTCATGCTAGACTGTTACTGGGTTGGCCGCTTGGAAGTAGAGGCTGCGGGCAAGGATTAGTCAAAAAACGAGCGAAGCCGAAACCAGAGCCGAACACATTGACCCCGCGCTGGAGGGGTTGAAAAAATAGTTGCTGCACAAGGCCTTTAGCGGCAAACTCATCCCGTCGCCATGAAAAACGAACTTGCCATTTTTGAAGGCTATCAAATCCGCCGTTTTTACGATGAAAAGACCGAGACGTGGTGGTTTTCCGTCGTGGACATTGTCCGGGTGCTGACGCAGTCGGATTATCAGGCGGCCAGAAAGTATTGGAAGGTGCTCAAAGGTCGTCTGGCCAAGGAGGGAAGTCAACTGGTAACAAATTGTTACCAACTGAAAATGCCCGCCGCCGACGGCAAAAGTTATCTTACCGACGCGGCCGCCGCCGAGACGTTGCTGCGCCTCGTCCAAAGCGTTCCCAGCC
>CAZLEE010000015.1:0-37904 GCA_964558455.1 uncultured Verrucomicrobiota bacterium | reverse complement strand
GCCTTCAACCAGCTTCCCCGTCCAAGAAAATCAAGCTGACCCCAATTTCAATCCTGATCCTTTTTCTTCAACCGTCTTTCCCGGGGAAGATCAGGAGCAGGATTAAGAGAAGAAATCAGATGACTGCTTCCAGAATGGCGGATAGCGTTTCGGTTTTCAGGGGTATGGGATTTGCCTTCATGCTGCTCGCGTTTTGCGATTTTTGCACCACGCCGGCAATTTGCCCGGAGGTCAACCCATACGCGCCGAGTTTTGGAATCTTTAAATCGCCCACCAGCCGCGCCACCCATTCGACGCCTTCGTCAGCCGTGGCCTTGTTGTTGCCGGTCAACAGACAGGCGATTTCCGTGTAGCGCGGAAGAGCCGGGTTGGTCGGGGCGCTTGAGCGTAGCGCGCTTATATTCGCCGCCATCACATGGGGCAGGAGAATGGCGCAGATGGCTCCATGCGGAGCGCCACAAGTTCCGCCGATGATTCCGGCAAATCCATGCACCGCTCCCAGTCCGGCATTGGCCAGCGCCAATCCTCCCAGCAGACTGGCTTGGGCCATGTCTTCGCGGGCGGCGGCATTGCGGCCATCGTCAAAGGCGGCCCGCAATGATCGCGCGGCGCGCTTGATTCCTTCGACGCAGAACCCGTCGGTCATGGGATTGGCCCGGGTGCTTGTGTAGGGTTCAATAAGCTGGGTGAGCGCGTCGAGGCCGGTGCGGGCGGTGATGGCGGGCGGAAGGTCCCAAGTCAATTCCGGGTCCACCAGCGCTATTTTTGCCAGCATTAACGGACTGCGCAGACTGACTTTGACTTTGTGTTCCGGCGATCCCAGGACGGCGTTGCGCGTGACCTCGGAACCAGTCCCGGCCGTGGTCGGGATGGCCAAAAAAGGGGCAGGGGATTGCGACAGCGTTTTGCCGCCTCCGATGATTTCCAAATAGTCCAGAACATCGCCGGTATTGGTGAGCATGGCGGCAATCGCCTTGCCGGTGTCCAACACGGAGCCGCCGCCAAAACCAATGACCAGATCGCACCGCTCGCTTTTGGCCAGCGCCACTCCGCGCCGGATCACGTCCAGATCGGGTTCGCCGCTGACCGGAAAAAGAACGGCGCGCACGGGCGCTCCGCCCAGAATATTCAGCAACCGGATGGCGCGGGCCGGTTCGCGTCCGGTCACCACCAGCGCGCTATGACCGAGTTCTTTGGCCAGCAAACCGGCTTGGGCAATGGCGCCCGCCCCAAAAATAATTCGGCTGGCCGTGGCAAATTCAAAGCGCATAACAGGATTCCGGTTAATAATTATCATCCACAGGATGGATGTTCCTATATTTGATACTCACGCGGGGCCCGGCCATCATGGGCGCGACCGCATCCCGCCAGACTTGATAGTGATGCGTCTCCTTGTGTTGCGCGGGGGCGTCGGCGGTGCGATAGGCTTCGACAATGATGAAACGGGTGGGATCGTCCGCCTGCTGCCCCAGATCGAACCGGGCCACGCCCGGCTCCTTCAGACTTTCCCTGGCGTTGGCGATGGTTGCCTCCTTAAAGGCAGCCACGCATTCAGGTTTGACGGAAACATTAACATGAATAATGAGCATAAAAATCAATGGGAAACCGGCTGACCGTAATACGAGTTTGGACCATGTTTGCGCTGGAAATGGACGTCCAATAGAGCGTCCGGAATGGATTGCGCCTTGGGATTGAGACGCAGGGTTTCCGAGGCCAGCCGCGCGACAAATTCCAGAACAACCGCGTTGCCAACGGCGTCCGCGGCATTTTTCCCCCATGTGAACGGACCATGGCCGGCGACCAGCGCCGCCGGGATTTTCAGCGGAGACAGTTTTTTGAAACATTCGACAATCACGCGGCCGGTGTTGACCTCATAGTCCTTCCGCATCTCCGCTTTTCGCAACGGCCGGGTGCAGGGAACCTGGCCGTGCCAATAATCGGCGTGGGTTGTGCCCAGCGCTGGAATGTTCCGCCGCGCCTGCGCCCAAGCTGTCGCGTAAAGACTGTGGGTATGCGCGACTCCGCCAATTTCCTTGAACGCGCGATAGAGCGCCAGATGGGTGGGCGTGTCCGAGCTGGGACGAAGACGTCCCTCGACCACCCGGCCTGTCTGCAACGAAATGACAACAAGCTGGCTGGCTTCCAGGCTTTCATACGGAACGCCCGAGGGCTTGATGACCATCAGACCGCGCCCACGATCCACTCCGCTGACATTGCCCCAGGTTTGAACGACCAACCCTTCGCGCGCCAAGGCGCGATTGGCTTCGCAAACCTGCTGTTTGAGTTTTTTTATCATGGTTGCAGGACGACGCCTTCGGCGGCGATGGCGGAAATATCGACGGAGGCGTCCGCCAGTCCGGGGGCATGTGCTGTCAAATGAAGCACCCCTGCTTCCCGTCCGGCTTGCACGATGACTTGGACCAGACCGTTAAAAGCGCTCCGCTTCCATTGCACAGGCGCGGCTTCAAGGCCGGTTGCGGGAAGATAAACATCCGGTTCGTGACAACTGGGGTCGCCGTTGCCCACGCCCAGAATTCGGCCCGGCCCCGTCAGGTCGAAGCCAATTTCGTTGCCCGCTGTGGGCACCACGCGGCCCTTCTCGTCCAGAATCGCAACCGTGATGATGGACAAGTCCTCGTCGCCGGCATGAATGGAAACGCGGTCAGGCGTGAGTTTGATGGCGGCGGGCGCGCCGGTGGTCTCCATTTTTTCCTCCGTGACGACCTGGCCTTTTTTAAAGCCGCGGGCCAGCAGAGTGCCGGGGGAATATTTCACGCGCCATTGCAAATGAGAGTTTTTCGGCATGGGCTGGCGTCCGAGGCTTTGTCCGTTGAGCAGCAGTTCGACTTCTTCGCAATTGCTGAAACATTGCACGTCAATATCCTGCTCTTCCCGGCCCGGCCAGGTCCAGTGGGGGGCAAGATGCAGGACAGGGCGGTCGCTCCACCATGCTTGATAATAGTAGAAGTTGTCCTTGGCAAAACCGCAGGTGTCCATGATCCCGAAATGGGAACTGATACAAGGCCATTTATAAGGCGTCGGCTCGCCCCGGTAATCCAACCCGGTCCAGACAAATCCGCCCGAAAGCCATGGCCGCGTCGCATAGACGGTCCACCACGCTTCGGCCGTGTTGCCCCAGTGAGGCGCATTCACGTCCAGCGCGCTCACATAGCCGCGCGGTTTGTCGTTGGTATAAATGCCGCGAGTACACAGCGTGCTGGCTTGTTCGGTGCCAATATTGAGTTGGGTGGGATGTTTTGCGTGATAGCTGTCCACCCCGTTGATGTGATAATTCCACCCGCGAACATCCAGCACGCTGTTGACGCCTTCAAACACATCGCCTTCGTTGGCGGCGGCCGTGCATGGCCGGGTCGGGTCCAGCAAATGAACCAGATTCTGCATGGTTTCGGCGCAACGGGCGGCGGCGGGAGTGGTTTGCCTGGGTTCCTCATTGAAAAGCGACCAGATAAACACGCTGGGATGATTGCGGTCACGCCGGATTTGCTCGTTGAGCAATATCAGGTTTGCGGCATCGCTGCCGAGCAACCGGTTTTCATCCATGACCAGCAAGCCGACGTGATCGCAGGCTTCCAACCATTCTGGGGTTGGGGCGTTATGCGAAGTGCGCACGGCATTGCCGCCCATGTCTTTCAATCGTTGCGCGCGAAAATATTGCAAGGCATCGGGTATGGCCGCGCCCACGCCGGCATGATCCTGGTGGTTGCAGGTGCCTTTGATGGTGTAAGGACGTCCGTTTAAAAGAAAACCCTGGTTGGCGTCAAAAGCGACAGTGCGTATCCCGAATTCCGTTTCCAGCCGATCCGTCACCTGATGCCCGGAGGAAATGGTGGTAACAAGTTTATAAAGATTGACGGATTCCGGAGACCAGAGCGCGGGGCGATGCACGGTCGTTTTTTGCGCGACCGTCCTGACCCCCCAAGGTTTCACTGTGGTGGTTTCCCTGGCCCGGGCCACGGTCTTGCCTTGCGGATCCAGAATTTCCCAATCAACCACCGCGTTGGCGGCATGGGGTTGCCCGTTTTTGAGCAGGGTCTCAAGATGGATGGTGGCCGGGCCGTTTGGAATATTTTTGGGGAAAGTGCTGTAAACAAACTGTCCCTCCGGCGAAGCGAAGAGCGGACTGCTCTTGAGCAGCCAGACATGACGATAAATTCCGGCCCCCTCATAAAACCACCCTTCAAACTCCGAGGCATCGACGCGAACGGCCAGAGTGTTTTTCCCGCCGCAATTGGCCAGGTCCGTGATGTCATATTGGAAACTGCTGTAACCGCTTTCGTGACGGCCAATCCGATACCCGTTAAAAAAGACACGGCAATCCCGGTAAACCCCGTCGAACTGGAGCCAGAGCCGGCGGCCTTTGTCTGATTTCGGCAGATCGAAGGTGCGGCGATACCAACCAATGCTGTTTGTGTAATAGCCGGGGCCGACCGGTTTGTAACCGTGGCTCGTGTCGGCTTTGGAATCAAAAGGCAATTCAATCGCCCAATCGTGGGGCAGGTTGACTTCGCGCCAGTGCGCGGCGTCAAAGCCACAGGAAGCCGGCCCGGTGCTCACCCCCGCCTTGTCCAATCTTTCACCCAACCCCCAATCATCCCCCAAATGGAATTTCCAACCATAATCCATCAACAACCGTTCACGTGGAACGGCGTTGGAATCCGTGGCGCGCCCCGCCTGCCATCCTGACAAAATTAGAAAAGAAGCCAGCCAGAAGGTCCATCGAGAGCCAAGATGCAATTTCATTATAAAATAAGAGGTAACGACCCGCACGGCGGCGCACAAGCCAAAACGGTCCGCGACAAATAAAAACGCCCGCCATGCCGGCAAAGTTGCGCCTTGCCGTCAAACAAATCGGCGGGTTACCTTATGTCCTTTGTAACGTGTTCCCAAGCAGGGACCGCCATTATGAAATTCATTCAAGACAAATTCTTGTTGCACACCCCGGCCAGTCGGCGGCTTTACCGTCAGTTTGCCGAGCCGGAACCGATCTTCGATTATCATTGCCATCTTTCGCCGCGCGACATCGCGGAAGACCGCCAATTTAAAAATTTGCATGAAATCTGGCTGGAGGGGGACCATTACAAATGGCGCGCCATGCGGGCCAACGGCGTGGCGGAATCCTTTTGCACCGGCGACGCCGCGCCTTTTGACAAGTTTCGCGCCTGGGCGGCGACCGTTCCGCAGACGCTGTGCAATCCGCTTTATCATTGGACTCATTTGGAATTGGCGCGGTATTTCGGCATCAACGAACTGCTCAACGAAGCGAGCGCGGAGCGCATTTGGAAGCGGGCCAATGAATGCCTGGCCGACCTCGCCTTCAGCGTGCGCGGCATCCTGAAAAAGTTCAACGTGAAGGCCCTCTGCACCACCGACGACCCGGTGGACGATCTGAAGTATCACCAAAAAATCGCGGCGGACGGGTTTGCCACCCAGGTGTTTCCAGCCTTCCGCCCTGACAAAGCGCTCGCCGTGGGTCAACCCGCCGCCTTCAACGCCTGGGTACGGCGGTTGGAGGAATCCGCCGACGAATCCATCGGCAATTTGCCGGCCTTCCTCAACGCCTTGCGCCGCCGTCATGATTTCTTTCACGCGCACGGCTGCCGGTTGTCCGATCACGGGCTTTCCGCGTGCCTGGCCGCGCCTTGCGCCGACCGGGAGGCGGCGGGGATTTTTGACAAGGCGCGCCGCGGCCAGGCGGCTTCACCGGAAGAGCAGGCGCAATTCGGCGCGTTTCTGATGTTGTTCTTCGGCCGGTTGGACGCGGAGAAGGGTTGGGTGAAACAGTTGCATCTCGGCCCGCTGCGCAACGTCAATTCCCGCAGCCTGAGCCGGCTCGGACCGGATACCGGCTTTGACGCCATCGGCGATTTTCCCCAGGCGCAGGCCCTGGCCGGTTATCTTGACCTGTTGGAGCGCGAGGGAGCCTTGCCCAAAACGATTCTTTACAACCACAACCCGGCTGACAACTACATGATCGCCTCGATCGCCGGCAGCTTCCAGGATGGCAGGACGCCGGGCAAGATTCAGTTCGGCACCGGCTGGTGGTTTCTGGATCAAAGGGAGGGCATGGAATGGCAGTTGAACGCATTGTCAAATCTCGGCCTGCTTTCCCGCTTCGTCGGCATGGTCACGGATTCCCGCTCTTTCATGTCTTATCCGCGTCATGAATATTTCCGCCGCGTATTGTGCAACCTGATCGGATGCCAAATTGAACAGGGCGATTTGCCGGACGACGATATGTTGTCGGGAACGATGATTCGCAATATTTGCTACGGGAATGCGCGGGATTATCTGTCGTTGCCGTCACCGGCGGTTTCTCCCGTCCTCCAGTCAGAACGAAAACCACGCGGACGCCGGCCCGCTTGATCACATCGCGTCGATCTCGCGGATACGCCGTTCGTGCCGTCCGCCCTCGAACGGCGTCTCAAGCCATGTCTTCACGATTTCAAGGGCGAGTTCGAGCGACATCATGCGCTGGCCGAGGGAGATGATGTTGGCATTGTTGTGCTGGCGCCCAAGCCGGGCGCTTTCCACATTCCAGCACAGCGCGCAACGGACGCCCTTGACCCGGTTGGCGACGATGGCCTCGCCATTGCCGGATCCGCCTAAAACAACGCCCCGTTCCATCATCCCGCCGGCCACCGCTTCCGCCACCGGTCGGATATAGACCGGGTAGTCAACCGGCTGGTTGCTGTCCGTGCCAAAATCCTGCACTTCATGGCCCGTTCGGGCCAAAAACCTTTTGATCTGCTCTTTGTAGTCGAACCCTGCGTGGTCCGAACCGATGCCAATTTTCATGGGGCGGAGAAATTATTTGGAACTGGGTTTGGGCTTTTGGTAAGAAACGTCAATGGCCAGTTTGCCAGGCCAATTCTCCGGCGGCGGCCGGTTCAAGGCCCAGAAAATCGCATTGACAACCAGGCGCTGAAACGGTTCCGACTGAAAATCCTCGGGATGACCCATCGAAGTGTAAAAGGCGCGCGCGCCCTGCTTTGTTTGCCAGGTCAAGGCAATGGGATTCGGTTCGGCGGGTTTGTCGGGATCAACCGCGCTGCCCATCAGCAACCAGACGGCATCTTTGGGCGGATATTGGGGCAAAACCCGGTAGAGCCACGACCGGACATGGAAGTGCGGAGCCACCCCGCGCAAAATCGGATTATCGATCGCGCCCGGCGCGAAGGAAACATCCGTGCTGGAGTCATGCCCAAAATGGGTGTGGCCGGCGGCGCCCCAACCCGGCGGGGTGCCAAAGGCAAATTTGCCAAACTCATTCCAGCGCGCCAGCGGACTACCCGCGTCATACTTGAAGGAATGGGAGGTTGTGCGAAATCCGATCAGCGGTTTGCCTGAATCCAGATAAGCTTGGATGAAGTCCAATTGTTCCTTGGGCAATTGCCGCCAGCGTAAAAAGAAGACGGCCAGATCAGCCGTCTTCAAAGCCTGCAATCCGGGAATATTTTTTTCGTAGGTTTCGTTGCGCCGTCCATCCGGTTCGGTTGCGTAAAGCACTGTGGTGTGGAATCCAAAATTGGTTTGAAGGGCGGCGGCAAGCAGCGGCATGGTCCGTTCGGAACCATATTCATGATCGCCGGTGACAAAGACGATGGACGGCGATTCATTCGTGGCGGCGAACGCACCCATTGCGCAAAGACAAAACAGCAACACTGAAAATTTGGCCCACATCAGCCCGGCAAGGTAACAAAGGGTTGTTGAAATGAATACTCCAAAAAACGCCGCGCCGGCTATTTTTTGGAAACCGGTTTCGCGCGCAGGAATTTTTCCAGGCCGGCCAAATCATCGGCGTTCAGCAGATCGACTCCGTCGGCGCGCAGTTCTCTCCAGAAAGCCACCGACTGCGGCGCATTCCAAAAACGAACCTTCATGTGGCGTTCGTGGGCTTTGGCAACCATGTCCAGCAACCGCGCTTTTTGGTCGTCCGGGAACGAATCATGTCCGTTCCAGTTGAAATAATTTTTCCAGTTTTCGCTCATCCAAAGGAAAACGCCGTTCGGGTTGTGTTCCAACAAATCGGGCATTTGTCCATCCAACCCGGCCAGCCGGACTTTTTCGCCGGGCAAAACGGTGCGCGGGCGATTTCCTGTCAAGACAACTGTAACGGCTTTGGTGTCAATCTTGGCGCCGTCAAACCGGGTGAGCAGGTCGGAATAATCATTCAGGACGTTGCGTAAAACAGCGTAGGTGGCGATGGGATCGGTTTTGGTGTCAATCAGAAGGTAAAACGTCGGATCGCCATTGGGATAAATCCGTCCGCCAAACCTTTTGGCGCGCGCGCGCAAGGGGTCAAGGTAAAGGGACTGGAGCGTCCGCTCGGGTTTGACTTTGTCCAGGTCATGCGCGACCAGAAGTTGGCCGTTGACCAGATGAATATCCGCTTCAACGCTGGCAAACCCGTGATCGAGCGCGTCAAAAAGCGGACGGCGATGCTCGTAATCGTTATGGGCGTGCGCTTGGGTCAGGGGCGGCAGTTGTTCTTCCGCGGCGGGGGTGAAGGCGGCGGTCAGGGCCGCCAAAAGACACAAGGCAAGGTAGCGCGGGCGGTTTCGGTTCATTAGTGCGATTGGTTTAAGGCAGATTGGTCGATCCCATCAGAAAACGATCGCATTCGCGTGCGACGCCGCGGCCCTCATTGAAGGCCCATACAACCAGGCTCTGGCCCCGGCGCGCGTCACCGGCCGCGAAAACACCCCGGATGTTGGTGGTGTATTTCCCGTGTTCGGCTTTGACGTTGGAGCGGGCATCCCGTTCGACGGCCAGTTGCTCAAGCAATTGCTGTTCAGGCCCCAGAAAGCCCATGGCCAGAAGAACCAATTGCGCCGGGCGCACCTTTTTCGTGCCAGGCACTTCGGAGGCGGTGAACCGGCCGTTCTTATCGCGTTTCCATTCAACTTCAACCATGTGAACTTCTTTGACGCCTTCGTCATCGCCGCTGAATTTTGAGGCGGTGGTCAAATAGTGACGCGGGTCTCCGCCAAATTTTGCCGCCGCTTCTTCCTGCCCGTAATCCATGCTGTAAACCTTGGGCCATTCCGGCCATGGATTTTCTTTGGCCCGGGCGAGGGGAGGGCGGGGGAGGATTTCCAATTGGACCAGACTTTTGCAACCCTGGCGTATCGAGGTCCCGACGCAATCCGTGCCGGTGTCGCCCCCGCCAATAACAATCACGTCCTTGTTTTTGGCGGAGATGGAGGAGGTGCCGCCATGGTGGCCGCTCAAAACCGCCTCGGTGTTGTGTCGCAAAAACTCTATCGCGAAATGAATGTTTTTCAGTTGGCGGCCCTCAATCGGCAAATCGCGCGCTTTGGTGGCGCCGGTGCAGAGCACGACGGCGTCAAATTCCCGCATCAAATTCTCTGCCGGATAATCTCTCCCGACTTCCGTGTTGGCGACGAAGTGGACGCCTTCCCGGGCCATTTGGTCAATGCGCCGTTGCACGATCTTTTTGTCCAACTTCATGTTGGGGATGCCATACATAAGAAGGCCGCCGAAACGGTCGGCGCGCTCGAACAAGGTGACCAGATGTCCCGCGCGATTCAGTTGCGCGGCGCAACAGAGGCCGGCGGGTCCCGATCCGACCACCGCCACTTTTTTGCCGGTGCGGCTGGCGGGCGCTTCGGGCTGTATCCAACCCTCGTCCCAACCTTTGTCAGCAATGGAGCACTCGATATTCTTGATGGTGACAGGCGGCTCATTGATTCCCAGAACGCAGGAGCCTTCGCAGGGGGCGGGACAAACGCGGCCGGTGAAATCGGGAAAATTATTGGTTTTGTGCAGGCGGTCCAACGCTTCGTGCCAGAGGCCGCGATAAACCAAATCGTTCCATTCCGGAATTAAATTATTAATCGGGCAGCCCGACGCCATGCCGCTGACCAGGATGCCGCTGTGACAAAACGGAGTGCCGCAATCCATGCAACGCGCGCCTTGCCGGCGGAGCTTGTCCTCATCCATATGAAGATGAAACTCATTCCAGTCGCGAATGCGC
The DNA here is from genome assembly GCA_964558455.1 of uncultured Verrucomicrobiota bacterium. GTDB lineage: Bacteria > Verrucomicrobiota > Verrucomicrobiia > Limisphaerales > Palsa-1400 > DASRLE01. Next base: position 27,886 of record CAZLEE010000015.1, on the reverse strand, counting down.
TCAAGCGCCGGACGGTTCAGCGGCAGCTCCCGCAAATATTCCATGAAGCCTGTAGGTTTTCCCATTTTTCTTGATGAATTGTTTTGGTCTGTGAAATTAGCCGCCGCCCACGCGCGCCACGTCTTTGGCGTTGTCCTTGAAGGCGGCCATGATGGCTTCCTCGCCGCTCAGTCCGGCTTGTTCAACCCGTTTGATTGACGCCAGCATGCGTTTGTAGTCCACCGGCATCACCTTGACAAATTTGGGGGCCATTTCCTCCCAATGCCCAAGGATTTTCAAGGCTTTTTGGCTCTTGGTGTAATGGGCGTGGCGTTGAATCATCTGGCGGACTTCCTCGATTTCCTCCGCCGCTTCCAATTTTTCCAGCTCCACCATTTTTTGGTTGCACCGAATATGAAAATCCCCCGCCAGGTCCAGCACGTAGGCCGTGCCGCCCGACATGCCGGCCGCAAAATTGCGCCCCGTCGGGCCAAGTATCACGACGCGCCCTCCTGTCATGTATTCGCAACCGTGGTCGCCCACCGCCTCAACCACCGCTGTGGCTCCGCTGTTGCGAACGCAAAAACGCTCGCCGGCCACGCCGCTGAAATAAGCTTCCCCGGACGTCGCGCCATAGAGCGCCACGTTGCCCGCGATGATATTTTCCGCCGCCACAAAGGTGGAGCCTTCCGACGGGTAAAGAATCATTTTGCCCCCCGAAAGCCCTTTGCCCGCGTAGTCGTTGGCGTCGCCTTCCAGTATCCATGTCATGCCCTGCGGTATGAATGCGCCAAAACTCTGTCCGGCCGAGCCTTTGAAATGAATCTTGATCGTGTCTTCAGGCAACCCGGCCGCTCCATAACGCCGTGTGATTTCGCTGCCGACGATGGTGCCGGCGACGCGGTTGACGTTTTTGATATTGACGGTCGCGGACACCTTTTCCTTCCGTTCCAGGGCCGGCTCGCAAAGTGCGAGCAGTTGCGTGTTGTCCATCGCCTTTTCCAATCCGTGATCCTGCTTGATCTGGCAATAACGCCCGATCTCGTCCGAAACCTGGGGTTGGTAAAGTATGTTGGTGAAATCCAGCCCGCGCGATTTCCAATGTTCAATCGCTTCCTTGGGCTCGAGCAGGTCGGCGCGTCCCACCATTTCCAGCAGGGTATGCATGCCCAATTGCGCCATGATCTCACGCACTTCCTGGGCAATATAGCGCATGAAGTTGATCACATGGGCGGGATCGCCGGTAAATTTCTTGCGCAACTCCGGATTCTGCGTGGCCACGCCGACCGGGCAGGTGTTGAGATGGCAGGCGCGCATCATGATGCAACCCAGCGTGACGAGCGGGGCGGTGGCAAAGCCAAACTCCTCCGCGCCGAGCAACGCGGCTATCACCACATCCCGGCCGGTTTTCAACTGGCCGTCCGTTTCCACCGCGATGCGGCTGCGCAGATTATTCAGCACCAAGGTTTGGTGGGTTTCAGCCAGACCGAGTTCCCATGGAATACCGGCGTGCTTGATGCTCGTTTGCGGCGAAGCACCCGTGCCGCCATCATATCCGCTGATCAACACCACGTCCGCGTGAGCCTTGGCCACGCCGGCGGCAATGGTGCCGACTCCGACTTCCGCCACCAGCTTGACACTGATGCGCGCGCGCTGATTGGCGTTTTTTAAGTCGTGAATAAGTTCCGCCAAATCCTCGATGGAATAAATATCATGGTGCGGCGGCGGTGAAATCAAACCGACACCCGGTGTGGCATACCGGACTTTTGCGATCCACGGATAAACCTTCCCGCCCGGCAACTGGCCGCCTTCTCCGGGTTTGGCGCCTTGCGCCATCTTAATCTGCAATTCTTTGGCGCTTACCAAATAAACGCTTGTGACGCCGAAACGCGCGGAGGCCACCTGCTTGATCGCGCTGTTTTTGGAATCCCCGTTGGGTTCAGGGATGTGGCGGGCAGGGTCCTCGCCGCCTTCGCCGGTGTTGCTTTTGCCGCCAATGCGGTTCATGGCGATGGCCAGCGTTTCGTGCGCTTCCTTGCTGATGGAACCGTAGGACATTGCGCCGGTCTTGAATCGCTTGAGCAGCGATTCAACCGGTTCCACTTCGTCAATGGGAATCGGCTGCGTGCCGGGCTTGATCTCAAGCAATCCCCGCAAGGTGCAGGCTTTTTTCGATTGGTCGTTGATCAGCTTGGAATAGTCCTTAAAAATCTTGTAATCCGCAGTGCGGCAGGCTTGTTGCAGCTTGTGGATGGTTTGCGGGTTGAACAAATGCGCCTCGCCATCGGCCCGCCACTGGTATTGGCCGCCGGTATCCAGGACGTGCCCGTTGCCCCCCGCGCGTTTGGGAAAGGCCAGTTCGTGGCGCATTTGCGCTTCCTGCGCAATCACGTCCAAACCGATCCCGCCGATACGCGAGACGGTGCCTGTAAAGTATTTTTCAACCACCGAAGGATGCAACCCCACCGCTTCAAAAATTTGCGCGCCGCGGTAGCTTTGAATGGTCGAAATACCCATTTTCGAAATGACCTTGACCACTCCCTTGACGGCGGCCTTGACGAAATTGTGGCAGGCGTCGTGATGGTTGATATTGACCAGCAACCCCTGCTGAATCATGTCGTCCAGGGTTTCAAAGGCGAGATACGGATTGATCGCTCCCGCGCCATAACCGATCAGCAACGAGAAGTGATGAACCTCGCGCGGTTCGCCCGATTCCAAAACCAACCCGACCCGGGTCCGGGTGCCTTCGCGAATCAAATGATGATGCAATCCCGCCACGGCGAGCAGGGCGGGGATTGGGGCCATTTCAGGATCCACGCCACGATCGGACAGGATCAAGATATTCGCGCCCGCCTCAACGGCGCTGGTCGCCCGCCCAAACAAATCTTCCATGGCCCTGGCTAATCCCGCTTCTCCGTTTTCCGCCTTGAAAAGTATCGGCAGGGTGACGGATTTGAAACCGACCTGGTTGATATGTTTCAGCTTGGCAAATTCTTCGTTGGTCAGAATCGGCGATTTCAATTCGATGAGGTTGCAACTCATCGGTTTTGGCTTGAGCAAGTTGCGCTCCGAACCAATGGTGGTTGTGGCCGAAGTGACCAGTTCTTCACGGATGCAATCAATGGGCGGATTGGTGACCTGGGCAAAAAGTTGCTGGAAATAATTGTAAAGCAACTGCGGCCTGTTGGACAGGACGGCCAGCGGGGTGTCGGTTCCCATGGCGCCAACGGCTTCAACGCCATCACGGGCCATCGGCGTCATGATGATGCGAAGTTCTTCAAAGGTGTAGTCAAACGCCTGCTGGCGTTGCAGCACTTGCGGAGCGACCGCTTCCACGGGGCAGGGCGCATCCGCCAGGGAGGATAATTTCAGCAGGTGGCGTTTCAGCCAAGTGCGATAGGGCTGTTCATTGGCAATCTTGAATTTGATTTCCTCGTCCGCCACGATGCGGCCCTCCGCCGTGTCCACCAGAAACATGCGTCCCGGTTGCAGTCGCCCTTTCTCCAAAATCCGGTCTGGAGGAATGTCCAGCACGCCCACTTCCGAGGCCATGACAACCATGTCGTCCTTGGTCACGTAGTAGCGCGAGGGGCGCAATCCGTTCCGATCCAAAATCGCGCCGATGATCTTGCCGTCGGTAAAGGCTATCGAAGCCGGGCCGTCCCACGGCTCCATCAGGCAGCTATGGTATTCATAGAACGCCTTTCTCTCGTCGCTCATGGTGGCGTGGTTGGCCCACGGTTCCGGAATCATCATCATGATGGCATGGGGCAGGGAACGACCGGAAAGAACGAGCATTTCCAGGCAATTATCAAACATGCCGGAGTCGCTGCCATCGGGGTTGATGACCGGCAGCAACTTTTTCAGGTCGTCGCCGAATAGATCACTCTCGAACATGGCCTGACGGGCATGCATCCAGTTGATGTTGCCGCGCAAGGTGTTGATTTCCCCGTTATGCGCGATAAACCGATTGGGATGGGCGCGGTCCCAACTCGGAAAGGTATTGGTGGAAAAGCGGGAATGGACCAGCGCCAGCGCGCTTTCCATGGCTGGATTCGTCAGGTCCGGGAAAAATTCGTCCATCTGCTCGGTCAGGAGCATGCCTTTGTAAACCAGGGTGCGGCAGGACATGCTGGAAACGTAAAACCAATGTCCGCCGGTTATCCCGCCGTAGCGGATGGCCCGTTCGGCCCGTCTGCGAATGACGTAGAGCTTGCGCTCGAAAGCCATTTCATCGCCCAATTTCGGGTTGCGCCGGATGAAAGCTTGCTGCACGCAAGGCTCGCTTGCGCGCGCGGTCTGGCCCAGAGTGGCGTTGTTGGTCGGAACTTTGCGCCAGCCGAGAAATTTCTGTCCTTCTTCCACCACGATATTCTCGAACATCTTCTCGCACGTTCGCCGCTCATTGGCGTCGCGCGGCAGAAAGATCATGGCTACCCCATAATCGCCCGGCCCAGGCAGATTGATCTTGTCCTTGCGCAATACTTCCTTGAAAAAACCATGCGGCATTTGCATCAAAATCCCCGCCCCGTCGCCTGTGTTGGCCTCGCACCCGCAAGCCCCGCGATGGTTCAGGTTGATTAAAACGGTCAAGGCATCCCGGATGATCTTGTGGGATTTTTTGCCCTTGATATTGACAACAAACCCCACTCCGCAGGAATCGTGTTCAAACTGCGGGTCGTAAAGCCCTTGTTTCGGGGGCAATCCAATTCGGCTTGGCAGGTCCGTGTTATTGCCGCTCATTTCGTCTGTCGCATCCAATCTTTTCAAATCTTTTCATTTTTTACTATAAATGCGGCAACTTGCAACCATTGTTTCAGGTTTTTTTATAATTGGCCAGCGGATTCCGCGAAGAGGGGCTTGATTGCAGGCCCGCGTTTGAAATACTCGGCGGCATGAAAGTCTTCATCGTTTTTGCCCATGCCGAGCCTCGCAGTTTTAACGGCGCATTGTTCCGTGCGGCGCAGGAAACCTTGCAAGCCGCCGGCCATGCCGTGGCCGTTTCGGACCTTTACGCCATGAAGTTTGATCCCGTGTCAGACCGGCGCAATTTCACCACGGTGAAGAATCCCGCGTATTTCAAACAACAGATCGAGGAAATGCATGCCACGGAAGTCCGCGGCTTCGCGCCCGAGGTGGAGGCGGAACTGGCCAAACTGGAGGCTTGCGACCTGATGATCTGGCAGTTTCCGCTCTGGTGGTTCGGACTGCCGGGAATTCTGAAGGGCTGGGTGGACCGCGTTTTTGCCATGGGCCGCACATATGGCGGCGAACGGTTCTATGAAAACGGGGTGTTCAAAGGGAAACGCGCCTTGCTGTCGCTGACGACCGGCGGGGCGGAAGAGCATTATCAGAAGGGGGCGTGGAACGGGGACATCCAGGCCATTTTGCGGCCGATCCAGCGCGGGATGTTGCGCTTTACCGGCTGGGACGTGCTGGCGCCAAACGTTGTCTATGCGCCGGTTCGCGCCACGGACGAACAGCGCCAGGCCAGCTTGGAGGCCTGGCGGGCGCGACTGGGCGCCATTGAGAACGAGAAACCGATTCAAGTTGGGGAGTATTGAACGCGGGACCTCAGGGTGTGTGGTGCAGTTCCGCTTCGCGGGCCATGCCAGGTGGCGCGCTGTATTTGGCGGGAAAGGGCAGACGCCCCGGCAAAAGCAGGTTCCAATAGATCCACCGAAAGGCGAGTTTGCCCCAATGGTTGATCATCGACTCCTTGAGCAGCGAAAACGGACCGATCACCGGCAGCGGAAATGAGCCGGTCACGGGTTGGGTGGTGTAACTGTAATCAATGAGCAATGCCCGGTTGAATCCCGATTCGATGTAGCAATTGGCGTGGCCGTCAAATGTCTCCGGCAACGCTTCCCCCCGGATATGGTGCGCCAGATTTTCCACCAGCGCATCGGCCATAAAATGTGCCACTGAACCGGCTTTCGCTGTCGGCACATTGGTGGCGTCGCCGATGCCCCAGACGTTGGGCCATTTCGTCGATTGTAATGTGGCTTTGTTCGTTTCCAAGTAATCCAGTTCGTCTCCCATGTTGGAGCGGCCCATGACGTCCGCGCCTTTGTTTACCGGGATGGTGACCAGCAGGTCGTAGCCCACCTCTTTTTTATCGTAGGACAGAATCTTGTTTTTTCCACTGTCCACATCGCTGATCGCGAAATCGGGCACCACCTCAATGCCTTTTTTGGCCAGCAACCCGGCCAAAGCCACGGCGGCTCTGGGTTTGGTAAACGCTCCCGTCAACGGGGTCACGTAGGTCAGACTGACTTTGTTCCGCATGCCGCGCCGGTGAAAATAACTATCAGCCAGAAAAAGGAATTCGAGCGGCGCCACCGGGCATTTGATGGGCATTTCGGCGACGTTGAGAACGAGGCGTCCGCCCGGCCAGGTCTGCAAAAACCTGCGCAAGGCGACCGAGCCTTCCATGGTGTAAAAGTCGAAAATATTTTTGCGCCAGCCGCCATCCGTCATCCCGGCCGTTTCTTGCGGGGCAATCTCGCAGCCCAGCGCCACCACCAATTGGTCATACGCCATGGCTTCTCCGCGCCCGGCCAGCTTGACGCGATTCGCTTCCGGCTCAATGGCCTCGATTTCACCCAGGACAAGCTCGACGCGGCTGGAGAGCAACCGTCGCCGCTCCTTGATCATATCCGCCGGTTGATACATTCCGAAGGGCAGAAACAAAAGGCCTGGCTGGTAGAGATGCCGTTGATCGCGGTCCACCACCACAATCTTCCATTCGCGCAGGTCCAGCCGCCGCGCCATTTTATTGGCCACGATTGTTCCGCCGGTGCCCGCGCCCAAGATTAGCAGGGTTTTCATGTCTGCGGGTTAAACTTCCGTGATGGTGATAGCCGCATTTTCGCAAACCGAAATGCAGCTCTGGCATCCGCTGCAATCACTGGAATTGCCCACGACAATGTGGTCCCCTTCGACTTTGTAAATTTCGTTCGGGCAAATCTTCACGCACTCAGCGCAGGCTTTGCACTTTTCCGGGTCTATGACGATGATATACATGTTAAATCGCTTTCAGATGACGATGGCTTTCCCCAACAGGTCCATGACGCCGACGACTTGGGCTTTGATCCCGTAATGCTCGAAGACCACAGGAAACTGCGCCTTGCAGACCGCGCAGGGGGTGACCAGATAACCGGCGCCGGTGGCGCGAAACGCTTCAGCTCGCGGTTTGGCGCCCTTCATCCGCACTTCCATCAATTCGTCGGTCAACAAACCTCCGCCCGCCCCGCAACAATACGTCTTTTCGCGGATGGTGTCGGCGGCCATTTCGCGAAAGTCGCTCACCACCGCGCGCAGAATTTCCCGCGGCTCCTCCGTCAGGCCGCCAGCCCGCGCCAGGTTGCAGGGATCGTGATAGGTGACGGTTATCCCGTCATTGGCTGATTTGTTCAGCTTGAGCCGCCCTTCGCGGATGGATCGGGCCGCCAATTCGCATATGTGCTGCGGGCAGGGGGATTGCAGAAAATCAAGCGGGCCGTTGAGGGTGTCCATGAAGGCTTGCGCGGCCCGCCAGGCATGGCCGCATTCCCCGATGACCAATCGCTTGACACAAAGTTGGCGGGCGGCATCCACCAGCCGCCGGTTCACCTTTTGCAGGTGTTCGTAGTTGAGGAACAAACCAAAGTTTCCCGCCTCGCTTGCGTAGGTGCTGGTGGTCCAACTGATCCCGGCCGCGTGAAAATACTTGGCGTAACCCATCATCGTGTCCGTGTTGGCGAACAAATCCGCCGAGGGCGGAACCAGCAGCACGTCGGCGCCTTCCTGGTTGACGGGGATTTTTATGTCCACGCCGGTTTCTTCCTTCAATTCTTCCTCGAGAAACTGGCAACTGTCGCGCCAGGCGGCGTCTGGAATGCCCAGATTATTGCCTATTTCATGCGCTTTTTTGACCACCTCGGTCACATACTTGGGCGCAACTCCGATCGACGCCATGATCTCCCGCGCCGCCATGGTCAACTCGGCCGTGTCCACGCCAAACGGGCAAAACACCGCGCAACGACGGCATTCCGAGCATTGATAAAAATAGGTGTACCATTCGTTGAGCGTCTTTTCCGTAAGCTCCTCGGCGGCGGCCAGGCGCCCCGCCAGTTTGCCCGCCGTGGTGAAGTAGCGGCGATACACTTTCCGCAATAAGTCCGCCCGCGCCACCGGCATGTTGTTCGGATCGCCTGTGCCCATGAAAAACGGACACTTGTCCGCGCAACCGCCGCACCGGACGCAGATGTCCAGGTAAAGCGCCAGGGACCGGCTGCGTCCCAGCAGTTCCTCAAATTTATGCAGCGCCTTTTCGCGCCAATCAGCCGGCAATTCCGCCGGCAAACCCAGCGGCGTGAGTAATTCTTTTTTGGCCCGATGCGCCCGCACACCGGCGCACGCGCCCGGATTAAGGGACGGAATTTTCATGGGGGAGTGGGCCGCTTTGCCGCAGGAGTCGGGTCCCACGGATTGATGTGCCGCCTGATGCGCGGATCGTTCATCTGATTCAAGGTCGGGCTTAAAAGCGTTGCGCCGCCCGCATGCACCAGCTTGCTGAACGGAATGTAAATCAGGAGCGTGCTAATCAAAAGAATATGCGCCGTGAACCACAGTTCGTGCGGCGCGGCCACCGGATGCAAACCCAGCCAGCCCGCCACAAAACGCCGCGATTGCAGGAGGTCAAAGTGGCTCGTGAACCTCATTTGATTGCCGGTGATGACAATCAGGAGCAACAAAACCAAGGCGAAATAATCGCTGAACGTGGATATCCATCGTGGCCGTTCCAACGCCAGTCGCCGGAGTAATAGAACCAGCAGGAATAACATCGCCAGAAGGCCGATGACGCTTCCGCCCACTTGGGCCACATGTTCAAATTGATCTTCCGAAAGCCCCAGCACGCCTTCCGTTAATTTGGGAATGACCAACCCGCCGAGATGTCCGAAGAACAGGCAGACCAGCGACACATGAAACAGCCAGGCCGGAATCCACAAAAACGGGTCCGCCTTCAATAGACTGCGAAACCCGAATAATTCTCCCGCCAACCGCACGGCGACTCCCCCCACACTCTGCGGCGCTGGCGTGAGCGCAATTTTCAAAGGAACCGGCGTTCGCAGCCATGTCCGCGTCCGCCAAGCCATTCCGATCAGGAAAACAGCGGCGGCCAAATAGAGCAGAGCAGGGAGTACGCAAGCCATGATGTCATACGCAACCGGTTGGCTTGGGCAGTCCGGCCAGCTTGCAGGCGCCCTTGGCCGGTCCGGTCGGGAATAATTCGTAGATGTGCTTGAGCGGCATGCCGGTTTCCTTGGTCAATTTCCGAATCATCGGCGCCACGCCAAACTTCAGGTAATATTCCCGCAAAAACCGCACCACTTTCCAATGCTCTTCCGTCAGAGTCGTGATTCCCTCTTGGACGGCCAATCCTTGCGCCACGGCGTCGTTCCACAAGGTCGGGTCCTGAAGGAAACCGTCCTCATCCACTTCAAACTCTTTTCCAGCTAATACGATGACAGCCATAAATCTCCATTAATTCGTTGTTACCATTGGAACCGGACGTTCGACTTCGCATACTCCAGCGAGCGCGCGTCAAATCCATCCACCACTTTAAAGGACAGCGGCAAATTGGTGCGCCGATAAAAGCTCTCCCAGCCAATGCGGTTGATCCATTCGCCCACCCGCTCGTCTTTCCGCGCGTTGCCCGCCCAAGCGTCAACAATTTTCCGAATCACTTCCGTCACTTCCGGCCAATAGGGCGGGTTGTTGGGCAGGTAGGGAATCACCACTTTGGCGATGGCTGGGCCGTCGCCTGTGTTGCCTGCCTTGCCTCCGACCACTATGGCCACGCCGTCGCCGTTGGGGCTGCCGATTGGCGCCATCGCCGCGCACGCCACCGAGCAAGCCGGGCAGTGTATGCAACGCTTCGGATCAATCTCAATCATGCCGGGACCCTTCGGGCGGATCGCGCCCACCGGGCAAACGGAAATCACCATCGGCAGTTCGCACCCTTTGAGTTTGTCCACCTTGATGGGCGGCAAATCGCGGTGAACTCCCACGATTCCAATGTCGGAACACGAGGCCTCGCCGCAATTGTTCAGGCAGCCTGACCCGGAAATTTTCAGTTTGGCCGGCAGGCTGTCGCTTTGAAATTCCTTCAGCAGCAATTCTGAAACCGCTTTCATCACCGCCGGCGGATCTGTCGCCGCTAGGTGACAATGCAAATAGCCGGTGCAACAAACCGTGTTATGCATCGACCGGTTGGTGCCGCCGACCGGGAACCCCATCTTCGCCAGACGCGCGATCAGTTCCTCAATCCGTTCAGCGGGCACGCCGACAAATTCGCACGAGTTGCGTTGTGTCACGCGAAAGTAACCTTCCGTGAATTCATCCGCCACATCGCAAATATCGCGCAGCGTCTTGGTGCTGACCCGTGCGTTTGGCGGCATGGCCGCGCGCACCGTGTAACACGGTTCGCCGCTCTCGGAATCGTGCTTGATCACGCCCGGGCGCGGGTTTTCGTGGGAGATCCATTTGCCGTAATTCCGTTTCAGAATCGGCGGCAGGTTGGCTTCGAGCGGTGGTATTCCTATTCCTGGCATGACATTATACCTTGTTGTTCAATGGTTCAACGTGTGTGCGTTCGTCCTTAATATCCTCGGGTTCCCAGTGATAATACAAATTCGTCCGCGGCTGCGCAAAGAGCCGGGTTGAGGCCGGAAGATCAAGCAGCTTGAAAAGCTCGTTCACGCCGATGCGCAACAGGAAGTCGCCCACGCGCTCTTTTTTCCGCGCGTTCGCGTCGTAAATCTCGACCAACCGGTCGAGGAATTCGAAGACTTCCTTGTAATCCGGCGCTTCCGCCTTCATGAACGGCACGACCACTTTTCCGAGCATTGGACCGTATTTGCCCCGCATCTTTCCGCCCACCAGAATGGCTACTCCGCGATCTCCTCCCGGGCGCACTCCGGGAATTTGGTTGATGCAATACATGCAGCGCATGCAACTGTCGCCTTCAATGGCCAGTCCGGTCTTTTTGTCCCAACTCATGCTCCCGCCCGGGCAGCGTGTGCAGACGTGCGTGATGTTCCCGCCTTTTTTGACCCACGCCTTGACTTTCTTTTGGTCAATCGTTGGCAAATCGCGAAATACGCCGCACACAAAAATGTCCGCTTTTTGCGCGCCGCGAACGCAATCGTTCGGGCAGCCGGAGAATTTGCATTTTACCTTATGGGGGAAACGCGGATATTGGATGTCATCCAGATAACGCTTGTACCACGCCTGCCGGAATCCCAAGGTGTCATAAAGTGCCAGATCGCATTTGGCCGGCCCGATGCATTCCTCGCTCGTGCGAAAATCGTCGCCGGTGGACCCGACGTCGAATCCCATGCCAGTGATTTCTTCCACCGCCGGTTTCAGATTCTCTGTCGGAATGCCCAACATTTCCAAATCACCGCCCGTGCTCAACAGGTGCAACAGCCCGTAACCGTATTTGTCACTGATGTTGCAAAGCTTCCGCATCGACTCGGTTTTAAAGAAATTGCCGCACGGATCCATGATGCGCAGAAAATTCGATCCTTTGGAAAGCTCCGGATGCGCCGAAGCGCGAACCAGAACGCCCGCCGCCACTCCCGGCAGCGAAACGTAGCCGCCGTATCCCCACTGTGTCGCCCGTTTTTGCAGTCCCTGCTCATACATCTGCACCGGGTATTTTGTCTTCTTCAACTCCGTGCAATGGCTCGGCCATGAGCCTTTTGAAATCGCGTCCATCATTGGTGTTGGCGACTCGGCGTGTTCTTCCTGTGCCACCGGCGCCGCCGAGGATTTTGCTTCCACCACGGGCGCGGGCTGTGCCGCCCCGGCTTCTTCGGTGACGCGCTCTTCCTTCAGCCGGCCTGAAGCCAGACATGCCGGGCAGATGCTCGATTTTTGCAACAGGTATTTGTAACGTTTTTCCTTGCGAGGAATGCTGGCCAGCTCGTCGGCTCTATATTCCTCGATCGTAAATCCGCACTTCGCGCAACAGAGTTTAATTTTTTCCATTTGCATCTTTCGCTTTGTCAACGCGGGAAAAATCCGCCCCGGCTTTCCGCCGTCCCCCGTCGCGATATTCTTCCTCGCCAGTCTTTACCTTCTAACGTTGAAATGACTATGTCTCACGGTGAACCATTGCCCCCATCCGAGCTAACCAATTTTTGAGTTTTTATGGTCTTTTTTTGATTTAAAAAAAAGACATCGTGAAACCCGTTGCGTTCACCATGTCTTGACGGGACGATGGCTCTTTGTTGGACGCCGGCGCAAGCGGCGTGGAAGCAATCTGCGAGAGACCCGAATGCTTTGTCATGAAGCGACCCGGAAAGCCTGGAAATCCGCTCGTCCGGTTTGATGAGGGGTGAAGTGGAACATCGGGCCCGACAATTACGGTCAGTTTAATCCGCTCGGTTCCACTTCGCCTACTCTACCATTCGAAGCCTCAGATATACTTTTGCGTTGACCTCCTGGCGATGTGGTGTTTGGACCCAACCAGCCTGAGACGGTCGAGAATCGATCAACGGCCCGGAGCCGTTTATCACATTATGAGCCGGGAAAATTGCCAACAGATTGCATGGACGGCAGACTCGTTGCCGTAAGCGGGGCTTCCTTCTGTTGCGCTTACTTTGAACCAGACTTCCAATCGAGTTAGGCTTCGACGGAAATGGAACTTCCGGAGCGGCTGATTTAAGGCTTTTCTTCCTCTTGGATGTTGCGGATCCAGATATTTCGGAAACGCACCACGTCGCCGTGCTCTTGCAACGCGATTGGGCCGGTTGGCGGCAGTTCGGTGTTGTAATTGGCCAGGATGCGATGGCCGCTCGGTCCCAAAAGCGGCTGCTTGTAGTGAATCAGGACGCCATTTTGGAACACGGTGATGATGGCGGGCCGAGTCAATTTATGATTTTTGTTCCAGCGCGCGGTTTCAAAAATGACATCAAAGCTCTGCCATTCGCCGGCTTTTTTGCAGGCGTTGACGAGGGGAGGGGACTGGCCGTAGATCGCGCCGCAGACGCCGTCGGCATAGATGGAATTATTTTCGGAGTCGTATATCTGCAATTCATATACCCCCTGCAAATAGACGCCGCTGTTGCCCGCGTCCGGACTGCCGTTTGTCACCACCGGTTCGGCAAATTCCACATGCAATTGAAAATCGCCGAATTTCTCCTTGGTGTGGATGTAGCCGGCGCCGGGTTTTATTTCCATGTAATTGTCCCGCATGATCCATTGCGACGCGCCATGGTCGCCTTCCCAATGGGAAAAATCCTTTCCGTCGAATAATACGATGGCGTCCGAGGGCGCGAGTGCGCCGTTGCTGAAGTTGGCGGCGGGGCTGACCGTCGTTGGCTTGGGCCGCCCGGGATCATGCACATGCCACTTGCCGGAGGGCAGCATCGGGGTGTCAGTGTAGCCGATAAGGGTTTCGGCTAGGGCGAGCAACGCCGTTCCGGCCAGGCCGGTGGCGATGACGAGGGCGGTTAACAAGGTTTTACGCATGTTTAAAATTTATAAGGGTTGACTCACAGTGCTTTTGTCTGGCCGGGTTTGGCGATCTGATAATTTCCGTCCGCATCCGGCATGGCCGGGGGATTGGATTCCATGGTCATGTTCTCGAGGCCGGGCGCGAGTTCGAGGTTGGAATTGAGCGCCTCGTCCCATGTGACCTTCTTGCCGGATTCGCACGCCATGCGGCCCATGATGGCGGTGAGGTTTGATTTGGCGCATCGTTCCGCCTCGTTGTAAGGCTTGTCCTGGCGGATGGCATCAAAGAGCAGGTCGTGCTCCGTTTGGTAAGGGTTGTTTTTCTGGCCCTTGAAGTGCCAAAGCAGGTTGTCGGACGTTTGGTTGCAGCTTTTATACAGGCGCGGCACATCGACGCCTTCACCCAGAATCGCGCTGCCTTTCGCGCCTTGTGCCTGAACGCCCCAGAAATCCCAGCATCCCTCAATCAGCCGCGCCTGCGCCACCATGCGCGTGCCATCGGCAAAAGTATATTCGGCGGCATAATGGTCGAAAAGCTGGTCGTGATCCTGACGAACCTGGCGTCCGCCCATGCCTTGAACCGAGACCGGCCAGCCGTTTTTGACCCAGCAGGCAACATCGATGTTGTGGATGAGCCAATCCACGATAAACGACCCGTTCAACCAGGTGAAATTGCAGTAATTGGCGATCTGGAAGGCAAGCTCATTCCGACCCGGCACGCGTACGGGGGCCGCCACCGGCCCGTGTTCCCGGTAGGCCCAGGCTGTGATAATGTCCCCGATGGCGCCGTGATGGATTTTTTTCATGGCCTCTTCCAACGGGACGCTGTGCCGCTCCATCAGCCCGCCCGCGATTTTGAGATTCTTCCGCTTCGCCTCCTCGCCGCATCTGAGAATGCGCCGGATACCCGGCCCGTCCACCGCGAAGGACTTTTCCATGAAAACATGCATGTCTTTGGCGATGGCGTATTCGACATGGATGGAACGGAAGGCCGGCGGCGTGGCCAGCAAAACGACGCCGCCTTTGTCAAGAGTATCTATCGCTTTTTTGAAAGCGTCCAACCCGACGAACTGGCGTTCCGGCGGGACGTCCACCCGATCAGGACACTGTTGCTTTACTGCGGCAAGGCTGCTTTGCAATTTGTTATCAAAAAAGTCCGCCATGGCCCAAAGCTTGACCGGTCCCTTGGTCGAAAGCGCCTGTACGATGGCGCCGGAACCGCGTCCGCCGCAGCCGATCAGGGCGACTTTAATCGTGTTGTTTTCCGCCGCGTAACCGACACGCGGCAGCGCGCCGACGAGCGCCGCGCCCGCCGCGATGCGCGTGGAGGTGGAGATAAATTGCCGTCGTGTGACGGGGGGGACGGGAATGGAGTCATTGGAATTCATGGTCAGGCTTTCTGTGATGTTGTTTTGCGAACGGGTGTGGCAGCGAGTAATTTTCTCAGATGCACGATTGAACGGGCCGCTTGGTCCACTGTTCCGCACTCCACGGACAAGACGATGTCCCGCTTCGCCTTCCGGCAGATTTGAATGATTCTTTTCCAGTCAATCACACCGTCGCCGCAGGCGCAACCGACGGGGGTGCCGGTGACTTTGCCGCGCTCGTTGGAAGACTGGCTGATCGAAATATCCTTGGCGTGCAGATGAACCAGCCGGTCCAAGACCCGCTCCAGCCACTGATAAGGATCGTGTCCGCACAAGTAACTGTTGCCGGTGTCGAAATTGATGCCGATGGCGGGGCTTTTTACCAGATTACAGATGCGATCCAGACCGGCCGGATCCTTGCTATATTGCTGATGAGGCTCCAAGCCAATGAGAATGTGGCGCGGTCCCGCCACCTTGGCAGCCTCCATAAGCGTATAGCGCATGAGGACGTGGTCTTCCCTCCGATTGGTCCACGCGGGTTTGGGACCTTCGTCCGTATTAACCACCGGGGCGCCACATTCCGCGGCAAAACGGATGGCTTGTTTCAGGTATTCAACGCTGATTTCCGGTTTGCACAAGGGGGTGTGGGTGGACAGGGCGGAAAGCCCGATTTTGGCGTCGGCGCAGGCGCGCTTGATTCGCAATGGGTCGTCCAGCATTGAAACGCTGTGAAAATAGCCGGCTTCGCTCAACAATTCCCGGCCCCAATGGACCATGGGTTCGACGCAGTCGTAGCCCAACTCCGCCGCCTTGCGCACGCCCCATTCAAAAGACTTGTCGTGGTGGCGGACGAATTCCATGTTCACGCCGATTTTGATTTTGTTCATATACAGTGTGCTGTTTTCCGCAGTTAACGGGCCGACGAAACCCAAGAACGGTTACGATTTGCCAGCGCTTCAACGGTCTTCACTTCGGGGTATATGGCGATCAGGTAATTTAATTCAAAATGTTCGCCGCGATGGTAAGCCAGCGGTTCGCGATCCAGTCCCTGGGTGGCCGACAAGTAGGCAAACGGCGTGCGCATCGAAAAAAAGCGCGACTCACCGCGTCCATTGTCCAGGCCGCCAAACAGGGCGATGGTGGCGGGTTTGCCTGGCGGATCAAAGGCAACCGCTTCCCATGGAAAAGCGGACACAACCTGTTTGCCCGGCTCGACACCCAGTTGTCCTGCGGACGTGAAATGGACCGCCAGCGCATCCAGTTCCTTGAGAAACCGCATCCCCAGTCCGTGATAATTGAAACCGGTCAGGGTCACCGTGCCGGTTTTGGACCCCACTTCGAATTCAGACCGCCAATGCAAAGCCGTTTCCTGATTATTCGTGTTCAGAGTGAGGGTGAGAGTGCGGCGCTCGATCAGCAGCGGC
The DNA here is from genome assembly GCA_964558455.1 of uncultured Verrucomicrobiota bacterium. Taxonomy (GTDB): domain Bacteria; phylum Verrucomicrobiota; class Verrucomicrobiia; order Limisphaerales; family Palsa-1400; genus DASRLE01. The sequence goes on along the minus strand of CAZLEE010000015.1, from coordinate 11,607 downwards.
TGGGTGTGGGCGTTGGGAAAAAAGGCGTCCTCCGGCGACAGCCAAAACAATGTCTGGACCAGCCGCGCTTCGGGTTGTCCTGTTGTTGTGCTGGAGATTTCGGGAACGGAAGTTTCCACCACTTTTTCCACCCCGCAACCTGCGGTTTCCTCCCAAAAATTAATATCGTTGACCTTGATCCCGTACATCAGCGCGTGATGATGCAAATGGTCTTCCGGCGCGTCGCGCAACACCCCATAGCCCTTGAGGGTGTTGAGTTCCTTGACGTAGGGCTTGAATTTCTGCGGGTCAAAAACATAGACCATGACCGGCTTGCCTTGGTAAGAGAGGGTCCACTGGGTCCGTTGCGAGCCGGCCTCGGCAGTCAGACTCTCTGCGGCCATGGCCGCAGGGTTCAAGCCCAAGCCCGGCCATCCCAACGCAAGCGCGCCGGTCACGGCGAGGAATTGAGCGTGTAACTTGCGGCGCATATTATATGGACGATGCGACCACTTAACTTATTGCATATTCGTGGCGGGTGATGATTCCCGGCATCGGAACGGGATAAGAGCCATCCGCCGCGGAACGCAATGGCGGAGGCGAATCCATGGTAAATTTGTCCGCGTTCGGCGCGTATTCGTCCGGGTGGTTGAGCATCTCATCGTAGGTGACCTCCTGACCGGTGTGAGCCGCCAACCGGCCCATCGAACTGACCACGCTCGCCTGCACGCCACGCGCCACTTCGTTGTAGGGTTTGTCGTTGCGAATGGCGTCCACCAGATCGTTCCACTCGTTTTGATACGCGTCGATTTCTTCCCGGCTGACTTTCGAGGTCCAGATTGCGTTGTTGTGCTTCGGCAGTTGGCCGGGATGGATGGAGCAGGGGCCGTCGTCCCCGGTTGCCGTCACGACGGCCAGACCTTTGCTGCCGTGCGCGGTGGTGGAATAAATGTCGGCACACCCTTGCACGCAACGTCCGTCCATGTACATCTTCGCGCCGTCGGCAAAAGTATATTCGACGGAGTAAGAGTCAAAATTCTGATCCACCAGCAATCGGCCTTCCGGCGTCGTGCGATAATGACGTCCGCCCAGCGCCTGGCACTTTACCGGCCAGTCATTTTTCATCCAACACAGGCGGTCAATGTGGTGGATATAAAAATCGTTGTAGAGGCCGCCGCTGGCCCAGATGAAGCTATGGAATCGCGAAATCTGCCAGAGCAACTCCGTCGGACTTCCGCCCGGCCATTTTTCCGAGAAACAGGCCGCAATCGGTTCTTGCATGCGATAACCGCGCATCAGGATGATGTCGCCAATCGCCCCGTCATGCAGGCGTTGGGCCAACTGCTGGAGAGCGCGGCTGTGCCGGCACATCAAACCCACCCCGACTTTCAATTGCTTCGCCGAGGCTTCCTGCGCGAGTTGCAGCATCCGCCGTGAAGACGGTCCGTCCGCCGTCAGCGGTTTTTCCATGAATACGTGCAGTCCTTTTTGAATTGCATAGCGAAAATGGACCCACCGGAACGCCAGGGGCGTGGTCAGAATGACAATGTCACCCGGCTTCAGGCAATCCATCGCTTTTGGGTAGCCGTCGAATCCGATAAACTGGCGTTCGGACGGCGCGTCCATTTTGTCGCCATATTTCTGGCTCAAGGCGTCATGACTTCCATTTAGCCGGTCCGCAAACACATCCGCCATGGCCACCAGTTTGATGGAGCAATTGTTGACAGACAAGGCGTTCGCGGCCGCGCCCGTGCCGCGTCCGCCGCAGCCGATCAAGGCCAATTGCAGCGTTTCATTGCCGGCGGCGTGAACCTGCGGAATGGCGATCCCCGCCAAGGCGGAAATGGTCGCGATGCGGCCAGTTGTTTTGATGAATTCCCGACGCGAAGAGAGAGTAGGGGCGTTGCTCATATGTGTTTAGAGGTTCATATTGCGTCATCAGCGAGAAGTTGCCAACTTTTCTTTGGAAAATTTCCAATGGAAGTTTGACAAGTCTTGTTCTGTGGCGGGGCTTTGCTAATCTGCGCTGGTGAAAGTGATTCCTAAGACTCCAAGCGCGCAACGGATCGTTTGCGGCCAGCCTTCCTGGCGGCTGGCTTCCAATGAAGTGGAGGTATTTGTCACGCAAAAAGGCGGACATGTCGGCCCGGTCGTTTTTGAGCGAAACGGACGGAAAATCAGGCCCTATGCGGTAGCTCCCTGGGCGGAAGAGTCGTCAGACGTTCCATTACCGCCGGTGATTGAGGTTTTGCGGGGGGATTTCTTTTGCCTGCCGTTTGGGGGCAATGCCAAACCATTCCACGGCGAAAAGCACCCAGCGCATGGCGAAACCGCCAACGCCCGCTGGCATTTTGAGTCCCTTCAACATCGCCAGGACCGGATGTGCCTGCACTTGAGTTTACGCACAAAAATCCGCCCCGGCCGCGTTGACAAGAAGATTTTTCTCATCCAAGGCCAAAACATCCTGTATTGCCAGCATCTGATTTCGGGGATGCGCGGGCCGATGAGTCTGGGACACCATGCGACACTCAAATTCCCTGACGAACCGGGCAGCGGACTCGTTTCCACCAGCCATTTCCAGCATGGGCAGGTTTTTCCAGAACCGCTCGAATTGGCAGAGCAGGGGGGGTATTACTCTCTGCAACCCGGGGCCATGTTTGATTCTCTTGAAGACGTTCCGATGTTAAATGGCGACAAGGCCGATTTAAGCCGTTATCCGGCGCGCCGCGGCTTCGAGGATTTGGTGATGCTGGTGAGTGATGACCATCTTCCGTTTGCGTGGACAGCGGTTGCATTTCCCCGGCAACGCTTTGTCTGGTTCGCCTTGAAGGATCCGACTGTGCTGCGCCAGACCATTTTCTGGATGTCGAATGGCGGACGGCATTATCCGCCTTGGAGCGGACGGCATATCAACGTCATGGGTTTGGAAGAGGTCACATCTTATTTTCATCCCGGCCTGGCCGAATCAGCCCGGCAAAATCCCATCTCGGCCATGGGACATCCCACTTGTCTGCGGCTCGATCCGCGAAAGCCCTTGCGTGTCCCTTACATTGCGGGCGTGGCCAGAATTCCGGCGGGATTTGATCGTGTGACCTCGATAGAACGCGCGCCGGGCGGCGGCGGAATTGTTCTCTGCTCCGCCAGCGGCAAGCAGGCCAAGGCGCCAGCCGATTTGGATTTTCTGCGTCAGCAAGGCCGATGGCAGGACGAAGATTGAAATACGAACGTCACCGGCAACTGGTTTGTTGCTGGTCTTTTGCGTTGGGCAGTCCGGCGTGATCGCTTTGACCTTCTGCTGATCCCATTTCAGGATTTCTACAACCCTGCTGCGGTCGGTGCCAATTGATGGCATCGTAGCCCGAGCACCATTTGGATCCCCAATTATTTCTTGAGCGGTCGCCTTTTCCGTTTTGTACTGTGTTCATGATACGCTTTCGTCGCGCCTAATCAGGTTTGAGTATGCCCGAAGTCGAGGGGATAAAGCCATGCATTTCCATCTCAACCATGTTCCAGTTGTTTGCATAATGCCGGGCGGTATCCTCGGTTACGTAATTGTTTTGGAGAAGCTGGATGAGGTACTGGTCGAAACTGTGCATACCTTCATTGACGGCGGCTTTGATATGGCCAGCCAACAAATTCATATCGTTGCGGGCGATGCAGTCTTGGATTCCGATATTGCGTTTCATGATTTCAAGGCAGGGAATCCGCTTGCCAAACACGCTCGGAATCAACCGCTGGCAAATGATCGCGTTCAGGCAACGTGCCAATAGCGCGCTGATATTGTCTTGCTCCTGCGGAGGGTAAAACTGTCGCAATCGCTCAATGGCTTGCGGAACCGAATCGGCGTGCAGGGTGGTCAGAACCAAATGTCCGGTTTCCGCCGCCAGCATGCCGGCCATAATGCTTTCCCGGTCGCGAATTTCACCAAGGAAGATCACGTTTGGGTCCTGGCGCACTGCGTTCCGAATCCCATCCGCAAACGACTCGGTGTCAACGCCTACTTCGCGCTGTTCGTACTGACACTTATCCTCCTGAAACAGATATTCTATGGGGTCTTCAATCGTTATGACGCGCAACGCCATCGTTTCGTTGAGCTTTTGCAATATGGCGCGGACGGTCGTGCTTTTGCCCTGACCGGCGGCGCCAGCGACAATGATCAGTCCGCGAGGTTCCCGAATCAGGTCCAGCATGGTTGCCGGCAATTCGAGGTCCTGAAACTTCATCATATTTTGCGGCACAATTCTGAAAGAGAAGGATTGTTTGCCTTGTTGCTTGCTGAAATTGGCCCGGTAACGCAGCCCGGCGCAGAGGAAACTGACGTCCATTTCGTGCTGCCGTTGGATGCGGTTGTAAATGGAGCTTGAAAACGATTCGCGCAGCATGGCGTTGATTGCGTCGTCGCTGGGCGCTGGAAACTGGTCGGGCGGGATTCTCTCGAGCTTTCCATCAATGCGGATCGAGTAACGACGGTCGGCCTGGGCATGAAGATCGGTGGCTTTGCGCCGCGAGCACCAGTCGAGTAATTTTCCCAAATGCGTGGTTGGATCAACGGTTTCCATAAATGCTCAATGAGCGGACGCCATTGTCTCCCATTGATATTCCAGCCGCCGGTTTTGGAGTTGTTCACGCTGGGCGGCGTAATCCGGGGCGTTCGGATCGAGCAGGGCGACCCTCTGATCCAGACGTTTCAAGGCAATTTCTGCCATTGCCGCTTCAATGGCGGTATTTTTGCCTCCAGCGATTTTGAGGGCGCGTTGGTAAAGAAGCGACGCCTTGTCGAACATCATTTTCCGCGCATAGGCCTCCGCCAGCTTTTTTAGAATTGTTGTGTTTTTTTCACAATGGACGAGCATCGGCTCAAAGCGCTTGATGATTGCGTCATCCGTCGAGACCGGGACCAGCGGACTTTTTGACCGGGGTGGAAGGAGGGTGGCGGCCTGCGATGAAGGAGTTGGCAGGGCCTCCTGAGCGGGGTTAACCGGCGATGACGGCACTTCCGGCGCAAGGTTCGATGGGGGAATATTCTTAGGCGCGCGCCATACCTTTCGATCTTCCGGATTATCCTTCAACAATTGGCCGTAGATTCCAGCCGCTATGGAAGTTTGGCCACTTTTTTCAAATGCTTCAGCTAATTCGAGCTTAATGGAATGGTGATAGGCATTTTTATTGGGCAACGCCTCCAAAGACAAGATGGCAGTGCGCGGGAGGTTGGCCGCCAGCGCGGCGTGCGCCAGAAGCTTGTGAGCGGTGACATTTTCGGGGTCGCTGTTCAAAACCTGTTCCGCAAGGGAAATGGTCGCGAGAGGCTGCAAATGCAGCAAGAGTTCCGCCTTGCTCAGGATGGGGGAAAGACGACCTTTCCTGAAAAACCTTCCCCAGCAGCCGGACTTTTTTTCCGCGGCTTTTTTCTGGGCGCAACGCAATGCCTGGCGGCAATCCACGAAACCAGGCTCCATTTCCAGCGCCTGCGTGAAGAACGAAATGGCAGCAATCGCGTCACCCACTCCCAGAGCTGCGAGACCGTTTTGATACAAAGCGCCGCAAGCCACCGGAACCTGTTCGAGAACCTTTTCCCCCGTGTTTTCCACCTGGCGGATTTGGCCCGCCGGGCCTATAGAATCCATTGGGTAAAGTGTAACATAAGAACCATATTAATCAAATGGTTCTTAAGAAAATATCACTTTCTCATCATATTTTCTCCCCACGAAAGCTCAATTTCTTCCAATGTCCGGCCTTTTGTTTCCGGCAGGCGGAATAGAACGAAGAGGAAGGTTGCGGCGGAACAACCGGCGTAAATCCAGAAGGTCATGGGCGCGCTGATGGATTTCAACAGCGGAAAAGTCTGCGCCACGATCAGGCACGACACCCAGATGAAAAGAGTCGAGACCGACATCGCGCGGCCGCGCAGTTTGGCCGGGAAGATTTCCGAGCACACCACCCACGGCAGCGGTCCCGCCGCGATCTCGAACGCGGAGATATACAGAAGAACAAACCAGAGGAGCGCGGGCGAATGGGGGTTGTGACTGAAAATCAGTCCTACCGTGATCAAGGCGGCAGCCTGGATGGCGTTGCCGATCAGCAACAATGGTTTGCGCCCCGCTTTGTCAACAAACATAATTGCGCCAAACGTGGCCAGAAAGTTGATCAAACCGATCCAAACCGACGAACTGAACGCGGCGTTCGCGCTGCCGGTGGCCGTCTTGAAAATCTCCGTCGAATAATACATGATCGCGTTGATCCCGCTGAATTGCCCGCCCACCATCAGCACGAACGCGATCAGAAGCGGCAATCGGTAATGCTTTGAAAACAGGTCCGACCACGATCCTTTTTCCTGTTGCAACACGCCTTTGACGGCCGCGATTTCCGTCAGCGCATGTTCTTTTCCTCCAATCCGGTCGAGAATGCGGCGCGCTTCCTCCTCGCGTCCGGCCTGAATGAGCCAGCGAGGGCTTTCGGGGATGGGAAATAGCAGCCCCAAAAAGATCAGGGCCGGAATCGCTTCGGCCGCCAGCATCCAGCGCCAGCCGTAATTCGTGTTCCACACTTCATCGCCTGCCTTCTGTATCCAGCCATTGATAAACAGGGTCAGGAAAATACCGAGCACGATGCCGAATTGAAACAATGTGCCCAAACGCCCGCGCCATTTCGCCGGCGCGATTTCCGCAATGTAAACCGGACAGATCATCGACGACGCCCCAATGGCAATCCCGCTCAAAACGCGCGCGGCAATGAATTGGACGAACGACCTGGGGATGGACGACAGAATGGCGGAAAGGGCATAGACTATGGCGCAGTAAAACAGTACCCGGCGGCGTCCAAACCGGTCGCTGATCACGCCGGCCGACATCGCGCCAGGAATGCAACCGATGATGGCCGACGCCGTGGCCAGGCCGATCAGGAAAGTATCCTTGTCCGGATCCAGCGCGAAATGGCTCTGTAAATAAGTGTTCGCGCCGTTTATCACCGCCGTGTCGTAGCCGAAGAGAAACCCGCCAATCGCCGTCACCGCCGCGGCGAACAGGACGAATTTAAAAGACCCTTGAGCGTGTTGAACAGATGATGGGGAGGGGTGATTTTCCATATTGGCAGACGATGATTCCAGACCGGCAAGCGGCGTATTTTAATATTTATTAGTGTATGGACCATTAGCTGTGCAGATAATTGTATTGCATATTTACCCTGATTTGCAGCATAAAAATAGAAGCATGACTCCAAAAGAACGCATCCTTGCCATCTTGAACCATAAGCCTGTTGACCGTATTCCCGTGGACCTCTGGCATACGCCCGAGGTGGCCGCCGCCTTGCGCAGCCATTTCAACGTCGCCGACGACTTCGCCATGTGGCGCGCTTTGGGGTTGGACAAGATCGTCTGGGATTTCATGGATTATCGCACCGACGAGGGCGACCGGGCTGGCGGACAATCCGGGGCCGGCGCGGAATCTGGCGGCGCACGGACAATGTGGGGCGTGCCGTTGCAGGAAATTCAGGCAGGCAAAGCTCATTACGCGGAATTTGGCGTCGCCCCCATGGAAAACTGCGCAACAACCGCCGACGTTGACAATTATCCGCTGTGGCCCAAAGTGGATCGCTTCGACTATGACGCCGCCGTTTCTCTGGCGCAACGGGCTTCCCCGGAATACGCCGTCATCGGTCCATGGGTTTCGTTCTTCGAGATTTACTGTCAATTGCGCGGTTTGGAACAATCCATGATTGATCTTATCGAAAACCCCGATTTGGTTGAAGCCATTCTGGACCGGGTTGAATCCATTCAAACCGAAATGATGAAAAAATTCTTCGCCCTGGCGGCCGGACATGTGGACCTCGTTTTCATCAGCGACGACATTGCCGGACAGCAATCGCTCCTGATGTCGCCGCCATTATGGCGGACACATCTTGAGCCGCGATTGAAGCGTTGGTGCGATTTGATTCACGCCCACGGTCTGAGCGCCTTTTATCATACCGACGGCGCTGCCCGCGCCCTGATCAAACCCATTCTTGACTGCGGAGTGGATGTGTTGAACCCGATTCAACATGCTTGTCCCGGCATGGACATGGCGGGATTGAAGAAAGACTTTGGGTCCCGCGTTATTTTCCATGGCGGTGTGGACAACCAGACTATTCTGCCACGCGGCACCGCCGCGCAAGTGCGTGAAGAAGTGAAAGACTGCCTGCGCACCTTGGGGGCTGGAAAAGAAGGCTACATTTGCAGTTCCTGCCACAATGTTCAAGCCGGCACGCCGTTGGAAAACATTTTTGCCATGGTCGAAACCGTGCAACAAAGCAAATAAGCCAAGCCACCAACCCGCAAACTGAGTTTCATCAATACCAAGGCACAGCATCGTCCCCTGCCAAACTATTTCGCACAATATCTATTATATTCAGTAGTACTGACGATTGACGGGGAGGTGGCTGGAATTGAGGAAATTTGGGCTGGCAAGGTTCTGATGCGCTTTTTTACACCTCTTCTGTAACAACCGCCCTCTTTACGGTAATTCTTGGCTGAATACGACTTTTCATATATGAGCAACCTGACTTCATCCAGCGATGCGCCACGGGTTTTTCCGGCCACACGGTGGTCGCAGGTGTTGGCGGCCACATGCAAAGATGCGCCGGATTCCGCCGCCGCCTTGGAAACCCTTTGTCGCGCTTACTGGTATCCGATTTACGCTTACGTCCGGCGTTCCGGCCAACCGGCTTGTGACGCCCAAGATTTGACCCGGGAATTCTTCCGCCGTTCGCTCGAAAAACGATGGCTTGATTCCGCCAATCGCGAAAAAGGAAGGTTGCGCACGTTTCTGATGGCGCCTTGAAACATTTCATGAGCAACGAATGGCGGCGCGCTTCCGCACAACGTCGCGGCGGCGGATCGGCCTGCGTTCAATTTGACACTTCAATCGCCGAAGACCGCTATGCCGCCGACCATTCGGCCGCGCTTGCCGCCGATGAAACTTATGATCGACAGTGGGCTTTGACGTTGCTGGCCTTGACCCTGAACCGCCTTGAGGCGGAATTTGTGACGGCCGGGAAACCGGTTGAGTTCGAGTCGCTCAAGAGTTGCCTTATGGCCGAACGTGGCGCCATTGATTATGCGGTCCTTGCCAAGGTTCTCGGCGTAAACGAAGGCGCGGCCCGCGTGGCTGTGCATCGGTTGCGGAAACGTTTTCGCCAGATTTATCGCGAGGAAATTTCGCAGACCATTGCCGACGGCGCTGATCTTGACACGGAATTGCGACATCTGGCGGCGGCCCTAGCATGGAAGTAGATAATAGATAAATGAGCGCGCCATGTAACAACCCGTTCGAGACCGGTCAGTAATGGGTATGAGCAACGAATCATCGTCCAACTGTCCGCAGTGCGGAAATCCGCTGCCGGCGGATGCGCCAAAGGGGCTTTGCCCGAACTGCCTGATGGCGCTGAACATGAGAACGGAAACCGTTTTCACCGGCGTCACGCCCCCTGCCCAACCGCCGCTTCCGCCCGAAAAGATTGCCCCGTATTTCCCGCAACTCGAAATACTCGAATGTCTCGGTCGCGGCGGCATGGGCGTCGTTTACAAAGCCCGGCAAAAAACCTTGAACCGGGTTGTCGCATTAAAACTTCTCGCGCCGGAACGGGTCAACGACACGAAATTCGCCGAACGTTTCACCCGCGAAGCCCAGGCGCTTGCCGCCTTGAATCATCCGAATATCGTCACCATTTACGACTTCGGCCAGGCGGGCGGGTTTTATTATCTGCTCATGGAATTTGTGGACGGGCTGAATCTTCGCCGTCTTTTGCGCGCCCGGAAATTCACCCCGGAAGAAGCGCTGGCCATCGTGCCGCCCCTGTGCGACGCGCTGCAATTCGCCCACGACCGGGGCATCGTTCATCGCGACATCAAGCCGGAGAACCTGTTGCTTGACAAGACCGGGCGGATAAAGGTGGCCGATTTTGGCATCGCTAAAATGCTGGGCGCGCCCGGCGATCGCGGCGGAGCCGTCGAACATTCCGCGCCGGAGAACGCCACCCGAACCGCCGTCGGCACCCCGGTTTACAGCGCGCCCGAGCAGAAGTCCGATCCGCAGCGCGTGGACAGCCGCGCCGACATCTATTCGCTGGGCGTTGTTTTCTACGAATTACTTACCGGCGAACTGCCCGGCAAACAAATCGAGCCGCCCTCCCGAAAAGTGCATATTGATGTGCGTCTCGACCAGGTGGTTCTGCGCGCGTTGGAACAGAACCCCGAACTACGCTACCAGCAAGTCAGCGAGGTGAAGACGATGGTGGAAACGATTGCGGCATCGCCTGGCGACGGACCTGCCGCTCCGGCTGCCAAACCCCGTTTCCTGCGAGTGGCAACATGGGTTTCCGCTGGTCTGGCAATCCTGATTTTTGGCTGGTTCGCTTTTGGGGCTTATCACCAGTCGGTAAATCGTCTTTATTCCGCAACAGGTACCATTGCGCTTGTCAGTCCAAAAGAAAACAAAACGCCGCCCGGCAAGTTCTTGCAGGCCGATTTGAATGCGATTGTCAGATCGCCCAAATTTATCTACGGGGTTATCTCAAACCTGAATCTCAATCCTGCTTTTGCATCCGAGCAACCGTTTGTCGGGAGAACCGATAATGAAATTCGAGGGATATTGGAGGATCGAACGCGCATTTGGAGAATTCCTCACACGGACAATTATGAATTTACCGTTGCGGGAAATTCGTCAGCAGGAACTGTCGTTACCGCAAATGAAATTGCCAAACGGCTGTCCTCTTGGACACATGAAACAGGTCTGCCTGACGGACGAGTTGTGGAAATATTCGAACCAGCCACCCCAAACCAAGACCACACCAAGATCGACGTGATTTTGAATCTCGTTTTGGGGGCAGTGTTAGGCGGCGGAATAGGCCGGATCGTTTATGGTCTTCTTTTACTGGGATACAATCTGTTTGCCCTGACCGCCATTAAAGGTCGCCCGCGTCTCTGCCGCTCCGCCGTGGTCGGTGCGATTTGCGCGCTATTATCGTTTTTGCCCATGGCTTGGCTTTTGTGGCGGCTCAAAGATGCTGCGGCCACCAGCACGCGTTGGGGCGATAGTTCGTGGCTTAACATTCTGCTCACAGTAGCGGGTTTGGCGGGACTTGTTTTGATCGCGCCTTTGGTCGCAACCGTCCTCGGCTGGTGGGCAACGATCCAAATCCGGCGCTCCGAAGGGCGGCTTTGCGGCCTGAAGCTGGCCTTGTTTGACGGACTGCTCTTTCCCCTGCTCCTGCTCGACTCGGCGATTACCAGCCTGTTCCTTCTCTTGCAAAAAATACTGGCACACTGTGTGTGGAAACTTTCAGGTTCGTTGTTCTTTGGCGCTTCGGATTTTGCCATTTGGCTCCTCATTTTGTTGGAGATAGTAATATGGGCCGATTCCCGCATTGTCCGCCGCGTCTGGCGCGCGGTGAGGCAGCCGTTGCCCGGTTCACCACCGGTTGACGGGAGCCGACGTCAGGAAACCTGAAATACTACAGCCACGCCTATTTTCTGCCGATGGGCTTTTAGTGTTCTGGAATGGTTTTTTTGGTTGCTGGCGCTTTATGCTTGTCTTTTCAAGCGCCAGACGGAGAATGTTCCGCTCAATATGGAAGCTGAATCAACAAGATCGACGGAAT
>CAZLEE010000014.1:0-39775 GCA_964558455.1 uncultured Verrucomicrobiota bacterium | reverse complement strand
ACAAAAATGCTGATTTTATTGGTACTATTTTGAGTTTTCAAACAGGCTCTAAGTCTTTTCACTCAATACTCCACGGCCAAAGTGCGGGGAACAACGTCGTTCTCAAAATGGATCCAGAGCAATCGTTCCTTGGCGGAGTATTCAAACGTCGTTAGATTTTTTCCATCCAACGTTACTTCGCGCGGCGCTTCGGCTGACTCCAAAAGCATGATTGCCGGTGTTTCACCGATGCCTTCGACCGCAAAACTGATCTGATGGCGCGTTTGTTCTCCAAGAATTGCCTTGCACGCCGAAAGAAGCAGATGCGACCGGCCCGTATGGAAGGCATCGAGGTCGAGCAAAAACCAGCGGGAACCGGGGCTGATGGAAATATCATTTTCGACGCGGAGTGTTGAATCGAAAAGATTGACAAACCGTCCATGCAACGCGTGCGGCTTGGCCGCGTCGGATTCATCAAGGCCGGCAGCAATGATGTATGGGCCGCGCCGCAACAGGAGATAATTTTTGTCGTGCCATTCCAACCGGGCTTTTTCGGCGGCCAATTCGACCGCCGCCACGACACGCATCGCACCCTGCGCGCTGGTCGAAAGGTCGGCGGGCCGGTCGCGCATCCAGATCAACCCTCCCTTGCCGACGCGAGTAAATTTGTCCGCCGCAATTGAATTGTCCAAGCCAAGCAACTCAAAGAGGTGTTCGCGCGGCGTGGCGTAGTGTTTTCCGTTGCTGTTCCACCATTCATGGACTTTGAGGTAGGGATCGGCGTCCTTATCGCAAACGACAAGCACGCCGCCGCTTCTAACCCAGTCAACCAGCGGCGGGTGGACTTGCGGCGAAAGCGGCTTTTGTCCGTCATAACTCAAAAGCAAGATGTGGAAGCCGTCCAAATAATGAGGCACCGTGACATTTTCAAGCTGGACAGGCGTGACAGGCAAACCGCGCTTGAGCAAGGGCATGGCCAGACCATAGACATTCCCCAGATAAGGATCACTTGGCGTTGGCTGGCCGCGCTGGAACATGAGCGAGTCGCTGACGAGCACTCCAACGCCGGTCGTGCCGCAATCCCATTCCACCAGCGATTGCTTCATGTCGTTGAGCGAATTGAAGACCGTCTGCAATTCGGTGGCGTATGACGGCGGCATGGGCTTCCTCTCATTGCGTGGGACCGAGCGCGGATAGTGTCCGCCAAAATCTCTCTCCGGCCACGGCGCAACCTCGAAACTCGATATCTCCGGCTGGAACAACGAGGCAGTCAGGGTGGATTCCCAATTCACCCGGTAATCCGTCCAGTCGTAATTTGGATTGTCTTCAATTGGATCGCCAAGATACCAGACGGAGCGGCCAGTGGCGCGGACGAGATTTTGCATTGCCCCGTATTCAAGGAAAGCGGTCTCAAACGTGCGCGAACGCACTTCACCACGAAAACGATTGGGTTCACGCGACGTGCCGGTCCAGACTTGGGCAATACAACCATCGCAACCATTAAGTTGAGCGAGGCTGGATTCGGGGCTGACGATGCACCACTGGGCGTAATTGAGCAGACTGTGCGTCGGCACGTAGCAACGCACATGACGGCCGGTTCGTTGATTGTAAACCTGGATGTAATCAAACACCTGTTGGAGCGCCCGGCGATAAAGGAAGTATTTCAGCTTCGACGCACGCCAACGAGCATCAACCGAACTGTCCGGCGGCTGCCATTGGTCGTGGTAATAGTTGAGCCATTCCCGTTTGAAGCCTTCCGAGTATCCGGCGCGGTCCCAGAATTCGGGTTCTTCCATGTGAACCGCTTCAGCACCGGCATCGAGCGCACGCTGGACGCCGATGCAAAGAAATTTGCCGTAGTTCTCGCCGGGACACATATAATACACGTCCCCGCCGTGACCGATCTTGTCGCCATTGCGATCCGTTTGCGCCTGATCCTCGTGGTTCACCCCGTCAAAGCGGCCATAGAGGTAATCCTGATATTTTCCCCACGAAGCGCCGGTCATCACGTGGATGCGATAGCCATGCTCACGCCAGGACGCAATGCGCGCCGGCAGATTGGTGTCAATGCCGTAAACAATGGCGACGTCCGAAGGCAAATTCCCCTTGAGACTCCATGCCTTTTCTGTTTGAAAACATGTGCGTTCGAGGACCTGATTGGAGTCGGTTAAAAATGGCGGCGGATTTTCCGCAACTGCCAGAAGGGAAACCATTGCAAATGCAAAGGCCGGAACGCGCCATCTTGGGCGACAAAAGATTGTATGTATGAGCATTTTTTTCATTGATTCACGATTTCAATCGGTTGCTTTAGGGGGCTGAAATACGGTAGAACCGCTCGGGCCAGTTCGTAACGGTCGCATCCGTAAATTCATAAAGGCCGGGTTGGGCCTCGGTTGCCGTCCCGATGTCCAGCCAATTGACCAGATTGGTCGTCGCCCAAATACTGTAAGTCGCGTTGGGAGCTCCCGAAAAGTTTAAATTGACACCTTCGGTTTCAAGGGTTCCGGGATTCCAAGACACGCCCGTTAATTGTGGCGTCTCCGGAAGCCCGATGTTGACTGACACCTGGGCCGAACCTGAACTATAAAACCCGTCATTGACCATAAAATTAAACGCCGCATAAGGATTTCCTTCCGCTCCCGCCGCAGGCGCGAAGATGACCCGTCCAGCCGGATCACTGACAGATGTGTTGGGCGTAATGATCGGCAGTCCTGGCGTGCCGCCGGAGTATTGGTAAAGTGCTCCGGCCGCCGGCAATGACAGGATGAGGAAGTTCAACTGATTCCCGTCAGGACTGACGGCTGGAAGCGCGAATGAAAGGTCATGATTCACGTAGCCCGAAACCGTTACATTGCCGGCCTGTGGCGGTTGATTGCCAATGGCCAATCCAAAAACAGAGCCGGCGGCGATTGCCGACACGTTCGTCAATCCGGCAGGCACGCTGGTTTGGCCCTGGTTGTTGTTACCCCACCCGATAGTTGACCCGTTGGCTTCCAACGCGAGATTGAAGCTACTGTCGTTTCCGCTGGCCACCGCCGACACATTTGCCAGGTTGGCCGGCACACTCGCCTGATCGCTGGCATTGTCACCCCAGGCCACCACCGTGCCGACCAACCCGCCCGCACTGCCCACCCCGTAGGTGCCGGCCAGAATTTCATTGGCACTCATGATTTCCCAGGAACTCAGCGCGCGGTTGTAAAGCTGGATTTCAGCGATGTCGCCGTTGAAGTAATAAGGGGCGGTAGTCATCGCTCCAATGTCGAAGAGACAGTCAATACGGGCATCGGGGCAAAGTGCGTTTTGTGAAGCCACTAATGCTCCGTCAACATAAAGGCTGATCGTAGCGCCGGCCCGCACGTACATCCCAATGTGCGGATTACCATCCGTCACATCCCCTCCGTAGAGACTGAAATCCGCACTGCAACCGTTGGCGCCCGCCCCCAAGCCCGCCCCCAATTGACTGCCATTGATGACAAAAGACCAGTCATCGACGGCGCCTGGAACATCAGCGCCAAGCAGACCCGTATTCAGGTAGAATGAAGATGACGCATTTCCCGGTGTGGAAGTTCTAAACACCACCACCATTGTGAAACTTCCGGCTCCGGAAATCGGGCTTTCTGCCGCCGTCACGGTCAAGAACTGGCTTGATGCGCTGGAAAATCGCACTGTGCTGTGCCCGTTGAGAACATTGGAATATAACTGGGGTTGGTTGCCGGCGGAACCCTGTGTTGCGCTTCTTCCGCCAAGACTGTCCGTCCAATTGCTAACCGATGAGCCATTGCTTCCAGCAAGATAGTCCGCCACCCACTGGCACACCGGAGCACCCGCAATTCCACTCATTCCGTAAGTGCCGGCCAAAACACCATTAAGGTTCGCCATCTCCCAAGAATTAAGCGCCCGGTTATAAAGTTGGATCTCGGCAATGTCGCCGTTGAAAAAATAGGGGGCCGTGGTCATCGCCCCAATCTCAAACGGATCACTTCCACGCGCCGCTGTGCAGAGTGAAGTTTGCTCCGCGACAATGACCCCATCAACATATAAGCGGATGGTGCCCCCCGAACGCACATACGCCCCGATGTGCGGATTTCCATCGGTCACATTCCCCCCATAGAGGCTGGCGTCGGCGCTGCAACCGCCGCCAGCCGCGCCCAGTCCGGCACCAAGCTCAGTGCCGTTGATGACAAAAGACCAGTCGTTGGTGGCTCCTGGCTGGTCAGCGCCAAGCAAGCCAGTATTCAGGTAAAACGAAGATGACGCGTTTCCCAACGTGGAAGTCCTGAACACCACCACCATTGTGAAATCCCCGGCTCCAGAAATCGGGCTATTCGTCGCCATCACTGTCAAGTACTGCTTTCCGGCACTGGAAAAACGGACCGTGTTGTGTCCGTTGAGAACATTGGCATACAACCCGGGCTGGCTGCCGGCGGCGGGCTGGCTTGCGCTTATTCCAGCCACGCTGTCCACCCAATTACTGACCGGTGAGCCGTTGCTGCCGGAAAGGCTGTCCGCCACCCACCTGCCAACAGGACCAAGACCTGCTGAAGAACCGTTATTTGCCTTTAGAGCCATGCTGTGATACTCCCCCGCAGCCACGCTCACGACATTACTCAAGCCGGTCGGCACATTCGTTTGGTTAAAGACGTTGTATCCCCAGGCGACAACGGTTCCATTGGCCAGCAAAGCCAAATTATGGCCATAGCCCGCAGCCATGCCCACAACATTAGTCAAGCCAGCGGGCACATTCGTTTGCCCATAGGCATTATATCCCCACGCCGTCACGGTTTGGTTCGCCAACAGCGCCAGATTATGATACCCGCCAGCCGCTATGGCCACAACGTTGGTCAGCCCTGCCGGCACGTTCGTCTGGCCGTAAGTATTGTCGCCCCAGGCTGCAACGGTGCCGTTCGCCATCAGCGCCAAACTGTGTCGGATTCCCCCTGCCACCGCGACAACGTTGCTTAACCCCGCCGGCACATTCGTCTGGCCATAACTGTTATATCCCCAAGCGGCAACGGTGCCGTCGTTTTTCAGCGCCAGCCCGTGGTAGGCGCCACAACTGATTCCGATCACGTTCGTCAAACCAGGCGGCACATTCGTTTCTCCAAGCGCGCCACTGCCCCAAACCTCCAATCGTCCTCCGGTTGTAAATACTTTGTCTCCTCCCCGAGATTTCCCCAGAATATTGCTGGCCACGACCTGATAATGATAAGTCTGCCAGGCCTTTAATCCGGTAACAACCGTACTGACCCCGACGAACGAATTACCTGAATTTCCCAGATTGGTTGCCGCGCTCTGTGAACCGTAGTTGTTATTTGTCCCCCATTCCAACCACGCGGTCGTGTTCGTCGCATTCGCGCTTACGATTCCTTTCAAGGCAGCGCTGCCAGCGGCAATTCCAATCGCCGGTTGTGTCACAGCCAAAGGAGGTCCAAAGACTTGGTTGTTGAGCATGAACAAATGATCGGGGCGAACGAACTGAAATTCGTTCGTGTTAAAAGTGTTGGCAATGTTGACAAGGTCCGATGGCACGAGGCTCCAGGCGGACGCCTGCGCCACAATGAAGACAGGAGCGGTGCCGTTCCAGCCCGCAGCAGCACTGGTGATGGCGGAAATCATTTGATTGGTGGTTGAGGCATAGGTCGGAGTTTCTGCAATTGTCCGCAGCCCCAGGTTCACCGCGCTGTAAGTCCCATTTTGGTCGGTTAACCCCAGCAAAGTCGGACAATTCAAAGCGTAAGTCTGGGCAATGGCGCTGTTTACTTCATCCCAAACCGTTATGACACGGAGGCCGCTGCGTTGGAGATATGCATCGGAGGCGCTGGCCAATGCGGTCAGGTTGGCTGTGTTCCAGTACTCAACCCGGGCGTAGCCAGCTCCCGACGGTCCCGATATCAGACAATCATTGGCGGTGGCTGTGCTCCAATAATAATCAAGCATGGCCGGGTCGAAATTGGCAGTGAGAGGATCAACCGTCCAGCCGATGGGAATCTTGCCGCGATCGCCATTCTCCCAGTTTATCTTCATCGCATGCTGCATGTATTGGGCGTTGTCACCGTCACTGAGAATCAGGGCAACATAAACTTTGTTGGCAAGCGGCGGCGGGGGCGGAATACCCGGAACATTGATCGGACAGGTGACACCGCTGAAGAGCGAGCCATTACAAAAGTAGTCGCTGGCGACAACGGGAATTCCATAATTGCCAATCCAAGACAAGCCGTTGCCTTCATTCGGCCACCAGCCCATGTAAACACAATTGACGGGGGTCGTGCCGGAGAGAAACAAAGCCAGCATCGCGGCGTCCTGGGAATTCCCCGGATCCAACCAGACAGTGGCCGACTTCAATGCGACAAGATAATCGCGCAAGTTTCCATCCAGATTGGTTTCCATGCCCGCAATAATGCGATGCGTGCATAGCGGCCAGTAGTTGGTGTAGAGGTATCCATACACCGCATATTTGTTTGCAAACCGTCCCCGCAAGTCGTCAACAATCGGAAGATTATACGGGGCGTTGGTCAGGGTCGGCAGTAAACATGGATTGCAAATCAGCTCGTTGTTCACTCCGGCCATTGTCGTCGCCAGATTCAGGGTGTCCGGCTGGTTGGGGTCAGTGACAACCAGCCCGGTCAGATTAGTCCGGTACTGAAGAATGGCGCTGTAACCACTGGTCAGAGTGTAAGGCAAGTTGTGGAGATTGATCCAAGTAAACTCCCCTTCCCCATTGACACTGCTCGCACAGGCAATCTGCGGTTGTGTCCGGTTCACGATCCCTTCCAAAGAGGCAAACAAATCAAGCTCCGCGCTGCTGGCAGAACTGACATCAATACAATCCAAGACCGGGGCCGGCGCTGGAAAAGTCGGCAGCAACTGATTGGCCGGCCAATTAATTCCTCCGGCTCGCGCCAGATTCAGGCACGACGCCATGGCCAGAATAAAAATTCCAATTTTCATTGGGACATTTCTGAACGCGGATGCGCCGCGGGAGTTTTGTCACCGGCCCCGACATGCTCGGAAACCGTCAGATTGGAGTAGCTGGAGAAAGATTGGTTGCCATCACCGCAGTAATCGCGCACGCCGATCATTCCGCCGGTAAAATGACGGTCATTCATATCCACAGCAGGTTGAAGAGCGCCACCGACGAAGATTTTCAAGCGCGATCCCAAGGCCTGAATCTTCAGATGATAAAACGTGTTCGCCGCAAAGGTCATCGGAACGTTGGTAATCACATTCCACGAGTTCGAAGCGTAACCGACTTCCAGTTCAGAGCTTTTGGAATTGATGCCGGCGTAATAACCACAATAGGCGTCCGCGCCGATGTCTGGTTTGCTGGCGCGAAAAATCAGCCCGGCGTTGCCCTCACGCCCGACCGAGACATCCGCTTCATAGGTAAAATTGGTGAAAGCGGTTTCCATAGCCAGCGCCTTGGCGCCGAACGCGGATGCAGGCACGGTGCTCAGAACACCGTTGCGCGCAGACCAATTCCCCCCAAACACGGTCCATCGACTGCTCCAAGTCCGATCAAAGTTTTCGGTGAAAGCGCCGGTCGTCGGAGCCGGGATGCCCAAGTAGGGAAACCAACTTACCCTTAGATGTTGCGCGCCAAACGGCACAAGCGTGACTGTCTCCAGCGTGTTACTTGAGGTTACCGGGCTGCATGGCGGCTCGAAAGCATGGGTGCCGCGCCAGCCGATTATCCAATCCGGCAGCCTTCGCGCCTGCGCAATCAATTTGACAGAAGGTTCCGCGGGATCAAAGGGATTCGCCGGCGTCGCATATTGGGTAAAAATGAGCGAAGCAGCGGGATGGCCGGGATCCAATTGCAACGCGTAGGCCCACGGAGTTGTGGGACGCAATTCAAACTCATCAAAGCCAAGTCCCAGCGGGTCAGGCGTGCGAACCGTCCATTGTTCGCCAATCTTCAACGAATAAACCAGCGGCCCGCGGTTGATGGTCACAGCCCGGCTTGGACCGGGCAGCGTTTGAACGGGCATTGGCAAATTAACGGTCACCAAATCGCCATTGATCCAAGTGCGGGCAATGCGATGAAACGAGCCAGCCTCCAAGCCGGACTGAAACCGGCCGTTGACGGCAATCGTGGCATTGCTGCACCAACCCGGAATCCGCAGCAGCAATGGAAATACCACAGGGCCGCTCACCGACACCCGCAACAGCACCTGTTCCGAAAACGGGTAGCCGGTGTCCTCGGTGATTTGAACCTGTCTGCCATCGGCCATTGAGTTCACGACGGTCGGTCCATAGGCCAGCAAGGCCAACCCGCCGTCTGTCGTCGCAGCCCACGAGTTCTGGACATACTTCGGCCAGCCCATGTGAAAGTTATAGCGGCAACACGGATAGCCGGAGTTCGGGCCAGGGACCGACCCGTTGGCATAATCCTGGTTGTAACCGTGGCCGCCATTGATCGCGATGACATTGTTCGGCAGCGTGTAATATTGGATGGCTTTGATGTTGTTAGCCAGCGCGGCAGGAAGGGCGTTAAACGCAATGGTTTCCAAACGGTCCGCCAACACCGCATCGCCCGTGGTGCGAACGGCCGTTTCGAGACTAAGCATGGCCTCGACAATCGCGCACAGTTCGACTCCCTGCACGCTCGCGTTGCCGGAGAGGAATTCCGTGCCGCTGTTGATGCCGCAAGACAACCCGTGTTCGCGCATGAGGTTGTCCCATCCCAACTCCAGCGCGTTGAGATCCTCAGGCTGTTCAGAAACCTGATGATAAACCGCAGGCAATTTGAGCGCCTGCTCAACATTCACATTATGCTTTGGCTGAAAATCGGTGCCAAAGAGCGCGAAACTGTTGCTGGTGAAAATCCCGGTCCAGTCGTCGGCCTGTTGATGCAGCAAACGAACAAGTGTCAATAAATTTGTGTCGCCGTTCCGGTTGTAGAGCCAGAGCGCAACATCCATCTCATCCCCCGCGCGCGCCCTGCCCCAGTCCACCAGCGGGCGCGACGGCAGGTTGGCGAGCATATATCGGAAGTAATTGCTCAAAACAATCGGCACGCGCGCGTCACACGTCGCTTCGTAATAATCGCGAAGCGCATAAGTGGCCGGCATGCGCGGCCACCAGTCATTGTTGGAGGACGGTCCGATGTAGCCATCCGGCCTTTGGTGGCAGAGCAACCAATCGACCCACTTTTGCGCTTTCTCTTTGAGACCGGCATCGTTCAACACATAGGCGAGCGGGATCAGACCTTTGTAGTAATACGGGCTGCGCTCCCAGTTTTCACCGGTTCCGCCCAGCCATGCGCTGTTGGAGCCAAGGTCGGCGGCGTAAATCATTTCAGCGTTGCCCGTCAGACCATCGCGCTGCAACCGGCATTGCGTAAGCAGCCAGCCTTTTGGCCGAATGCTTCCCAGTGGCAGCGCCGCAAAAGGCGAAGCCAAAAGAGGGGCGCGGTTGGTTGCCGGGGTTGTGGAGGGAAGATTGGCAGTGGACGGAAATTCAGGAACGCCGGCCTGAGCCAGACAATAAAACGGCACTGTCAAAGTTACTGTGATGATCAGTTTTATTATCCATTTCATTCCGGTCACTCTGCTTGAATCTTCACCAACCCGCAATCCACGTATTGCCCGCCCGTGGTTTGATGACAGTGTATGGCGATCAGATTCCTGCCGGGCTTGAGCGCAGCCTCCCCTGCCGGCGTTAATGGGAAGATATCGTAATTCACTATAAATCCGCCGACCTTGAGGGCGAGCACGCCGTTGATGTACACCTCTGCATCCTCATCGTGATGAAGCCACGCGCTGATGTTCGAGTATTTTCCGGCGGGCAAATCCACCTCCCGCCGCAGCCAGATGTCATCCGTCCGCCAGAGCGTGCCGATGACCGCGCCCGGCGTGTTCACCGTACCAAAACCGCTGCGGCCCCTTTTCCAAGTTATGTCATTAAACTGTTGCCCCATCCAACCGTCCCCCGGCGTCGTCGTGGTGTAATTCCACATCGCCGGCTGCCTGTCCGCCGCCGGAACGATCACCAGGATTCTGGGCGCTTTCGGCATCGGCGCCCAATTCGCCGCCTTGGTTTTGTCGCGACTCGCATACTTTTCCCAGACACCCTTGTTGTAGAGCATTTGCAAAAACACCCCCCCCACAACCGGCCGCGCCGTGAAACCGACTTTCCTGGCGTTCTTGGTCCGATACCAATCCGTCATGGGCGAACGGTCTGGAGTGGCGTTCAGGAAGGCAACGACGGGATCAAGCAAGGCCTCAAAATCGGCCCGCTTTTGCGTAAGCGTGGCCGTCCATGTGATCCAGTCCAGCTTGGTGTAAGTTTCGCGGTTGTCCAGCGGCAATCCATACTGGTTCTGCATCTTTTTGTAAAAGCTCATTTCCTTTTGGGCCACGGCGTCGGGAAACAAGTTCAAACCCAGAATGCGGTCCCAAACCAGGTTGTACTTCTGGCTCCACGAACCCGGATCATTGAAGGCCAGACGGAAATGATCACCGTCATCAGCCGCCTCCATCCAATGTTGGGCGCATTGATGAGCTATTTGGGAATATTCCGCCGCCTTGGCCTTGTCACCGCGCATCTCGCAAAGTTTCGCGAACGATCCGAGACCGCAAATCGCCTTGGCCGACAGATTAACGTTATGCGCCAGATGCCCGGCAAAGTCGTCCGTGCAAAGCTGCTTCTCCGGGTCAAAACCTTTGTCCTTCAAATACCCCGCCCATTGCTCAAGCTGATTCCAATACAGTCCGGCAAAATTCGCGTTGCCCTCCATTTGCGCAACCGCCCCAAACAGACAGAGCAAATTGCCGCTTTCTTCAACCGGCATCTGATTGTTCACACCGCGCTCCCCATCGCCATAGACTTGTCCGTTCGCGTGCGGATAGGTGCCCAGGTCATGCGGCGCAAAGGGGAATTTCCAGCGCTCGCTCGCGGCATAGTTCATGAAAGGCACGATGAACGATTTGGCCAGCGTGGGGCCGAAAAACAAAAACTGCGGCGACATCGGATAAAAAACGTCGGAGGTGCCGATACAACCGTTGGAATGGTTTTCCTTGCAGAACTGCAACGGCTGGCCGTTGTCGTCGGCGACAAATTTTCCGGCGGCAAAACACTGGCGGTAGGCCAGTGCAACCAGCGCCGCGTAATTCTCGCCGCCAGCCTCACGCGTGTCCGCCATCAGTTCGTCGTCAAACGCCGCACAACGTTTCGTCAAAGAGGGATAATCCCGCGCCGCCGCCTGCAAAAGATCCGCCGCTTCCCAGCCGTTGCGGCGCCAATACGGCCGCAAATTTTTCTTCATGTACTGGATGGAGTAAAGATCGTCATAGGCAAGCATCAACCAGCAGGAAGCCGGTTTGGCCCGGACCCCGCCCAAGTCCACCGAGAACGCAATCACGGAATCATTGCGCGCGTTGTTTTCGAGCAACGCGCCGGCAGCGGGCCGGCCCGGACGGCCATCGGCAATAAAACCGTTGCGGGAGGCTTCGGCGGAATTGACCGTGCCACTGGCCCTGGCGTCATTGGCCGTCGCCACGTAAAAATAACCCCAGTCAATGCGAAGGTCGTCACCCGCCTTCCGCAAGACGGGTTGTTCGACTGAACCAACCCGCCAGGCTTGCACGCCGGCAATGCTGGCATTTTGAAAATTTACCGCCTGATCCGGCTCGTTGACGGCGATTTCCGGGCGGGCGTCAAAATAAACGGACACCGAATGCTTCCGCCCGTCCGTGGATTGCGCGCTCCAAATCACGTAGGTGACTGGTCGCGACAGCACATCCAAGTCGTCCGGCAAGTCAGCGGTCATGAACGCGAGCGTGAGGCGCAGCCCCCCGCCGTCAAAAGAATAAATCGTCCGCGTGGGCAACACTTCAAGCCGGGTTTGCGGCAACGCCGGAATATCCGCGGGTTCCGTCCCCATGAGCCGGAAGGATTTTCCATCAATTCGAACCAGGCTGGCCAGGCGTTGCGGTTTGCCGGTCCAATGGGTTGTGTCCGTGCCGGTCAGTTTATCCGCCGGGGACCAAATGCTGAAATAAGGATCACACGCCACCAAAGGCACAGATGGCGGACGCAAGATCCCGGCATTGGCGATGGTTGCAATCCCAATCAAGGATACACAGAACAACAAACAATATTTCGGGTAGTCGCGGAGCTTAAGTTTCATGAAAGATAAAAACGCTGGAACTTGGTCGGCCAATTCGGCCCACTGGTTTTCGTAGTCCAATGGCTCAATAATAAAAAAACGGGATTTGGCCGGCCGTGCCGGCGGTGCGGTCAATCATCTGGTTGAAGGGACGCCACTCCACGTGCGAATCCAACATGCCGATATTACCCCCGACGGGAACTGTCTTGCTCTCCAAGTGCGCGCTGTTATTGCCTTTGCTAACCCCGTTGTATTTATAACCGCCGATAACATCGACCCAATTGTAGGTGCTGGCAGCATCCGCGGGATAGGCAGCATCCCCTGACTGGTTGAGGTTGGCGCATGCCGTAAGGGAGCGTTTGGAAATATTTCCCACAGGAACACTGCCGGGACCGGTACTGTTAAAACCTGGAGTGAAAGCTGCACTAAGTTTCTGGTTGGTATTCGTTGCGTAGAAACCAGAATAGGACGCCGTGCCATAAAAGGTTTGAGTGTATCCAACAACCCGATAACCGCTGCCTGGCGTTGCCCCAGGATCGGGATAAGGCGCAGCAAAGGTCCATTCGGATGCCGTACCGCCGGGCACATTGCCGTAGGGCGTGGTGCCAAACCAGTCAACGGGGCCAAATGTGGGCGACGTTCCCGGGTCATACCAAGTCTGCGGCGTCGTTCCATATCCGATCATCAGGTTCGCGGTAGAGGCGTCCATATCCCAAGCCCAAGCTCCGCCAGTGCCATCGGGAAGGAAATCTTTGCTGTCTCCCGCGTACATGGTCAAGGCTATGAGCTGCTGTCTTTGATTGTTGGCGCACTGGGTGTGGATGGCTTGAATCTTGGCCTTGGTCAAAGCTGGAAGCAACATGGCGGCCAAAATCGCAATGATTGCAATCACCACCAAAAGCTCAATCAAAGTGAAAGCCTGAAAATCTTTTTCGGCACGCTGTCCGCCAACTGCAGACTTAAATTGTTGTAGATTTGTTTTCATTACCTGACACGCAACGCTGTTAAGCTTATTTCAATTAAAACCTTTCCGCCTGCGGAGAAGTCGGACTGAGGCAATTTCACCCTCCGAGGCTTGCTTTAACCTAATCCCGGAGCCGGCTGCTGTCTTGTGGCATGAAATGGCCACGCATGACGTCTTTTTTGATCTTCCCCTTCCACGCAAATAATTTTTATGCGCTTTTTTTGGAGGGGAAAATCGCCCAGGCAGACAGCAAAAAGGGCGTCCCGAAGGACGCCCTTGATTTACCAACCCAAACGAATTACTGGACCCGCATCTGGAAGAACATTGCCGGCACAGAGTTGCTGACCGGAATGGCGTTGGAGAACGCGCCGCTTCCACTAAGGACGCCCGTGGCATTAGTCACCCAGTCAATCAATGGTAACCCCACATTGGTAGAACTCAGTATCGTGTAACCGCTGCCCGGCGTGCCGCCGGTTCCGGTCATGATCAGCTTGCCGCCCGAAAGAGTGGGCGGATTGACAACCGGCGGTGTCGTCGGAGCAACAATGGTCAACAAACCGGTGGCTGGAGCAAAGGTGCCAGCGCCGGCAGGCAGAATTGTGACCGAGCTGAAGTTGCCGCTGCTGGTGCCAGGAGGGAAGTTGAACAACTTATAGACACTCCCAACCGTTAGCGAAGAACCGCTGGTATTGGTCAACACCAGCGCCCCGCCAAAAGTCACGCCAGTCAATCCCTCAATCTCATCGTTGCTGGAAGGAGTGAGTTTCATGGACGTTGTGCTCCCCGCCTCCAAGGTCAGTGTGTTGTTAACGTAGAATACCTGGATTGCGCCAACATCGGCAGCCAACGTGGCTCCCGAGGCAACCGTCACCGGGCCGGCAATGCTGCCTGTCCCTCCCAAAGTGCCGGCGCTAACCAGCGTGGTGCCAGTGTAAGTATTCACACCGTCGAGGTAGAGCGTTCCGTTGCCCACCTTGGTCAGGCCGCCGTTACCGCCGCCGTTGACCAAACCCGCCAGGACGGTGATGGAATATCCGCCGTCATCGATGATCGCGCCGCCAGATTGGACAACCGCGTTGACATAGGGCTGGATAAAATACTGGGAGCCAGTGTAAGCTCTCAGCGTTCCACCGTTGAAGTTAAAGGCTTGCGGATTGTTGGTAAGGTTGTTGCCAAATCCATAGCCGTTATTTATGTAGCCGGCGATCAGAGTGCCACCTGCATTTAAGTTCACCGTGCCATCGGCTGTTGAACTGAAACGTGATAGGTAGATGGTGCCGGTAACAGTCACTGTGCCGCCGCCGTTCGTAACGAAGTTCAAGGTTCCAGTGCCTTGACCCGCGATGTTCATGTCGGCGTTGACGGTTATGGTGCCGCCAGGTTGGCTGACGCTCCCGACGTTCACATTGCCTGTGGTATTGCCGTCATAATTGGCGAGGAGCAGGTAACTTTCAGTGATGCTGGCGGACCCGCTTACATTAAGCGTGCTCGTGCCCGTGCCACCGACGCCGACATGCACTTCACCCGTCACGGCTGTGCCGCCAGACATATTCCATGTGCCGCTGTCCGGTTCTTCGCCAGCAGCTTCACCCAGCCAGACTTCCGTCGTGTTGGTGAGGACTCCGCCTGTTTGGTTGAACACTCCGGTTCCACTGTAGCCCCCTACCCCGCCCGAGTTGCCGATATCAAAATTTCCGCCGCCGGTGGTAATGAGCACACCCGTGCCGGAGAGATTGAGCGTCCCAACGCCACCCTGCCGGCCCACGGACAGCCAGTTCTCGGTGGTAAGAGTGCCGCCACTGAGGTTGTAAACACCGACGCCGTTGGGGTATTGGCCAATTTGCCCCCCGCTGTTCGCGACCACCGAGCCGCCGGTTTGAGTGACCACACCGGTGGTAAGATTGGTGCCATTCCCGCTATCCCCGACGTCGAGCATACCAATGTTCAAGGTTGCCGGACTGCTGACAACAAGAGCCGCATTCGACGTGGCTGGCAGCGGGAAGCCAAAGCTGGGACCAGCCACCACGAAATTCCCGTTAACGCTATTGGTTTGGCCGGCGAACACTACTGTTCCTTGAGCCACACTATATCCCAAGCTATCAGCCAGGGCATTGTTTCCCGTGCCGGCATAGGTGAGCTGGCCCGGCCCTGATTTTACAAAGCCACTCCCTGGAAAATCAGCCACGGTGCCGCTCAACGTCAGGTTGCCGACCAAACTTATGTCAATCGTGCCATTGGTGTTTTGACCGGCGTAACCGCGATTGATTGCAACCGCCGGGCCGGTATAGCTCAATGTCCCGCCCGCCAGCACCAGATTGGTCGGATTGGATGACGATGCGCCAATCGCGCTGGGCGAACCGCCATTGGCCAGGCTGGTGACGGTCAATGTTCCGGCCTCAAGGACTGTGGGGCCGGTGAAACTATTGCCGCCGCTGTTGATAATGGAAACTGTGTTGGACCCTTCCAAGAGCAATCCAGTCGTGCCGGTGATTGCGCCCGCCCCGGTCAAGGTGTAAGGCAATTGGTTATTGTTGAAGGTAAGACTGCCGGGACTGACGACGGGGGCAGTGAGGTTCACGGTCGTCGTGCCTGTGGCATTGTCATCAAACAACACCGGTTTGCCATCCTGGTAAGTCGTGGGCAGGCCGGTGATACGGTCTATCCAATTCGCAGTCGTGCCAATATCCCAGACTCCGCCGGCAACATTTCCATTCCAGCGTGGCGCGCTCGCATTCGTAATGACAAGCGAAACAACGCCGCCGCTATTGCTCAGATTGCCCGCATCCCCTGGCGGAAGACTCCCCAGCACGAAGGTCCCCGAGCCTGCCGGACTGCCGTATTGAATCAACGGAAACGTGCCGAGTCCTATCGGCGCGGAGGACAGGATATTGATCGTAACAGTGCCATTGGCAGTCAATGCTCCCGCCACGTTGATCGGGGCCGGACTGGGAGCGCCGAAAGTGTTTAGATCAATGTCCAGCGTGTTTGGACCGCCGAAGCTAAGGCTTGATGCAGGGAGGGAAGTGCCTGCAGAGGCAACTTGCACGCTCAATATGGCGCCGCTGGCCACGGTATAGCTGCCGCCGCCGGTGGAAGCGGTGGTAGTCGCCAATTCACCGGCGTTAACCGTCGTGGCGCCTTGATAAGTGTTTGCACCGGTCAGCGTGAGCGATCCCGCCCCGTTCTTGACCAAGGTGCCGCCGCCGTTATCCTGCAAGCTTTGCGGAACCGTGATGCTGAAGCCCTGCGTATCAAAAATTACGCCGGCCGATGTCACTGATGCCTGATATATACCGGATATGAAATTCACGTTGTTGGCGGTGGCTTGAACTGTCCCGCCGTTGAAACTAATCGCGCTGTAACTACCAGTGCTGGTGCAGTTAATTCCAGTGGTCTGAAGCAAACCGCCATTAAGATTCAAAGTGCCTTGCACATTATTATTTTTACAGATGACAACCGACCCAAGACTTGCAATGCCGCTATTCAGGTTCCAAGTAGCGGGTGCGCTTTCTCCGATCCATACCTGGCCGGCAAGGTTTGTTATCGCGCCGCCGTTCTGATTGACGGTGCCAGCGCCACCGCCGCCGACGTCAAAGTTGGCGCCACTATCATTGTTATTGTCACGGGTGATCGATGCTCCTCCGGAAATATTCAACGTGCCGACTCCGCTGTTGCGCCCAATCGCTATCCAGTCATGGGCTTTTAGCACGGCAGTCCCGCTCATGGTGTAGGTTCCAGAACCGCCGCCTTGTTGGGGATCCAGAAATTGCTCCGTGCAATTGATTGTTCCGCCGCTCTGAGTAAGCGTGCCGTTGCCGCCGCCGCCGACAAGGAAGTTACCGCCACCAGTCTGATTGATCGTCCCTCCCGTCATGACCCCCACACCAGTGCCGCCGTTACGGCCAAACACAAACCAAGTGGGCGCATTAAGGGTGCCGCCGCTCATATTCAAGTATCCGGTGCCGCTGCCCTCGCCAAACCATGTTTCGTTGCCAATGTTATTGATGGTGCCGCCGGTCAGGATCAGCGTGCCGACGGGATTTGCCCCCATGTCGCCATTGCCCGCGCATATTCCAGGGTTGCCATTATACCCCGTGTTAAATGTGCCGCCGTCAACCTCCAATGTCGCGGTTCCGTTCTCGCCCATGTGAGTGTGCCCCGCGACATTCACCACGCCGTTGCTCAAAGTATAGTACCCCACAGTTCCGCTGCCTATTCCAAGACGCATCCAGTTACCATTATTGGGATAACCGGTATTGTTGGTTGAACCAGTTTGCAAGTACGATCCAGAAGCGCCACTGCCTTGCCCGGCAAGACAATCGCCATGTTCCCAGACCGGGTCCCCGGGCTGAAGTAGAATGGTTGAACCGCTGTCGTTGCAGCAGTTATTATTCCCGCAATCGCCGTTCCCGACGGCCCCGCTGAAGTCTCCCCCGCCCCAGTCCGGCGAGGTCCAGCAGTCGCCAATGGCGGTGGCGTTTGTGTAAACGTCGGCATTGCCGCCCGACCAGAATAATTGCGCCCTTGCGCTGGACGCTGACAAGGCAACCAGTGCCACCGATGTCAAAGCACCGATTTTGGCGATGATGCCAGACTTTGAGACTATTGGATTTATTGGGGTTTTCATTTGGAATTTTATTTGGCTACAATTTGCCTGCGTCAAATCAGTCCTCCGGACGACACGTCCCGACGACAAAACCGGCAACTGAAGTCGTTGAACATGTCCAGACCATATACCCTCTACCCGAGAAGTGTCATGTGGCATAAAGTGGCCACAATCCTTTGACCGGCGTTTTACTTTCCGCCCGGGGCCGGCCCTTTTGCCGCTTCCGGCGCCAGAATGCCTACGTCAACACCCTGGCCGCCCGTGGTTTGATGACAATGCACTGCAATCGTGTTGCGGCCGGACTGGAGCGCCATCGACGCCTCCTTTGAAATGTCGAATTCATCGTAATCGGTGATAAACCCGGAAAGTTTCAGCGCCAGCACCCCGTTCAGGTATATTTCGACATCTTCATCATGAAAGACCTGAAGTTTGATTCCAGATAATTCATCCGCCGTCAAAGTAAATTCCCGCCGCAGCCAGATGTCGGCAGTGTCCCAACTGGTGTTCAGATTTATCCCCGGCGTCCCCGCCGTGCCAAATCCGCCTTCTCCTTCTTTCCAGGCCGGGGCTTCAAACTTGGGTTCAAACCAGCCACTGGCGGGTTTTTCCGTGGTGTATTTCCAATCGGCGCGACCGGACAAACCATCCGCCAGAATAATTCTCACTGGCGTAGAGGAAAATCCGCAATGGTTGGCGGCCTGCACAACGGCTGGATCCATTTTGGCCACCGCGCGATCATAGGTTTGCAGACCATTGCATTCGGTTTCCACGTCGGTGTTTTGCGTATAAACGACGGCACTCAAACCGCGCAAGGCTTGCATTCTCCAAGCATGTTTGAACGCCTGCTTATATTGGTCGGCAAGTTCTTTTTCACCTGGCAGCATCACATATCCCCAGCAATGCGTTGACCACGAGTGTCCCGGCATAACCAGTCCAAATCCGCCAAATTCACCCAGTACGGCCGCACGATGAGTTTCAGACGCCGGAGAATCCGGGCCGGGATAACTGTGCATGTCAATAATATCTCCGACCCGCATATCCGTCCAACCGCTGGCATCATCCACCAGCCGGGACGGGTCCAGTTGTTTGAGCCGTTTTACCAGCGGTTCCGTGTCAAACTGGCCCCACCCTTCGTTGAACAACACCCAGACGATGATGGACGGATGGTTTTCCAAGCCATCAACCATGCGACGCAATTCGTTTTCAAAATCGCGCTGACCTTCCACGGTGGCGTTGTTGCCACTGGGCATGTCCTGCCAGACGAGCAACCCCAGTTTGTCACACCAGTAATACCAGCGGTCCGGTTCGACCTTTACATGCTTGCGGGCCAGATTAAATCCGCATTTCTTGAGGAATTCGATGTCCGAACGCAACGCCTCATCCGTTGGAGCGGTATATAACCCGTCAGGCCAAAAGCCTTGGTCGAGTGTGCCGACTTCAAAAATAAATTGATCATTGACCGCCATCCGGGTGAATCCCTGCTCGTCCTTGCGCAGGGCAATTTTTCTCATGCCAAAGTAGCTGGAGACAGAATCGAGAATCCTGCCGCTGTCTTCCAGCGTGACTTTCAAGTCGTATAGAAAAGGGTCGTCCGGACGCCAGAGATGGGGGTTGGACAGGCTCAACACCAAGTCGCCGTTGGCCAGCCCGGAAACACTGCCTGCCTCCTTGCCATCCGCCAATGCCACAACCTTGACCCGGACGGTGTCGGCGAGAGTATTAACCGCCACCCAAATATGGAGAGATTTGGCATCCACATCCGGAGTGATTTTCAGCTTATCAAGGCATACGTCCGGCACCGGTTCCAACCAGACCGTCTGCCAAATACCGGAAGTCGCAGTGTAAAAAATTCCGTCCGGTTTGCGCGATTGTTTGCCGCGCGGCTGATCGCCTTCCGTGGGATCAGTCACGCAAACGGTGATATCCTCCGCCTCCTTCCATCGCAAGGCATCTGTGATGTCAAACGTGAACGCGTCGTACCCCCCCTGGTGCCGGCCGATGGCGTATCCATTCACCCACACCTGGCAACGCCAGTCAACCGCGCCGAAATGCAGCCTCACCCGCCTGCCATGCCATGATTTCGCCACGGAGAAACTTCGGTGATACCAAAGCTTGCTGTGCTCGTTGAAATTGGTCATGACTCCGGAAAGCGCCGATTCAACGGGAAACGGAACCAAAATTCTTCCGGCAAACGGCGCCGGCTTTTCGTCCGAAGCCGGGGTGATGGCATAGTCCCAAAGTCCGTTTAGATTCAACCAGTCCGCCCGCACAAGTTGAGGACGCGGATACTCCGGCAACGCGTTGGCCGGGCCGACCTCCTCCGCCCAGCGTGTCATCAGCGGCGCCTTTGCGGGATGCCAAATGGCAGGTTCGCCAGCGTGCGCGGAAGTCAGAACCGCCAGGGTTAGAATAATCCCGCCGGCACATGCCGCGATTCGCGTTGATGGCATGGCTTTCATTTCCTTAAAAATTTGGCGACAGCCTCTGTGCGCGTGCAGACATGCAATTTTTCGTAGATGCGGCGGATGTAGTTCCGCACTGTGTGAATGCTTACTCCCAATTGGTCGGCGATTTGTTTATAGACCAGGCCCGCAGCCAGCCCATCAAGCACCGACCTCTCGCGCGGCGAGAGGGCCGCCGATTCATCAACGTGCGCCGGGGCTGCCTTGAACGAATGGACGACTTTGCGCGCAATCGAAGCCGACATGGGCGAGCCGCCGTTGCACACTTCCTCAATGGCTTCCAATAGTTTCTTCGGCGACAAACGTTTCAACAAGTATCCGCTCGCCCCGGCGGCAAGCGCATGAAAAATCTGCTCGCTGTCTTCAAAAACAGTGAGCATGAGGATCTGGGCTTCGGGCATGAGCGGAACCAACCGACGAACACATTCGATGCCATCCATCTCGCCAAGATTGATGTCCATCAAAATCACGTCGGGATTATCCTGAGGCAGGTGTTCCAGCGCTTCTTTTGCGCTGGCGTAGGCGCTCTTGCACCGGATATTCCCGGCGGATGTCAAATACCCGGCGATTTGTTCCCGGAGATCGGCGTCGTCGTCCACAATGGAAACGGTGATGATTTTCTTCATTTTTTAAAGGTGGTTTTCTGATCAAAGCGGAAGCACATTTTTATGGTGGCGCCATTACCCGGCTGGCTGGAGATCAGACATTCACCGCCAACGTCCGCCAACCGCTGCCGCATATTTTGCAATCCATTGCCACCCCGGCTGCCGATGGGGCGAACTTCGGCGGTTGACACGGGCACAACAAAACCCCGGCCATTATCACTGACCTTGATTTCGAACTCGCGGGGGGTGACAGTCATTTCCACTTTTACGCTCGTCGCGGCTGAATGCTTCAGGACATTGTTCAAAGCCTCCTCAAAGGCGAGGAATAAATTGTGCCGCACCTCGGACGACAGCGGACAGGGGGGAGTTTCTTGAGGCAATCGCATTTCACATTCGATGGCGGTATTTTGATAATATTCGACGGCGTAATGGCTCAGATAGGCGACAAGATTTTCCAAGGTATCGTTGCGCGGGTTTACGACCCAGACGATCTCGTCCATGGTTTGCATCAATTCGCGTGAAGTCCGGGCAATGGATTCGATTTTATCGGCGAGCGGCCCGCTTGGTTTTGCTTCCGCTTGGGCGCGTTCGCTCAAAAAGGAAATTTTGGTCAACTTTGACCCCATTTCGTCGTGCATATTCCGGGCGATGCGCATGCGTTCATGCTCGAGCGCTTGCTGCTGTTCCATTCGCACCAAGGCAACACGCAGACGCCGATGCGATACCAGGCGGACGATTTCCACCACAATCGCGACCACCGACACGCCAAACAGCCAGATAGCCCAAGTTTGAAAATAAAATGGCGTTGGCACAACAAAAGCGAATGCTTCCGCCGCCTCCTGCCATGCCCCGTCGGCATTACGGGCGCTTACGCGAAAACGGTAAGGGCCGTATGGCAGGTGGCCATAACGGACGGAACGCACGCCGCCATCCTCCACCCAATCAGGATCAAAACCATCGAGCTTGTGTCTGAAACGCACATCTTCAGGCGAGGCAAAATCCAAGGCCGTGTAATGAATTTCCAGCGACCGCAAATCCGCCGGCGTATTGAACGGCTTGGTATTTTTTTCAGGAGGCGACCATAGCGCGCCGCGGAGCAACGAGAATGGCGGTTTGCCGTCAACGGCGGCGCTTTCGAGGCTGGGAGGGAGCCGGGGCGGCTCAATTTCCGTCCGGCGGGCATCCACATTGATCACGCCTTCAGAAGTGGCAAACCAAAGTTCCCCATCCGGAGAAAGTGCGGCCCGGCCCCCGCCGGCAGCCACCGAGGATTCCGGCTTGGTCTTCGCCTCCGACATCAATTCGCACTTCAGTGAGATTCCGAGGTCATCAAGGGCCTTGCGAACATCGCCATGATTAACGAGATAAACTCCGGCCTCTGTGGCCAGCCATAAATTATTTGCCTGATCTTCCGCCACTCCAGCCACGATATTATCCGGCAGGCCATTACTGGTGTCCCAATTGATCATCTTATCTTTTGTCAAACAAGACAGGCCGCCGGCAAATGTGCCAATCCAGAGCCTGCCATTTTCTCCTTCATGCAACGCAAGCACAGGATGATCCCCCACATTTCCAGTTCTCCCGACACTGGCAAATTTCTTGTTTTTCTCGCGCAGGATTTGGCCGCCTTGTGTCCCCAACAACAGCCCACCGGAAGTTGGAATCATAGCTGTCACAGGTGTTCCCGGCAGACCCTGTTCGACACCAAAGCGGATGGCCT
Organism: uncultured Verrucomicrobiota bacterium; assembly: GCA_964558455.1. GTDB lineage: Bacteria > Verrucomicrobiota > Verrucomicrobiia > Limisphaerales > Palsa-1400 > DASRLE01. The sequence goes on along the minus strand of CAZLEE010000014.1, from coordinate 17,330 downwards.
TTCGCCCGGCAAAACGGCTGACTGTGCCAGCCCCGGAGCTGACCCAAACGCCGTCTTCCGCATCAACACACACCGCCAGAACATTATCGTCAGCCAAGCCGTTCGCAGTTGTAAGATGGACTTCGCGCCCATCTTTGAATTCATACAGCCCGTCGCCCAAAGTACCCGTCCAAACGCCGCCATCGCGAGATACGCACACAGACGAAACGAAGTCCGGCACTTCCAATCCATCGTTGGCGCCCACCCGATCAAATCTGCCGGATTCGCCCGCGAAAATGCCGCCATGTTGCATCCCCACATAAACACGTCCATTGGCGTCCAAGGCAAGAGCAGTGGATGCGCTGTTGGGCAACCCCTGGCTCGCCCGCAAGAAATGCACCGGATGGGGACGCAATTGAACCAAGCCGCCGCCATAGGTGCCGAGCCAGAGATTGCCTTCGCGGTCTTCAAAGATGGCACGGACATCATACGGCCAGCGGTTTTCGCCGAGTATCACCGGTTGGAAGCTGTTGTTTTCGAAACAGAACAAACCTCTGCCGCTCGTGCCGATCCAGATCCGCCCGTCCCGTCCTTCGCACAAACTCCAAATGCGCACGGAAGCGGACTCGGAACTGCGAAAATAATTAAAGCGCTTGCCCTCGGCCAGATTAATCAGGTAGGTATCACCAAAAGCCCAGAGATTACCGCGACGATCCTCATAAATTCCCAGGTACTCTGGACTGCGCCCCTGGCTCTCGGTTTGGAATGCATAAGGGACAATGTGTCCGTCAACGAACTGGCACATTCCGGTGCGCGTTGCGATCCATACCGTCCCCGATCTGGACACATTCAGCCCCGAAACAAATGCATCTGACAAACCATCGCGCGTGGTGAAGGACTTGAATCGCTGATTCATCCACAGGCTCAATCCTGTTTTGCAGCCAATCCACACATGCCCCCTGCTATCCCCCGCTAGGCTGGTTACATCGTTATCCAGAAGTCCCTGATTTTTGTCAAAGTGCCTCAAACTGCCTTCGGTTAGCTCAAACAGACCGTCTTGTTGTGTGCCGATCCAGAGATGGCTGTTGCTGTCTTCACACAAGGCTGTAACACGGACCGGACCGTTCGTGGCGGCTGCTCCCAGTTTAACCTCGGTGAATTTGACGCCGTCGAACCGAACCAAACCTGCTGTGGTGCCCACCCAGAGGAAGCCGTCGCGCGACTGGACAATCGCCGTTGCTGAATCCGATAGCAGGCCGTCCGAACCATGCCAGATTCGGATGGCGCCTGCCGTCTCTGCCAGATCAAAATCGGAGCCGTTAGCCAGATCAAAAGAAAATACAAGCCCCGCCAAACCAGCAACAAAACAAATATAAAATCTTCGCGGCAACGTACATATCATCCTACACGGCTTCTTCTTTGTGTAAAGCGATGTTTGACGCCCGCACATCAGTCACCGTTGTGACTCAAGGCGCCGACAGACGAAAGAAACGCGCTTCAGAATCAGTCGTCACGGTCACTCCCAATTGCGCATTATTGCTGCCAACGGAGTTGGTTATGGGCAACCAAACTACCGGCGGATTCAAGTCGGTGGCAAAATACAATCCCCAATCGCCGGCCCAAGCCGGCCAGTTGATGTTTAACGTGTTGCCAGACGAAATTGCCCAAGACAACGTCGGTCTTGGCAGAAATATCCCAACGGGCGCCGAATTCGCGCTCACGCCGAGGCTGTTCACGGCCGCAACTTCGTAATAATTCGTCTGCCCATTAACGGCGTTCACATCCACATAGCCGGAAGCGGCCAGTCCGGTCGCAATTTGCTGGTATGTTGCGCCGTTGTTCGTAGAGCGCCAGACATTGTAACCTCCGGCTCCCAGTGCCAATAACCAATTCAATGAAATCTGCCGGTTGCCCGCCCTGCCGGTCAGCCCGGTCGGCGTCGCCGGAGAATCACCCGGGCTTAAACCGTACTTGCCCTTGAGCGCGTACTCCTCGGTCATCCGGGCGGCATCAGGTGATACAAGGTCGAATATCAGAACCTCGGCAATGTCACCGCTCAAAAATCCGCCCCCGCTCGGCACTGCCCCCAAGTACAACTGGGATGGTGCCGTCTGCGAATTGGTGCCGCCAGTTCCGGTTGCCGCCAGCGTCCCATCCACATACAGCATCAATGCTCCCGTACTCTCCGTCCGCTGAAAGGTCGCCACATGCGGTTTCCCGTCATTAAAACCGATACCCGAACTGATGGATGTGTCCGGATTGCCCGTCCCCGCCGTGATTTGCCCAACGGCATTCAGTTGGGTGCCAAAGTCATTCTCCGTTCCCGGTTGGTCCCCATTGACAAGTCCGGCGCCATCGTAAAAAGCCATCCCTGCGCCCTGGTTGGTTTGGGTGCTCTGATAAACAATGATCATCGTCCAGTCATCTTGCACCGGACGATTGAACGACAGATAAGTGCCGTTGGTGGAATTAAAACGCACCACCGGGAGACCGTTCATGGCATTGGTTACATAGATTGGCTGGTTGCTGACCACCGTCTGCGACGCATTATTTCCAATGCCGCTTAAATCCATCCAGTTGGAAACGCCTGCGCCGCCGGCCAGTCCGGTGATGCCATCCGCCGCAAACCAAGCTGCCAGGTTGAACGGGAACGCGCTGACTTCGCTGGAGTTGGGACCAACGCCATCGGAATCCACGGATGACACCACATAATAATAAGCCGTCCCATTGATAACATTGGTGTCCGTGTAGGCGGGCGCGCTGACGTTGGCGATGACACTGTAAGGACCGCCGCTGGAAAGAGACCGGCCCACATTGTAGCTTGTGGCAATGGCAGCTTCCCACCAATTCAACGTCACCTGCGCATTGGCAGCCGTGACTGTCAAGTTGGTCGGCGCGGCGGGCGGAAAAGCGCCGTCGTCATATAAGGCGGCGATTTCCAAATTGCCCAAAGCCCGGTTGTAAATCTTGATTTCGTCAAGATTGCCGTTGAAAAAGCCTCCGCCCGACTGCATGGCTCCGAACCGCAAGTAAGCGGGCGCCGTCAGGGGGTTCGTTGTGCCAGTTCCGCTGGCTTGCAGACCGCCGTCCACGTAAAGCTGCAACGCGCCGGAGGACTGCGCGCGCGTTGCCACGCAGTGATGCCACTGTCCGTCGTTGATCGGTGTGCTGGAGACCAAAGTGGTGTCGGGATTTCCAACGCCAAAAGCAAGTTGATTCCCGACCAGCGCCGTGCCGAAATCGTTGGCCCCCGCGCCGACGCTTCCGTTAACCAAACCTTCGCCTTGCCGCCATGTCCCCGTGCCGCCGATGGCCGTCGTTTGCACCCAGAAGGCGACGCTGAAATCATTACTGACATCGGGGTTAACTTGCACATAATTGTTGACGCCATTGAAGCTCAAACAGCCATTCACCTTGCCAAGCGGATTCCAAGTCGCACCGTTGACCGTCCCGTTGTTTCCGTTGCCCGACGAATCCGCGGCCACGGTTCCGTTGGTTTCGTCCAATTTCCAGCAGCCGGCGTAATCCGACGGCACTGTCAAGGTATTGGCCGTGATGCTGTCAACATTAATGCCGGCATCAATGAACTGCCCGCCTGTGGTTTGATGACAGGAAACAGCCATGACATTGGCGCCGTTGGGAATAATGGCGGTCTGGGCCTGCGGCGTCATGGCCAGGGTTGTGTAAGAAGTTGAATAACCGGAAGCCTGGCCTGCCGGTACGCCGTTGATATAAATAACCACGTCCTCGTCGTGATAGACAGTGAAGACGAGGTTGCTGATCTGCTGGAGAGACAGGCTGCCCGGATTAAACGTACGCCTCAGCCAAATATAACCAAGAGTGTTCCACACCGTGTTGGGCGTCACGCCCGGATCGGTCGTGCCGAAACCACCCAAGCCGGTGTTCCACGAGGAGTCGTTGAAACCCGTGGCATACCAATTTGTGGACGCGGTATTGGTGTTGGTGGTGAATTGCCACGTCTGCGGAATCGTTTGGGACGTGGGTACCACGGTCGAAACATTGATTTGCCCTGAAATGGCTTTTTGATTGGAATAGGCTATCAGGGCGGGATCGGGCTTAGTCACGACGCGGTCGTAAGTCAGCAGGCCATCGCATTCATTTTCAACATCGGTGATTTGCGTCTCAATGGCGGCGTTCAAGCCGCCGGGCTTATAGCCGAGAATATCGTCAGCATAGGAATCATAAATTGCGGCAAAGGCGGCTGTGTTCGTGGCCAGAATGTCGCCAATGAATGCCTCGCCGGAATTCCACAGATGACCGGCCACCAAGAGACCAATGCCGCCATATTCGCCATCCACCGCTGCTTGTGTTGTGCTGGTCGGATCACCTGGTGGAGGATAGTTGTGGTTGTCCAGAACGTCGCCCACGCCAAAATAAGCGCCGCCGCTGGCTTGGTTGACCAGGCGCGAAGGGTCCAACCCCTTGACCAACCCGGCCAAATAGGCGGTATTGGTCTGCCCCACTCCGTCGGAACTGTCGGCCTCGCCCTGGTCTTCATTAAAAATATCCCACATGATAATGGATGGGCTGTTCCAGTGGTTGATCACCAAAGCGGTCAATTCGGCGATGAATTGCAATGGATTCACCGTCGGCGGGTTGGCGCTGCCCGTGTATGAATTACACGTCGGCATATCCTGCCACACCATAACCCCCAAGGTGTCAGCCCAGTAATACCAGCGCTGGCGCTCCACTTTTTCGTGCTTGCGAATCGTGTTGAATCCCAGGGCCTTTATCTCCTGAATGTCAAACTCGAGCGCGGCGTCTGTGGGCGCGGTGTAAATCCCGTCGGGCCAATAACCCTGATCCAGCGGCCCCATCCCAAAGATAGGTTGGTTATTAAGGTAAATTTCAGGAATACCCGCAACGATGTTGGTGGAAATTTTCCGCATCCCAAAATAACTGGTCACACAGTCATTTGTCACCCCATCCTGCAAAACCGATATCTGAAGGTTATAGAGAAACGGGTTGTTGGGCGTCCATAGCTCAGGGTTTGAAATCGGAATGTCCAACTCAGCGCCCGGATTGCCGCCAATGGTTTTTATGACCGTCGCGTTGCTCAACACGGTGGCCGACACCGTCACTCCGCTGCTGGCGTACGTATTGACCGTCAGCCGTAGCCGGGAATTATCGATATCAGGAATGATCGCCAAGTTCTGGACGCCGGAACTGCCCGCCGGTTCCAGCCACGCCGGCTGCCAGATCCCGCTGGCGGACGTGTACATGATGCCTCCCGGATAAAGCGTCTGTTTTCCCCGAGGCTGGCCGCCGTTGTCCTCCGGACTCCAAACCTGCACGATTAATTCCTGCGGGCCGCTGCCGGTCAGATACGAAGTGATGTCATAACTGATCGGATCATAACCGCCGGCATGAATTCCCGCGCTGTGGCCATTGATATAAACCTGCGCCTGCCAAGTCACCGCGTCCAGATGCAGAATAATCCTCTGCCCGCTCCAGCCGGCGGGGACTGTAAAAAGGGTGCGATACCAAGACCAGGCGTGATAGGCCATGACCCCGGAAATCGCTGACTCCATCGGATACGGAACCAGAATGTTTCCTGAAAGAGTCTGGTTGGTGGGAACCGGATCGGTGTTGGTGATGCCGGGTTCAAACTGCCAGACGCCATTCAAATTAAGCCAGTTTGATCTGACCATCTGCGGCCGGGGATATTCCGGCAACGGAGTGTTTGTGTTCACCTGACTGGTCCACGGCGTCGTCAACGGCGGTTGTTTCATCTGCCATGATGACGCGCCGGCATTGCCGGCCAAGATCAGGCATAGAGCGAAACACCATGCCGATGGGGGAAAAAATAGCGCAAGGCTCCGATTACAGACCGGAAGATTTTGCATGTTATTTCTCAGAGCTTTGCCATTGACGGATACATGGGCAGATGATCGCATGAAAACAACCCGAAGTAATGTGGCATGAAACGGCCACGCTTCCAATCCGGCCACCTGCCCTGCCCTGCGACGTTTCCAAACTTAGGAGCAGTTCCAGTCAAGTCTGATGGTTCGTGGATTTTGCTGGTGTGACGCGGCGGCTGTGGCAGGTTTGGGGCAGTGTCAAAGAGGCCTTCCATTGCGCCTCAACAAATAACGTGAAACAATTACTTTTAAAGAAATTGGGTTCCGCGCTTCTGGCCGGAACGATGGCGGCACTTCCAACATCAGGCGCGGCAGAAAGCCACAAGGTCGAAGTCCATGATGCGGCGGCAGCGAGGAGTATGGCTGCGCAAGGCGGACGCCTGATCGCCGATTACGGCGGATTTCAACTTTACGAGGTATCCGGTCAGCCGGCGAATCTCCCCGATTCGGCGGAAGTGCGGGACGCCTACAATTCGATCATGCTGAATGCGGCGCAATTAGACACCACCAAGCCGGAAGTTCAGGCGTTGCGGAAACAGGTGTCGTCTTTTACGGGCAAGCGCATGCATTTGGTGCATTTCAGCGGGCCGGTGCAACCGGCATGGCGCGCGGCGTTGCTGGACGCCGGGGTGCAGATCGTGAGTTACATCCCTTACAACGCTTATCTGGTTTACGGAGATACTGCCGGCATCGGACGGGTGCAGGCAATGGCGGCGGCGGCGCCGCATGTGCAATGGGACGGTGCTTATTTGGATGGGTACAAAATTCATCCCAACGCCCGCACGGCGGATCAGGCGGGCAATCCCCGGCAAATCAGAACGGACCGGTTTGCCATTCAGTTGGTGGCGGATGCGGAGGTCAACGCAGCCACCTTGAAATTGATCGATCAACTCAAACTGGCCCCCGTGGAGAGGCAGCGTCCAATCTTGAATGTTGTCGATGTCATTGTGCGATTGGCAGCGGCTGACTTGCCGAAATTGGCCGCGCGACCGGACGTTATTTCCATCCAGTCTTACGGGTTGCCCAAAAAGGTTTGCGAGCGGCAGGACCAGATTGTGGCGGGACACATTTCCGGCAACGCGCCGTCCGGTCCCGGTTATCTGGCATGGCTGGAAAACCTGGGTTTTAACGAGACGCAGTTCACGAACTTTGTGGTGGATGTTTCCGACAGCGGCATCGACAACGGGACGACGGCGCCGAATCATTTTGGATTGTACGTCGGAGGCAACACGGGCGGCGCAAGCCGTGTTGCGTATAATATACTGGAGGGGTATTCCAATCCAGGCAGCACCTTGGCAGGCTGTGACGGGCACGGCAACTTGAATGCGCATATCGTGATGGGATACGATAACGGGGCGGGTTTTCCGTTTGCGGATGGGTTGGGTTATCATTACGGCTTGGGGGTATGCCCGTTTGCCAAAGTGGGGTCGTCAGTGATTTTTGACCCGACTAATTCGACTGGCTTCGATGATACGACGGTTATTTCCACGGCCTACGCCAATGGGGCGCGCATCAGCAACAATAGCTGGGGCGATTCCGACCCGGAAGATGACGGGTCTTACGATGTGGATTCGTTCGAGTACGACGCCTTAACGCGGGATGCGGAACCGACGGGCGCGGCTTATTCAGCCAACGGCAACCAAGAGATGGTGATTGTATTTGCGGCCGGAAACGACGGTCCAGACAAGATATCCGTCAGCCCGCCTGGCACGGCCAAAAACGTCATCACCGTCGGCGCGGCCCAGAACGTCCAACCCTTCGGCGGGGAGGACGGCTCAGGCATCGGCGATTCCGGCGCGGACAACGCCAATGCGATCATCTTCTTTTCCAGTCGCGGCCCCTGCTCGGATGGCCGCCTCAAACCCGATCTGGTCGCACCTGGAACGCATGTCAGCGGCGGAGTACCGCAGAATCCGAATCCGGCGTTCGACGGAACAGCGCTTGATTGTTTTATTAACGCCAATTTTTGGACGAACGGAATCTCGGGTAGCATTGACGGCAGTCCGTTTTTTCCCAGCGGCCAGCAATTTTACACGGCTTCGTCAGGCACCAGTCATGCCACCCCGTGCGTGACAGGCGGTTGCGCCCTGGTGCGCCAGTATTTTCTGAACAACTCCAACCCCGCGCCCAGTCCGGCGATGACGAAGGCGTTTCTGATGAATTCGGCGCGGTATATGACCGGCAGCGGAGCCAACGACACGTTGTGGTCCGACAGCCAGGGGATGGGCGAAATGGACCTGGGCATGGCGTTTGACGGAACGGCACGTGTTTTGTATGACGAGCCTCCCGGGAACATACTCACCGCCAGCGGCCAGACGCGGGTGTTTTCCGGAATGGTGAGCGATACGACCAAACCTTTCCGCGTCACGGTGGCTTGGACAGATGCGCCGGGAAGCACGACCGGAGACGCCTACAACAATGACTTGGACTTAAGCGTGGCCGTCGGCGGGCGAACCTACAAGGGGAACGTTTTCAGCCGGTCCAACTCCGTGACAGGCGGGGCGGCAGACACCAGAAACAACGTGGAGAGCGTGTTCCTGCCGGCGGGAACATCGGGACGTTTCACAGTAACGATCACCGCGGCCAACATCAATTCCGCGGGCGTGCCCGACGGGTTGAATGGTTCGGGCGAGTTGAGCCAGGATTTTGCGCTTGTCATATATAATGCCGAACCGGCTGCGGCGATGGCGGCAGCGGGCTGCACCCTGACCAACGCGACATGTGTCAATGGAGCGGTCAATCCGGGCGAACAGGTCACGCTTAATCTCGCGGTGCGGAATGTCGGCGGCGCGGCCGCCACCAACCTGGTTGGGACATTGGTTTCGTATTTGGCGGATCAAAACGAGGCGGCTCCCGGAGTCGCAGCCTCCTCCAACACGCTGGCGGCGCAGTTGGAAGGGAATGCCGTTGCCCTGCCGGGGGGACCACAAACGTACGGCGCGCTGGCCGCAGGCGCCAGCGCCAGCATGCCATTCACTTTCACCGCCGACGGGAGTTGCGGGCAAACGATCACAGTGGCTCTTCAATTGCAGGACGGCGCAAACGATCTGGGCACTGTCAGCTATAATATCCCGCTGGGCCAGCTTTTGGACCCGACAAGCTTTACGCAGGATTTTGACACCAACACTCCCGGAAGTTTGCCTGCCGGGTGGACCAGCCTTGAATCTTCCATGGACTTCGTGGGATGGGCGATTGAAGACACCAACGCCGTTTCGTCGCCGGACGCGGTTTCCTGTCCGGATGCCGGGGATCAAGGCGAGGTCATTCTGTTTTCGCCGACGATTGCGTTGAGCAGCGGAACCAATCAGTTGAGTTTTCAAAACGAGTTTAATCTTGAGTATGAATATGACGGCGGCGTGTTGGAAATTGCCATTGGCAATGCCGCCATCGCTAACTCGGCTTTTACGGATATTCTGTCGGCAGGCGGAAGTTTTGTGAGCGGCGGTTATAACGACACGTTGACGGAAGAAGGGGATCCTCAATCCGCGATGAATCCGCTCCACGGTCGCAGTGCCTGGACCGGCACTTCAGACGGTTTTGAGACAACTGTGGTCAATTTGCCGGCCTCCGCCAGCGGGACAAACATCCAGCTTCGCTGGATTTGCGGCACGGATTTCACCAATCTAAACTTGGTTGGCGTCGGGGGTTGGTGGATCGACAATGTGACCATCAGCCAGCCGCATTTTGATTGCTCAAGCTGTCCGGCCAGCAACGTTGCGTTTACGAGCATCGTATTTCCGGCCAACGGTTCCCTGTTTACCAACACATCGCCCTTGGTGGCGGTGACCGGCCAGGCGCCGGACAATTCAATCATCACCATTTCCAACAATGGCGCAGCCATCGCGACCGCCAGCTCGGATGGGAACGGAATTTACAGCGCGCTCGCCACGTTGAACTTTGGCGCAAATATTCTGACAGCGACACAAGGCGCGACCAATTCCAGCGGCAATGTGATGGTGGTCGTCGCACTGGCGCCGCCCGCCATCCAGTGGCTGGGGTTGGCTGACACAAACTTCGCAGTCAGCGGCACAGGGGCGCCGGGCGGCACGGTTTATCTTTATGAAGGGACTTCCGCGACCGGTTCGCCGTTGCAGACTTTCTCCATCGACAATTCGGGAAATTTCTCCGGCACCGCCGCGCTGCCCTTGGGGAATTATATGTTGACAGCCACGGAATCCGCGAACGGCGCAGTCAGTGCCAGCACGACGCCGGCATCCATCAGCATTGTGTCCCAGTTGCCGCCCATCATTTTATCGCCGACCAACGGATCGGTGATCAATCAGCCGACGGAACTCGTCAGCGGGACAGGAACGGTCGGAGCGACTGTGATAATATATGATGTCACGGCCGGCGGCACGAACACCTTGACCCACGCAATCGTCAATCGGGCGGGAAAGTTTTCAGCAACAGTGAAAATGGCGGACGGAGCCAACGTCCTTTACGCGGTTCAGACGCCGAATGGCACCAACAGTCCGGACAGCGCGTTCGTGCAGGTCATGGATTATCTGTCCCCTGAAATATTGGTCTGGCCGGGTAACCAAACCAATTTCTTGAAGGGAACAGTCACTTTCCCGGCGCAAGTAGCCGGGGCCGCGCCACTGAAGATTTACTGGGAGAAAAACGGGGGGGTAATACCGGGGGCGGCTTCGGATTCCTTAACCCTGTCCAACTTGAAAACAAACAATGCGGGCAGCTACAATTTGTTTGCCTCCAACGCCTACGGGACAGCCAGCAGCGCGGCAGCGACCCTGACCTTGGTGGCGAATCCGTTCACGAATTTGACCGGCACTTACGCCGGTTTATTCGCCGAATCGAACGCCCAATTTAGCAGTTCCGGGTTCCTGACCCTCAACCTGACCACACTGGGAAGTTTCAGCGCGCAAATTTTAAATGCGGGTGGGTCTTATTCCTTTTCGGGCGGGTTGGATGGGAATGGGTTGGGGTCTTGCACCGTTTCGCGGGGGACGGGAACGACGCCGCTGACGATGGCACTTGATCTCAACGTGACGAATGGATCGAACCAGATTTTGGGAACGGTTTCCGCCGGCACAAACTGGACGGCGGCCTTGGAGACGGACCTCTCCACGTTCAGCGCCAAAAATCCGTGTCCCAACAGCGGCAAATTCACCCTGGTCTTTGCCGGGACCAACAACGGCACACAAAGTCCCGGAGGCAACGGTTATGGAACGGTAAGCGTCAACGCGTCCGGACTGGCTTCCTTGAGCGGCATTCTATCGGACAATACGAGCGTGGCGCCATCGGCGGCGAGCGTTTCAACCAGCGGCCGTTGGCCGTTGTATATTCCGCTTTACGGAAAATCGGGTTCACTTGGGGGGTGGATTGAATTCACCAACCAAGGATCGAGCCTGACAAACTTGGCCAACGCCGCCAGCGTCAATCTGGCCGGTTCCAATATCATGTGGTTCCGCACCAACGCCAGCGGCAAGCTCTACACCAATGGTTTTACCAACGTGCTGACCGCAGTGGGATCGGTATTTTCGCCAACGAACAACACAGGGCTGCTGGGACAGCCGAGTTTGGAAGTCACATTGAGCGGCGGGGATTTGATTGAAGCCCTGAGCAGCAGCGTGAAACCGTCGGCCAGCGGCAAATTCACCGTCAACGGCAACGAAATCCCCGGATTGAAGCTAAACCTCAACCCGGCCAGCGGCGTGTTCTCCGGCAGTTTCCAGTCGGCTGGAAAAACGCTGTCCATCAAAGGTGTGATCCTGCAAGATCAAACCAATGCCGGCGGCTTTTTCCTCGGGCCGGAGGGGAGCGGGAGTTTCTTATTGACTCCCCCGTGAACTTTTCGGCCCGCTACTTCGCGGCGGCGATTTTCGGGGCGTCCAGATTCGCTTCAGGCCCGAAGTAGCGCAGGACGACGAGCGGTTCGACGGTGCTGGTGTTTTCAAAAGTCACACCGGCCTTGGCTGCCTCTTCAGTGCAGAATACTTCGTCATCGGTCACTTCGTGGAAGCGAATTGAGTTCGGGCAGCCCACGTTGAGCCGGTTCATGCGTCCCTTGCCCTGCACGGTGATGAGGCCGTAAGCCCCGGAGTCCTTGATCTTGCATTTCACCCCCGGATCAACCGTGAGTTCCTTGGCCGTGAAAAGCTGTTCACCATCGACTTTGCCATAGACGACCCAACGGTCCATGTAGCCTTCGCTTTGGGTATCGGCCACGGGAATGGGTTCGAGGTAATGGTTGTCCTTGAAATGCTCGTCGGTGTTGCCTTTCCAATCCAACTGCTCAACCAGGTAGTCCAAGTCGTGCTGATATTTCTTCGGCACGTTCCCGACCAGCAAATCCCAGGAAACTTCGCGGCCTTCGACCAGGGATTGATACATGGCGAAAACGTCGCTGCCCCATTGCGGTTCAAACGTGCAGAGAGAACCGGGCGCGTGGAGCACGCAAGGCGGAATCAACCAGCCGGTGCCGGTTTTGAGACGATAGGCGCGGCTCAAATCAAGGATGCCGTTGTCGCCCTTGTTCCAATTTTCCAGGCAGCGCCGCACTTGTTCCTTGGTGGTGCCGGGTTCCAATCCCATGAAAGTGTAAGGGAAATTATTGCTGACGTTGTTATACTGGGCCGGAAAATAGTAGGCCTCCGGTTTGCCTTCCAAGCCGAGCAACGCCGCTTGTTTGGCGTTTTGGTGCAGATGATGCGGAATAGGCCCCATGTTGTCGAAAAATTTGGCAAAGACCGGCCATTTTTTGTAGCGCTTCCACAGGCGGTCGCCAATCACGGTGGCGCCACATTCGGCTATCGCCTGCTGCAAAGTGCAACGCCTGTCGCCCGCGACAACATAGCTCAAGCCTTCGTCCGGCGTCCGGCCCTCGTTGTCGGCCGGCACGGTGGAGGAAAACCAACGTTCGTCAATGCCGCCGCGGTTCAAACCGAAGGCATAAAGGTCGTCGGGATGGAGTTTGAGGCGTTTACCCGGCTGCAGGAAGGAACGAGGCACCCAGCAAGGCGCCAAACGGAGCAAGCCGCCGCTTTCGGCCAGAGCGGATTCAACCAGAGAGGTAACTTTATTTTTTACAATCTTGAGCGATGTGACGGTATTCATAAATTTGTGTTCGATAAGTGAATTAATCCTTTTTGCGCGGCGTGTAAAGCTTGACCCTCATCCCCCCTTTTCGGCAAGTTCATGTTCGATGAACAAGGGAATTCTAAAATCCCCCTTTGGCCGCCTTCCCGACGACACGGAGATTGACCTTTATACGCTGTCCAACGCGAATGGATTGAGCTGCAAGATCGTCACTTACGGCGCGACCATCACCGAAATCTGCGCGCCAGACCGCGCCGGCCATTTTGCAAACATTGTTCTGAGCTATGACAGCCTGGAAGAATATTTGAACGGGAAAGATTACCGGGGCGCGATCGTCGGGCGTGTGGCCAATCGGATCGCCCGCGCCTGTTTCACGCTCAACGGGAAGACCCACACTTTGGCAGCCAATGATGGTTTAAACCATTTGCATGGCGGAATAAAAGGGTTCGACAAACGGGTTTGGCGCGCATGGCCGCAGCCGGACGCGAAAGATGCCGTCGGCCTGCTCTTGCGTTATGAGAGTCCCGACAACGAAGAGGGTTATCCGGGCGATTTGGATGTCTTTGCATGTTACACGCTGACCGATGCTGATGAACTCCAGATCAATTACACGGCCCACGCAAAAGCCCCCACCCTGGTCAATTTGACCAACCACGCTTACTGGAACCTGGCCGGGAAAGGCGACATTTTGCGGCATGAATTGACAATGGCTGCGGATTGTTACACGCCCATGGATGACCAATACATCCCCACCGGCAAAATTGAATCGGTGGAAGGGACGCCGTTCGATTTCAGATCGCCGGCTGCCATTGGCGGACGGTTGCCGTCGGGATACAATGCCAATTATGTATTTCTGACCCAAAAACGAGACAAGAACGGGTGCGTTTTTGCAGCGCGGGCGCGCGACCCGGAAAGCGGGCGCGTGCTGGAACTGTGGACCAATCAGCCCGGCCTGCAATTTTACTCCGGCGCTTTTTTAAGCAAGCCATCCGCCGGTTTTTGCCTTGAAACGCAGAATTTTCCCGATGCCATTCATCATCCTGATTTTCCGTCCGCCATTTTTGCCCCGGGCCGCGTTTACCAACATCACACCGTGTGCCGGTTTTCCGCAGACTGATTTCCTTCCGGCTCAATGGTGACGCTGGTTTAGCGGATTGCCTTGGCGGCAAAACGGTACATATCGCCGCGGTAGATGGAATCTTCCATTTCCACGATTATATTCTTGCCGCAAAACGAAGCCCCTTCGACACGGAAGGCGGGGATGGGGGCGGTCACCTGAAAAACGCCGAACGATTCGCTGTCCAAAACGACGGCGCTGAGCATTTGGTTGATCTCTGTCAAGTCGATGTCGTAATGTTTTTTAAAGATTTCGTAGAGGGAATGTTCGAGGTTGCGGCGCTGGACGCCGGGACAGAGGCGCTGGGAGATGTAACGGGTTTCCTTCATCATCGGAACACCGTCGGCCAGGCGCAGGCGATCAATTTCGTAGTAAGGTCCGTTGAGAGTGAATGGGCGACCGTTGATGACTTGGGTGTGATTTTGTTCGCGCAAGCGGAAACCGAGCAGTTTGGTGGATGGCTTGCGTCCGGCTTCAATCATGTTCCGGGTGAAACCGAAAATCCGGTTGATGTAACGAACCACGGCAAATTCCTTGACGAAGGTCCCCTTGCCTTTGACGCGCTCGGCCCAGCCGCCTTTTTCCAATTCGTTCAAGACCTTGCGGGCGGTCGTGTTGCTGACGGTGTATTTCCGGATCAGCTCATTTTCGGAAGGAACAGCCACGCCGGGGAGGAGTTTTCCGCGCTGAATTTCCCCAATGATTTCCCGGCTGATTTGAAAGTATTTCGGCGGACTGTATTCGCCCGGATTCATGTTTCTTAATCGACTGCCCCGGCATAACGCGCAATCTCGTTCTGCCGTTCCGCCGCCGACCATCCGAGTATTTCGGACATCCAATCGGCGGCTTGCAGCGCCTTGTTTCTAGCATCGGCATGATAATAATGCCAGCTAGTTCGGCGGATCATAAGATCATCCAGGTGTAGTGTCCACTCATCGTGGCAATAATGTTCAACGGCGGCGCGGTTGAATGCCGCGGGAAGAATGCCGCTGAAAGCGTCGGTTTTTGACAGCAGGGGTTCGGAGGCCGTGCGGCAATCCGCGCCTGAAAAACCGGCGGAGGAAATCAGGCGGTCCATGGTTTGTTCGGCCATGAGACGGCAAGTGGTCAGCTTTCCACCCGCAACATCCCACCAGCCCGGTTCGGGATTTTTAATTTGGTGCGCGCGCGAGATGTCGGAAGCGGTTCCGTTGGGATTGGCCAGCAAGGGGCGCAGACCAGCCCAGGAACTAATAACATCTTTGGCGGTAAGAGCTGCCGCAGGGAAGGTTTCGTTGGCAACGCCGAGCAAATAAGAAATATCGTTCGAATCCGGCCGAACCCGGTCGAGAGACCCATTGTAATCCGTGTCGGTGGTGCCGAGAATGGTTCGCTCGCCCCAAGGGATGACGAAGAGGATACGTTTGCCTTTGGTCAGGACCACAGCGTCTGCGGCCGGAATACGGTTGCGATTCAAAACGAGATGAATTCCCTTGGTCAGACGCAATTTGACCCGGCTATGAGGCAGGTTCGCCGCCCAGGGTCCGCTGGCATTGACAATGGTCCGCGCCCGAATTTCGTGAACCTGCCCGGTGATTGTGTCCAAAACCGGGCAGCGCCAGAGGTTGTTTTCGCGGGTCGCGTTCTGGAACTGGCAATAATTCAGGAGGGCGGCGCCGTGAGCCTGCGCGGAACGGAGCGTGTCAAGCACCAGCCGGGCGTCATTGGTCAGGCCGTCAAAATAGCGCACCGCGCCGGTGAGCTTGGCCGGATTGAGCTGGGGCAGCGCGCGCAAGGTATCCGCCTTCGACATGCCGGAAGATTTGCCAAGATTCCGGCCGCTGCACAGCAGGTCGTAAAATTTGACGCCGATGCGCATCTGCCATAACGGCCAATCCGTGCCGGCGTAGGTCGGAAAAATAAAGGCAAGCGGCTGGGCCAGATGAGGCGCGATTTCATGTATGACCGTTTTTTCAAGGCTCGCTTCGCGCACCAGTCCGATCCGGCCCTGGGCCAGGTAGCGTATTCCGCCGTGCAATAACCGGCTGGAACGGCTGCTGGTGCCGAAAGCAAAATCGTGCTGCTCGACCAGGCCCGTTTTAAGCCCTCGCATGGCCGCGTCCCGTGCCACGCTGGAGCCGACGATTCCCCCACCGATGACCAGCGTGTCCAAGGGTTCGCCGCACAATTTTTGGAGTGTATCGCTACGTTGTTTGGAAACAGAAAGTGTCATAATGCTCCTTGCGCCCGGTTCAGGGCTAGTTGACGACCTAATTCGGCGAGGCCAGAAACGATCAGGTCCGGCTGGGGCCGGGTGGCGGCGGCCTGGGCGGCGGTCGTCTCTCCTGTTAATACCAACACCCCGGTGGCGCCGGCGTGCCGGGCCATCGCGATATCGGTGTAAAGGCGGTCCCCCACCATGGCCAGTTCATGCGGCTGCAGGGAGTGGCGGCGCAAGATGCCGCGTAACATGGCGACATCGGGCTTTCCGAGAACGGCGGTCGGGGGACGTCCGGTTGCCCTTTCCAACGCGGCTGTGATGGAACCGCAGTCCACCAGCACGGTGGGTTTGTCGGTAGGACAAACGGCATCGGGGTTGGTTGCAAAGTAAGGCACACCGCGCGTGATCCACCAAGCGGCCCGGCAAAGACGCGCATAAGTCAAGGTGAGATCAAACCCCACCACGACCGCGTCCGGTTGTTGGGCGGGATGATCGCGCAACAGGGAATAGCCGGCCTTGGCAAAGGTTTTGGCCATGCTGGGTGTTCCAAGGACGAAAAGCTTTTTCAGCTCCGGCCTGTTTTCCTTGAGATACTCGATTGTGGATTGGGTGGAAGTATAAAGCTGGTCGGGCTGGGTTTTGATGCCCATGCCGCGAAGTTTGGCGTGATAATCCGCGTTGCTCTTTGAAGGGTTGTTGGTCAAAAACGTGAATCCGATGCCGAGCCGGCCAAGCAAATCAAGGAACGGAAGGGTGGCCGGAAAAATAGTTTGTCCCTGATAGATGGTGCCATCCATATCCAGGGCCAGATGGCGGATATGGTTCAGTTTCCCGTTGGCGGGAGTTGTTCTTTTACCAGTCATACGTTGCATAAAGCGTTAACGCTCTAAGTAGACACCAACTGGAAGAATTTGTCAACCGTGACGAATCCCTAAACCTGGACGGAGGCGGAGCAAGAGCGCTGGGCGCAACTGCAAGACAAGCCGCTGGTGACCGGCCTGGCGTATGCCATGCGGTTGGAATTGCAGCGGGCGTATGCCTCTGGGACGGCCAGTCAGGCGCGCGCCCGGTTTACCTCGTGGTGTCGCTGGGTGCG
>CAZLEE010000013.1:0-39825 GCA_964558455.1 uncultured Verrucomicrobiota bacterium | reverse complement strand
TCGAAAGCGCCGCTGCAATAATCAGCCAGGGTTTGGAGGATGTTAAGATCGCTGGAGCTGTAAGCTTGAAAAGTGTAGCTGTGCAGGGCCAATACGCCAATGGGCTTGGCCTTCACCCGCAATGGGACACGGAGGATGGAGGCGGAGGGGCGGTTCTTGTCGCCATAAGGATCGGATCCCGGTTCTGCGACCAGAGTTTCCTTGAGGATCAGTTCCGCGCCTTTTGCCAGCACCCGGCGGAGGACAGGGGTGGGCATTTCCCTTTGATTGACTGTAAACTCCACGCGCTCGCCATCAACCAGGTCAATGGCCAGGACGGGGAGGGCTTCATCCAGGTCCGAATCATAGAGATGGAGAAAAAAACCGTCCCACCTTATTAATTCGCCGGCGACCTTGGCGATGATTTTGGAGGCGTCCCGAAGAGTCGTGGTGGAGAACAAATCCTGGCCGAGTTTGGAGAAGGCCAGGGCGGAGGTTTCGGCCTGTTTGTGTTCGGTTATATCCTGAAGAATTCCAATGGAACCGATGGGGATGCCCCGGTCATCCAGACTTTGCACCGAGGCGTCTGAAATCCAGCGCAAATTGCCCAGCTTGGTCAGGACGCGCATGTCGCAGCGCCATTGCAGGATTTCACCGGCTTTGACGCGTCGCGCGGCTTCGTTCTTGGACAGGCCGGCGGCCCCGCCGAGCATGACGGATTCGCGGATAATCCTGGACCAAAGACCGGGAGTGATTTCCTCGGGTTTGTAGCCGATCAAGTCTTCGATGCCCGCGCCCATGAACGCGTAGGAGTTTGTTTTGAAATCGTAGCCGTAAGGCACGGCGCCCACTCCGCTGATGGCGCGGCGGTAGAGTTCCTCGTATGAACGGGAAAAGGTTCCCGATCCTTGAGAAAGTGGAACGCCCGTTCCGGGGGGGGTGTCTGCCTTCTCCTTCTTGATCTCAGTACGGTTCATCTGCGGCTTTAAATGTTTCAGTTCCCGGACGCCAGACCGGCCCGGTTCGGGGTGTGCCAATTAATACTTACACTTAGTATAATCGCTTTTGCTTATTTAGCAAGAATGCGGCCGGTTGTCGGGGGGCGCGCTTTGGTGGTTGATCTGGCGGGCCGGTTTGAAGTAGCATCGCCAGTTCATATGGATAAGTTGACTGTAAATGATTTGAAGGTGGAGGGCCAGCGCGTGCTGGTGCGTGTCGATTACAACGTTCCCATGGAGGAAAAAGACGGGCGGATGGTCATCAACGATGCCACCCGCATCAAGGAAACTTTGCCCACCCTGCGTCTCCTGATCAAGAAGGGGGCCAAAATCATTCTCGCCGCCCACCTGGGCCGCCCAAAGGGCAAGCGCGAGCCTTCCATGTCCCTTCGTCCTGTCGCGGATGAATTGTCAAAACTCATCGGACGCCCCGTGGCGTTCGTGGACGATTGCATCGGCGAAAAAGTGGCCGCCGCAGTGGCCGCGCTCAAAGGCGGCGATATTTTATTGTTGGAAAATGTCCGTTATTACAGCGAAGAAGAAGCCAATGATCCGGCTTTTGCCGAAAAGCTCGCGGCGGTGGCGGATGCCTACGTCAATGACGCTTTCGGCGCCGCCCATCGCGCCCATGCCTCGACTGAAGGGGCCGCCCGCCTGATCGCCAAACGCGGCGGAAAATGCGCCGCCGGTCTGCTGATGGAACGCGAATTGAAATATCTCGGCCAGGAACTGGACAAGCCGGCGCGCCCCTTCGTCGTCATCCTCGGCGGAGCCAAAGTCTCCGACAAAATCATGGTGATCGACCGTCTTTTGGAAAAAGCCGACACGATCCTCATTGGCGGCGCCATGGCCTACACTTTCAAGCTGGCCAACGGTTACAAGGTCGGAAAATCCCTGTCCGAACCGGACAAAGTCGATTTGGCCAAGGCCGCTTTGACCAAAGCCAAGGCGCGGGGCGTCCAATTTTTGCTGCCCGTTGACAACATCATCGCCACCCCGGTTGACACGGGCAAGCTGAATAAAAAAGGCAAGCCGGTCTTTGATCTCCAAAATCCGCGCAACAGCGCCGAAAACGATATTCCGGCCGATGCGGAAGGATTGGACATCGGACCCGAAACCAGCCGTCTTTTCGGCGAAATCATTCTCAAGGCCAGGACAGTCATGTGGAACGGGCCGATGGGCATGTTTGAAGACCCGCGTTTCGCGGCCGGCACCAATGCCGTGGCCCGCGCCGTGGTCGATGCAACGGCCAAGGGCGCCAAGAGCATCATTGGCGGCGGGGACAGCGTCAAAGCGCTCAACCAGGCCGGGCTGGGATCCAAAGTCACTTTCATGAGCACCGGCGGCGGGGCGAGCCTCGAATTTCTCGAGGGCAAGACACTGCCCGGCCTCGCGGCGTTGTCAGACAAATAAGATCATTTACAAAAAAGAATCAGCTATGAACAAAGAACGGAAATTAATTATCGCGGGCAACTGGAAGATGAACAAGACAGTGGCCGAAGCCCTGGCCCTGGCCCGTGGTTTGAAAATCGAACTGGGCGCCTGCAAGGAAGTGGACATCGTCATTTGCCCCCCCTTCACCGCCTTGAGCGAGGTTTCCAAAGCCATTTTGGAAACCACCATCCGTCTCGGCGCGCAAAATATGAGCGAAAACAACGTGGGCGCCTTCACCGGTGAAATCGCCTCCGTCATGCTCAAGGAATTTTCCGTTCGCTACGTCATTCTCGGCCATTCCGAGCGCCGCCAGTACCAGAAGGAAAGCGACGCGCTCATTGCCAAGAAAGCCCTGGCCGCGCACGGCGCGTCCTTGAAACCCATTGTCTGCGTCGGCGAGACCCTGAGCGAGCGCGAAGGCGGCCAGACCGAAGCTGTCCTCGAGAAACAGATTCGCGGCAGCCTGGCCGGATTGAGCAACGAGCAGATGGAAGAGACTGTTGTGGCCTACGAACCCGTTTGGGCCATCGGCACCGGCAAGACCGCCACCACCGCCCAGGCCCAGGCCACCCATGCCCATATTCGCAAAGTCCTGGCCGCCATGTTCAACGAAAATGTTGCGCGCCGCGTTCGCATCCAGTATGGTGGCAGCGTGAAAGCCGCCAACGCCCGGGAGCTGATGAGCCAGCCGGATGTGGATGGCGCGCTGGTGGGTGGAGCAGCCTTGGACACCCGCAGCTTTTCAGATATTGTCAAAAACTCCATATAACAGGGAACTATGAGTTTATTTTTTATCTTTCTGACCATCCTGATGTTTCTGGATTGTATTATCCTGGTCTTCTTGGTCCTGCTGCAATTGCCCAAGAAGGATGCCGGGGCAGGCATGGCCTTCGGCGGTGGCGCCACCGATGCCCTCTTTGGCGCCGGGTCGGGCAATGTCCTGACCAAAATCACCAAATGGGCCGCCGGCGCCTTTTTCGGAATTGCCATCCTGATGGCCGTCCTCGTCTCTCAGCAGAAAAAACACACCGGCGTCGAATCGCTCACCGAAGCTTTGGGCAAATCCGCCGTGCCGGCCGCCACCAACGCCGCTTCGACCAGTTCCGTCCAGCAACTGCCTTTGATCTCGAACTTGCCGCCGGCTCAACCCGCTGCTCCGGCCGTGAAGCCTGCGACTCCCGCTCCCGGCACGAACAAGTAACCTGCTGCGCCAGAACGCCGCCGCACGCCACAGGGGTTTCTCGGCGGCGCGGTGTCTGATCGCACTCGTTGCCGCTCTTTTTTCAAGGGGGGGGATTGCCATGGCGGCGGTTGCCGCCAGATCGGGTGCCAGGACGCTACGGTCGCGTCTTAACCAACATCTTCGCCCAGTTCCACATTCCAATACGCCAGATCAAGGAAATGGTTCCAACTGTCGTGATGCACCCCGATATTGACCTGGACAAACGGACGCCACTTCGGGCGCCTGGGTTTGCGCACCAGGTGCATCCCTGCCTCCTCCGGCGAACAATTGGCCTTCTGCGTGTTGCAACGCACGCACGAACACACAATGTTCTCCCAAGTCGTCGGACCGCCGCGATCGCGCGGCACCACATGGTCGAGATTCAGATCCTTGCGCTCGAAAACCTTCCCGCAATACTGACACGTATTGCGGTCGCGCTCGAAAATATTGTGCCGGGTGAACTTGACTTCCTTTTTTGGCAACCGGTCAAACATCACCAGCAGAATGACTTGCGGCACGCGGATTTTGAATGAGACGGTGCAAATCGTTTCCGAGTCCGGTTCCTGGCTGGAAAAATCACGCCACTGATTGAAGCTAAAAGTCTGGAAAACTCCGTCTTGGTCGCTCAACACGACATTGGCGTGGCCCTCAAATAAAAGAGTCAGGGCACGGCGCGCCGTGCAGACGTTGACCGCCTGCCAGAGACG
The DNA here is from genome assembly GCA_964558455.1 of uncultured Verrucomicrobiota bacterium. Classification (GTDB taxonomy): domain Bacteria; phylum Verrucomicrobiota; class Verrucomicrobiia; order Limisphaerales; family Palsa-1400; genus DASRLE01. The sequence continues at coordinate 35,485 of CAZLEE010000013.1, read as the reverse complement.
GTTCAGCACTAGGACATGTTGGTTCAGAAGTAAACTCATAAACCTAACGTTGTGCCGGATTGTAGCAGTGCCGCCCCCCCATGTCAACCCGCCCCGCAACCGTCAAAAAAAAACACAATAAAAAAGGCGCGGTTGGCGGTTGACAGACCGGGGCCGGGGTGGCATCGTGTGGCTTCAAAAGGTGCTTCATTAAGATTCACCGGAATTCGGAGAGGGAGTGAATATTTTTGACCGAAATTAGATTAAAAAAAGGCGAGCCAGTTGATAAAGCCCTGCGGCGATTGAAAAAGAAGATCGATCGCGAAGGGACGTTGAAGGAAGTGCGCAACCACCGGCATTTTGAAAAGCCGAGCGAACGCAAACGTCGCAAGATGAAAGCGGCGCGTTTTTCCGCAATGTTGAGCGCCCGTTATGCTGACATGTAACGCCTACTCCGAACTCTCACCGCCGAGCGTGGTCAAAGACTGACTGCGCCCGGCCTTTTTTTTTGAGGCTATGTATTCTCTTTCCACCTGTTGGAATTCCCATCGCCACACCGACGGGCGGGCCATGTTGCAGGAAATCCGGTCGCTCGGTTTCGAGTGGGCGGAGTTGAGTCACGGTATCCGCATGAGCCTTCTGCCGGGCATCGTGGAAGCGGTGCAGGCGGGCGAGATCAAAATCTCGTCTTTGCACAATTTCTGTCCGCTGCCCATGGGGGTCAGTCATGCCGCTCCGAACTTATACCTGTTTTCCTCTTTGGACGAGCGGGAGCGGGCCTGCGCCTACCGTCACTCGATCAAAACCCTGGAAACGGCGGCCCGCCTGAAAGCGTCTGTGGTGGTGCTGCACATGGGCAGCATTGACATGAAGGACTACACCCAAAAACTTTTGGACTTGGCAGAAGAGGGCAAAAAAGAGACGCCAAAATACGCCAAATTATGCAACGAGGCGTTGGAGAAACGGGAAAAGAAAAAGGAACGTTTCGTCCAATACGCCGCCGAAATGCTGGACCGGCTGGCCGGCCAGGCGCAGGAACTCGGAATCAGGCTGGGCGTTGAAAACCGGCAGGCGCTGGAAGAAATTCCGCTCGAACCCGATTTTGACATGTTGATGAGGGAGTTTGACCGGCCGGAGATCGGCTACTGGCACGATTGCGGCCATGCCCAAATCAAGGAAAACCTGGGGCTGATCAACCATCGCTCGTTCTTGGAAACGATGTCGCCGCGCTTGTTGGGATTTCATGTGCATGATGTGGCTTATCCGGGAAGGGATCATCAGGCCCCGGGCACCGGAACCATTGATTTCGCATTGCTCAAGCCCATGGTGAAGCCGGAACATATCAAGGTGTTTGAATTGAGTCCGAACCTGTCGTTGAGCGATGTCGAGCGCGGGGTGGCGCACATCCGCGCCGTATGGGGTGAGGCATGATAACACTCAGGAAGTGCTGGAGCGCGGGGTGGCGGATCGGAGTGTGCGTGCTGCTGCTCTTGTGGATATTCCACACTATTTTTCTGAATGAGGGGCGGGCGTGGGCGCAGCGGGAGGGATTGCATTGGGAACAGATGGCCCGCGGTCAACAATGGCAACTGGCCTGGAGCAAGGGGCCGGGCGACCTGTGGCAGATGCTGACCCGGGTGCAACCCTGGGCCTTGGTGGTTTCGATGCTGCTGGTGGGCGCAACTGTCTGGCTGGGCGTGGTGCGGTGGCAGTTGGTGTTGAAAACGCAGGGAATCAATTTGACCATGGGCCGGGCGGCAAAAATCACGCTGGTGGCGCAGTTTTTCAATTCATTCCTGCTCGGTTCAACCGGTGGCGATTTCATCAAGGCCTACTACGCGGCGCGGGAAACGCATCATCAGAAAACAGAGGCGGTCACGACGGTGTTTGTGGACCGGCTGGTGGGTTTGTGGGCCATGCTGTTTTTCGCGTGCGCGATGATTGCGCCCAACTGGCGGATGCTCACCCATAGCGAGCTGGCGCTGCCGGCGCTGGTGATTTTCGGCATGTTGGTGGCGTTGAGCGTCGTTTTGAGCCTGGCCTTCTGGGGAGGTGTGTCAAAACGATTTCCACGCGCGCGAAGCTATCTGCGGCGGCTGCCCAAGGGGGAATTGCTGGAGCGGTCGCTCGATTCCTGCCGGCAATTCGGCAAAAAAAGGGCGTTCCTGGCCAAATCAGTCCTGCTCTCGCTCTTCCTGAACATTGTGTGGGTGCTGCAAATTTCGGTCTTGGGCACCGGCCTGGGGTTGAATATGTCTTTGATCCCATTGATGGTGATTGTGCCGATCATCTTTTGCATTTCCGCCATTCCGATCACCCCAAACGGGCTGGGGCTGCGGGAAAATCTGTATGTGCATATGCTGGAGGTGATTGCGGTTCAGCAGACCCCGGCGCTGTCACTTTCCCTCCTGGCTTCGGCGGAGGGGTTGTTCTGGAGCATGATCGGGGGGCTGGTTTACATGGGATTGCGTGACAAGGAGCACCTTGCCGAAGTGACCCGCGAGAACGGCCGGATGAACGGCGCAGTTTGACCGCGCCCGCTATTGCACTGTGGCGCGGTAATACTGGCTGCCGCCCGATGCGTTGGTGTCGGTCCACTGCATGATCTGGCCGGTGCCGGCAATATTGGTGGCGACCGTTTTCCAGATTCCCGACGAGAAATCGGAACAGCTTTGCACGCTGTAATGTTTGTTGACGACCGATTGCCATTGCAGGGCGAAGCCGGGCGCGGACGCGGACGGGCCGGGCGAAAACTGGAAGACGGAGGCGGTGTTATTCGGGTCTGTGCCGGCGATATATTCGGCCCAGTTGGAGGCGCCGTCGCCGTCGGGATCGGCGTTGGCGGCGGAGAGCGCATTGGAAACCGTGCCAAAATACGTCAGCCGCCATGAATCGGGAATCCCGTCATTCCAGCTTGAACCGCTGCGGTCGCCCACCGTGATCAAACCATCCCGCACCGTGGCGTGAAAGTCCGCGATGCCGTTGGGCGAGGCGGAGAAATGATCGAAATGGATGCGGTAGGAGGAGTTGGTGGTGACATTGGGCGGCAGCGTGATGGAGAGCGTGCCCAGAATGCCGTTGCTGCTGACGCCCGGCCCCTCGGAATTCAACCAGGCGGCGGCGTAATCGTTGGCGCCTTGGGACGCAGTCATGGTGGCGTCGCCGAGGTTGGTCGCGCTCGTGAATGTAATCCCGTTGGTGATGGCCGGGGAGCCATCCAAGGCATCGACCTCGACCCGGAGCATCATGACGGTGATGGGCAGAGTGTCAGCCGAAAGCACGCGGATGGGAACCTGCACGGACAGGTTGCCCGTATATTGCACTTGATCCGCCGCGACGGTGATATAGCGGGGACCGGAGGCGGGAACGACAACGGTGCCCGAGGCCATCGGCGTGGCGACGTTGGAAAATGGAACATTGAGCAAATTGGAGGTTGCCACCGCCTGCTTGCCGTTGGCTGAGTTGTAGCGGTTGTACCAGGTCAGACTGGGGTCCAGGGAACGGCGATAGGTCACATAAACGTCATCCACCTGGAGTTTGCCGTCGCCGAATTTAATATTGTTGATAGCTGTGTCATTTCCGAGGTAGTAATTGTTGTCGCTCCCGTTCGAGGAATCCATCGCGTCAAAATAGTCGCTGCTCTGGGTGGCGGCGTCGGGGCCGTTCAGATGGTAAACCGCAGTCTGGAATGTTTCCAGAACATCGTTGTTCTCCAAATAGCTGTTGCCAAAATCGCCGGCATTAAACCAATAGAACGGCGCGACATCGCCCACCAGATATTGCGCGGCGCCGACCGTGACCGTCTTGATTGAATTAATCAGTCCGTTGGTCATGGAACCGTTGGTGACCGCCAGGATCATGACCGGAGTGGAAACCCCGTCGGAAGTGGCGGATGGGCTGCCGATCTGTATTTCATAAGTCTGACCCAGCAGGGCGTTGGTCGGCACATGGAAGGAAAACGCGCCCGCGATGACTTTGTTTCCGGTGTTCAGGAACAGGGTGTCGTGCGCCTGGGAATAGGTGATCAGGGTCTGCGTGAGCGTGTCATACAAATTGGTCGCGCCGTATCGCTCCAGCCAGCCGACCCCGATCAGGTTCTCGCTATCGTTGGTGAAAAGCAAATTGGTGAACCCGCCGCCGGCAAACATCTCGGGCGGAATAGGCTCGTAAGCCACCGGGTTGGAGCCGGGTATCGGCTTTTCCAGCATGGAAGAAAAGGCGAAGGCGTTCGCACCAGTGACAGGGACGGGCGGGGCGGCCCCGATATTGGTGATGGCCAGATTGAATTGCAGTGAATACATCGATTCGGCCGTCGGAATGAGGGTCAGCGTCACCGGGGCAATGAAAGTCTGGCCGGGTGCGGTGATGAACTGGCTCGACGCCTCGCCGCTTTCAAAGCCGAAACTGATTTCGTCGGCGGCAAAATTGGTCGGGGAAAACACCGCCGTTTCGACCGCGCTGGGGGCGAAGTCGCTCAGGAACGCCTGCGCGGACAGCGTGGTGTTCGTGGTGATGGCAAAGGAGACGGCCGTCCCGGAAAAGACCGGGCCGAACGTGTTGGTGGCTCCAGCGACCGGGGAAGTTCCGTCCAGCGTGTAATATATTTGCGCGGCGACGGTGGTGTCCGTGAGGACAACCGACTCGGAATTCTGGCCGATAATGGCGGGGTTGGCGGTGACGAATTGGAGTTGGGCGCTGACGGTGGAACTGGAGGGGCGGCCCGGCGCTTCGCTGACCGCTTCCACGGTCAGGTCAGGCTGGTAATTGAAAGACAACGGCTGAACGTAAGTTTGCCCGTTATCGACCGCAGTGTAAGCGCTGACGGACGTGGTTGGGGTCGGAAGGGTTGTCCCTGTGACCCCATAACTCATGAACGTTTCCACCGTGCCGTCCAATTGTTCAATGGCAAGATTCACCGTGTTGTTGAACACGGAAATCTGGGAGGTCAGCGGATTAAACTGCGCGCCCGGCACGCCGCTGACCAGGGGGTAGGTGATGAAGCCGATAACAGGATCCGGCACGGGCACGGGCGGGGGCGGCGGCACGGTGGGTTGCAGAACCCGCACTGCGTTGTTGCCCTCATCCGCGATGTAGTAGCCGGAATCAATCGCATCAAGACAAATGCCGTAAGGCTGGTTGAACTCTGCCACGCTCAACGCCCCGTCAACATAGCCATACACGCCGGGAAGACCGGCAAGGGTTTGGACGGCGTAACCGCCATTGGTGGCATAGAGGCTGCGGATGGTGTTGTTGCGCATGTCGGCGATGACCAGATAATTATTCCGGGCATCCCAAAACAAGCCGGACGGCGAATCGAACAGCGCGCCGCCAAAGGCGGACGTGTCATTCGTGCCCACGGTGTGGTAAGTGCCTGCGATGCCGGTGGCGACTCCGTTGCTAATCATGCAAATCACGTTGTTGTAGGAATCCGCCACCCAGATGTTGCTATTGTTGTCCACCGCGACAGCGGCGGGGGAATGAAAGTAATAAGTGGAGGAATTATATTGGTAATTGGTGGCGATGGTGGAAACCACGTTGCCGGCCGAAAGCATGCGTATGGCGTTGTTGCCCAGATCGGCGATATAAAGCGTGACGCCGTCGTTGGCCGCGGCGACGCCGGCTGGATTGAGAAATTGCGCGCTTGCCGCCGGACCGTCAACGTAGCCGGCCACGCCGGGCGTGCCGGCCAGATTCGAGACCACCCCGGCGAGCGTGATGTAGCGCAATTCCTGATTGCCGGAATCGACCACCACCAAACCGCCGCGGGCGGCAACAAGTCCGAGAGGCTGATTGAAACGGGCGGCTGTGCCGGCACCGTTGTTGGTGCCCCGGATTCCTCCCGCAAGAGTGGAAACCGTTTGTGACGGGGGCGTGAACACGGCTATCCGGTTGCTGACAATGTCCGAGATGTAAACATTGCCGTCGCTCACCGCCAATCCGTAAGGCTCGCTGAGATGATTGGACACGGCCGTGGTGACGTACTGGGCCTGAACCCGGCCAGCCAGCAGTGTCGCCGCCAGCAAGCCCGCGACCCACAGCCGGCCGGAGGAGGAGTGAATCAAGCTTTTAGTTATTGTATTCATGGCTGGAGGCGGATGCGGTAGAACGCCGCATTGCCGCTGATGTTGTTTTGAATAAACTGGTACATGTAGCCATTGCCCAAGTTTGTGTTGACTGGCATCCAATCATGCCCGCCAAATGCCGGCATGGATTCCAGTATGTAAGTCTTGCCGGGCGCGGTCAGCCAGCCAATGACCAGGCCGTTCGTGCCGTTGGTAAAGCAACCGCCGCCGCCAAAGCGCAGGACCGAATCCGGGTTGGTGGGATCCGTGCCCGCCAGATATTCCTGCCAATTGCGCATCCCGTCGCCGTCGGCATCCACGTTATCGCCCGCCAGACTGTTGGTCAGACTGCCGAAGAAACGGATTTTCCATTCGTCCGAAGTAATGGAAGGCGTTTGCAACGCCTTTGAACCCACCCAGACAAAACCGGGAAAACTCTCCATCGCATAAGCCGTGCTGTTATCCGCGCTTGAGGCGTCCACCCCCAGAAAATGCACGGCGTAAGACTGGCCGGCCAGGGCGTTGGAAGGCACCTGAAAACTGATGACGCCAAGATAATTGCTCTTCACCAGCGGACTGGCAAAGGAACCCAATTCCCAGGCGGCCGGCACATCATTGGCGGACAAACCGGAAAGAAGAATCGGGGCGGGCATGCTGGCGGCCTGGGTGAACGTGACCGCGCCAACCGGGGGGGCGTCGCCATTGGGAGAAACAACCGCCCGGAATTGCAGGCCGGACAGGCTGTAATTCGTCCGGACATTGGCATAAACGGGCACGGAACAAGTGCTGCCGGGAAGCGCATCCGTCATCGTCCCCGCACCGATTGAAGCGGGGCAGAACCAAACCAGACCGGGCGGGGCGCTTTGGACCGCCTTGGGGGTGAAAACAGGATTGCCCGGAAGACCAAGGCCGTTGACATAGGGAGTTCCCACCAGATAGCCGCCGTTGGTCCAGGATCGGACCCAATTGGTGGGGTCCAAAGCAACGGAGCGCAACAAGACTTCATTCCAATCCTGATAACGCAACTGGCCGTCGCCGTTGTCGCCATTGATGCCGGCCGTTTGCGGGGAGACGTCCATGGCGTTGAAGGCATCGCTGTAAAGAGGCGGCACATGGATGCCCATGGAAGCGTAAATAATGCTGTCAACATCATTGTTGTCCAGCGCGCCATCGCCGAACTCCTCCGCGTTGTAGCCGTTGGGCGGATAGCAATCCCCCGCTAGGTAGGGCAAATCGGCCACGGTCAGTATCTGGTTCAGGGCCGTTATGACATTGGTGGTTGAGCCGGAGGGATAAAGCACGTTCAGGCCGTAAGTCTGGTTGGTGCTGGCGTTGTAGGGAATCTGGAATTGCAACAAACCCACCACGCCGAAATTCTGGATGCTCACGCCGGAGCCGGGAGCGGCGAAAACGAGCAGACCCGCGCCATTGGCCGATCCCGCGCTGGCGCAAGGGGTGACGGTGAGGGTGACCGGCGCGTTGCTCGCGGTGGGACCGGCCAATTGCACAAAATCATTCGTCGTTACCGGCAGGAGGCTCAGGGACGAGATGGCGGGCGCGTTGCTGATCGGGTCCACTTCCACGCGGAATTGCAGCGTGCTGATGGAGATGCCGTCAGCCAGATTCAGCGCCAGCGGAAGATAAACGGTCGAGCCGATGCCGGCGGAGGGGCTGGTCAAAAAGCCCAACTGGTTCGAGGCGGCGGCGGCGGTCGTGATGAAAGAGCGGATGCCGCCATCGCTGGTGCCGCCGTTATTGATCGCCACGGCCTGGTAGTAAACAACCGTGCCCACTTGCAAACCGGTCAACGCCATGGAAACCGAGTTGCTGCTTTCCAGATTGGTGGACAGGATGATGGAGGTCGTGTTGCTTCCGTAATTGGTGGTGGTGCCCCATTCAAAATAAACCGTGGTGTCGGAGCCGTCCGGGTTGACCGTGGCTTCCAGCGTTCCTCCCGTCGCCGTGATATTCGTGGCGGCCAGCGTGGTCACGGCAGGCAGATTGGTGAAAGAGGAACTGGATGAACTGACCGGCGTGAAGCCGCTGCCGGTCACGGCGCGGATGAGGTTGTAGTATTGCTCGGTCACAAACAGGGTGCTGTCCGGCGCGATGGTCACGCTCACCGGCAGACGGCTGGAGGCGTTGGTGGGAAAGTTGCCGGACGTCCCATCCACCCACCCCGCGTAAAGGGCCGGCGAGCAACTGCAACAGGTTTCCGTCCAGACATTGGTGAGGGTGCCGTAAAGGGTCGTGGTGTTCGTGTTGCTGTCAATCACACGCACCGCGTTGTTCTTCGTGTCGCACACGATCATGCTCCCGTCCGACGCCGCCACGATGCCGTGGGGCTGGTTGAATTTGGCCGCCCCGGCGGGACCGTTGAAGTAGCCCGCGCCCAGGCCGCCCGTCACCAGTACCGGGGTGGAAAGGGTGTTGGTGGCGGCCACATAAACACCGCTTTTGAGGGTGTCGCTCACGGCCAGTTGCCCGTCGGACCGGATGGCCAGGCCGGACGGGATAAACGCGTAATTGCTCACCACCACGCTATGCGCGCCCGTGTAAGGCTGGGGAATCTTTATGATCGTCCCTTCGGAACTGTTGGCGAACGAAATGTAAATGTTGGTGGCGTCGTCGTTCGCCACCGCCAGAGCCGTGGCTGACATGGGGGAAAAAGAGTGCAGCGCGATGACAGGCAGCGCGTCCAGAACCGGGAACGAGCCGGGCGCGTTGGGATACCGGTATAGCGTGTTCGTGGTCAAAACGTAAAGGGTGTTCGAGGAATCAACCGCCACACTGATCAGGCCCGGGAACGGATGTTTGTTGGTGCCTGAAAAGAATTCGTAGGTGACGCTTGCGGCGCGATTGCCCGCCTGCGTGATTTCTTCAACATCGGCATTGGTCTTGTCCGCCACCCAGAGGTTGCTTTGCGAATCCAGGGCCGTTGCGTAGGGAAGATCAAATTGGGCGTTTGTCCAGGTGTTCCCTGCCTTGAAACCGGCGGAAGCTCCGCACTCCGTCCGCACCCCGCCGCCAATCGTTTCAACGGATACTTGCGCCCATGCGCCCACGGCTAAGGCGGCCCAGGCGAAAGCGGCGGCAGCGCCCCAAACGGCGGTGAACCTGCCACCGGAGACTCGGGTCATTTGATTTGGTCTCATAAAATCAGGTTAAGGTTGATAAGTGGGAACCACGCCGGGGGTCGGCTTGGTCCAATCATACGGCTTGGCGCTGTCCGAGGTCTTCTCTTCGGCGTTGGACGGGGAAAAGCCTTTCCGTTTCAGGAAGGTGGATTCGCCCGGTTGAAAATCACTGTCACGTATAATGGTGGGGGTGACGAAAATCAGGATTGTGTCCCGGGTGCGCTTTTTGGCGTTGCTGCGGAATAGGTAGCCCAAGCCGGGAATGTCGCCTAGATAAGGCACCTTGGTGAAGTTCTTGGTGTCGTTGTCGCTTTCCAAACCGCCGAGAACCAATGTGTAGCCGCTGGGCACGGCGGCATGGGTGGTAATGGTGCGACGGTCAAAAATGGGCGACGTGCTGACCTGGCCGTTGAGGGTGTCGCTGGCGACTTGCGCGTCTTGGGAGGATATTTCGGGACTCAAATCCAGAAGAACATTGGTCGGGCCGGCAATGCGGGGGACGACGGTGAGTTTCACGCCCACTTCGTTGAGAATGGTGCCGCGGACTTCCTTGTCGTAATTGGGCAGGACGGTGGCCAGTCCTTGGGAAGCGCCGGCGGCCGGAGCGCTCTGCTGCTGTTCAAAAATGGGGATGTTCTGCACGACCCTCAGTTCCGTCAAGGCTCCGTCCAGCGCCACTGTGCGCGGAAATGAGATCGATTTCGTGTCGGCGTCTGTGTTCAGAAAAGCAATGACGGCTGAAACACCATCGGCGTTGAGAAAAGCGGTGGAGGGGCTGAAGCCGTGCGCTGTGTTCATGGAAAGACCGCCGCCGGAAGAAGGTGTTCCGGGAATGGTGGTGACATACTGGCCGGTGTTATTCACGGTCGAGGCCAATCCGCCGCCGCTGGTGGTGGGAACCGTCGCGCCGCCAGGGAGCACGGTGGTGCCGGTGGTGATGGGTTGGGTGGCGACGCTGGTGATGTTCGTCAGGGCGCCGCTGGTCAGACCATTGCCGAAACTGACGTGCTGGGCGGACAGGGTGCCGGTCCAATCAACGCCTTTGGCGGAGGAGACGTCCTTGGTGGTTTCAATGATTTTCGTTTCAATCAACACCTGACGGGTGGACGTGTCCAATTTTGCGATCAAGTCCTTGACCCCCTGCAATTCCGCCTCGGTGGTGCGGATGATTAATTCATGGGTGCGCCAATCGCTTATCACGGTGCTGCGCTGGGACAACGTTTCCTTGACCTCGTTGAGGATGTTGGTCGGGTTGGCGTATTGCAAATCGATGACGGTGGTGACGAGGGGTTCCAAAGCCTTGGGATCCTTGGCCGTGATGCGTCCGATGGGGTTGCGCCCATCCAAAACCAATTGCCAGCCCCAGTTCTCCAGCAAGGAGGTCAGGGCCTGCTTGGCTGTGACCCTTTTCCATTTTTGCGTGATGGTGGGGAGAGGAATGGGGTGACCGTCCGGGCCGGCAGCTTCCAGAAGTTTGGGATCAAAAATGATGTTGATTCCCGATTGCAGGGCCAGCGCGCTGACCGCCTCCGGCAAGGGAAGCGCGTCGAACTCCAGATCAATCACCTCATCCGTGCCTGGTATGTTGGTCAAGACCGTCGTCGGCGCAACCGGTTCCGATCCCGTTCCGTGGGCAATGACAGGGGCGTCATTGGGTTTGATCAGCACGGAGCCGGCCGCGCTGGCAGTGGGTGCCGTGACAGCGGGCGCCGGAGCGGATGGAGTCGGCGCGGTCGTCGTCGCCTCCTGGGCGACGGTGACAAGGCATGGCGCGAGGATGAGGGCCAGAAGCGCAAGAGTATTCCGGGTTTTCATATGGCTGATACAGGCTCGATCATTTTATGGGGGAGGTGTTTTGTTCGCCTTAATTATTTTTTTTCTCCATCATGAGTTTTTTGGAGCCGGCTTCGCCTGCCACCCGGATGAGCACATAATCGGCGCCAATCTCAAGACACGTTACCTTGATCTTGCCGTTGGGAACGCGCACCGGCCCGGTCTCCCCCACTTCCAAAATTTCATTGTTGATCACGGCCTGGCTGTGTGTGCGGGTGTGAATGATAGCCTTCAACACCAGCACCGGGTCAACCACCCGCTCCGGCCCGCCCGGACTGCCGGCCACTACGGGCGCGGCGGGATCGCGGCGGTGCGAGTAAGGATAAAACGGGTCCCTGCCTTTTGGCGAAGGCAGATCCTCAAAGACGGAAACGTATTCCGCGGCGACATTGGTTTCGGCCGCAACCACGGCGTTGGTCGCGGCGGGTTGGGCTTGGGCTTTGGCTTTGTTCGGCGGCGTCGCGGGCTGGGGGCCGCAGCCGGTGATTGCCGCCAGACCGGCAACCCATCCGCCCAGAATCAATACCTGAACCCTGCGGCGATATGTGGCGGAAAAGCTCATTTTGTGTCTGTGACCGGCACTACCAGATCAAAGGTGACGCTGAGTTTCTCCGCTTCCAGGCCGGAACCGGTATTGGCCGAGAGGTTTGGATTCTTTATGGAAAAATAGGGAAACGCATTTTCAAAGTCCGCGAAAAACTTCCCCGCATCCTGGTAATACCCCGTGCCTTTGACGCGAAAAGTCGCCCATTGATAGGGAAATTTCGGGATAAACCCGGAGTCGGTGATGTCCGGCTGGCCGTAGGTGTCAATGTGAATGCCGGGATGGGATTGAATAAAAGTATTGACAGTGCTGATTACCCAGGCGTAAGCGTCGCGGGCGGGAGGCAGGGAGGCTTCGTGGGCGGCCAGAATCCCGCTGCGGGCGGCCAGGGTCGAATCGACTTCATCGCTGCGGCGCATGGTATCCTCGGCGTCGCGCAGTTTTTTCTCCATTTCAACGGTTTTATTCCGGGTGACCTTCAATTCATCCTGTTTGGCCGTCACCCCGAAATACCAGAGCGCCCCCATGAGGAGCACGACGGCCATGGCCATGGCCATGAGCTGGTCGCGCTGGGTTTTGGAAAGCTTATTCACTGCGCCGCGCCTCCGGAAAATGTGATGCCAGGGTGAAGGTGACGAATTGTTTGTTGGGATCCAGCGGGTCCGCCGTCAGCGGACCCAAAATGCCGTCCATCACGAAACCATTGCGCCGGCCCAGGTTTTTTGCAAAGAAATCAAACGTGCCCAAGGCCTCCTTGTACTTGCTGTAATTCTGGTCGCCGGGCTTCAAGTCTTTCGCCTCAATCGTCAGGGCGACTTTTTCAATCGTCGCTCCCGGCACGACAATTTTCTTGGTGCCGATGGTGACGATGCTCCCATCCTCCTTCGTCAGGGTCTGGTCTCCGCGCACGCGGGTCACCTGCACCTGTTCCACCATCGATTTTTGCAGGGCGTTGAGGACGGGTCCCCAGAGAAAACGGTTGGTGGACAACAAATCCAGCTTGGCCAATTTCGAGTTGATGTCCTGGATTTTGACCTGCTCGTTGGTCACGGCGGAGTATTTGGTCATTTTGCCTTTCCATTCCGCCTCGATGTTGTGGCAATTGTGCTCCTCGAAGGAAACGTCCAATTGCAGTTTGGCAATCCACAGCACCACCACGCAAACCAGAAAACTGCCGACCCAGATGCCGCGCTTGACCGGGTCTTTGCGCCGCAATTCCTCGGCGGCTTGGGCTTCGGCCAGTAAATTGATTCTTATCGGCATAGTCAGGTTATACCAAGTGTCCGGCGGCAAGACTCCCCCGCGGCATTGACCGCTCGTGCCTGCAACTTATACAAAACAACACCATGGCTGAAACCGGCTCTCTTATAGACAATTCCGCCGCGGCAATGCAAGTAGCAACTCGCCGGCTGGCAACTGGCCGGCTGTCCCGACTCAGGATCGCCCGCTGAAAACGAACGGCCCTTCTTCACAACCGCATCATTCCGGCTTACGACTTGGCGTGCTCCGGTTCGGATTTTTCTCCGGCTGGCTCCTCTTCTTCGTCCTCATCCTCTTCTTTTTTCTTCTCTTTCGAGGTTTTGGATTCCGCGCTCAATTTCATCGCCCCAACGAAGAGTCCCGTGAACATTCCGCCGCTTAAAAGGGTGTTTCGGAAAAATTCCCACGTCGGCGGATAGCCGGGCAAACCGCGGGTCAACGCCTGAATCCAGCCCGCCAGATTCTTCGCGTAGGGCAAAGTCATCCACGCCCCCGTGTTGGTCACAATGTAGAATAACAGCGCCCCCAGTATCCCCCCGCCGGTCAAAGTCCACCAGCTCTTGCTCGACTTAAACGAGCGGCCCAAGGCGATCAATCCCGCATAAATCAGATAATTGGGCGCTTGATTGATGATAAATTCCCCCGGTGAAAAAGACCCATGGGAATAGAAAAACAAGGTGATTAACAAATCGCTCGCGGCCAGGACGGCCAGCGGAATAACCCAGCCCAGCCACCCGGTTAAATACAGTCCCGCGCAAAAAACAATCGCGTAGGTCGCGCTGAAATTCTGCGGCATCAACCCCGGCCATCGACTAAGCACGAACACCACGATCAATAACACCGGCCAAAGAAATTTTTTCTTCACCAAACGATCATACCCCCGGCCTTGCTGATGACAAGCCGCAACCCAACGGAGGGGCGCCGCCTTTATTTATTTCCACCGGCCTAATTCGTGTGAACCGGCTTGGCCGGCTCCGGGGCGTTCTTGTCCCCGGCCTTCAAGCCGATGAACCAGGCGGTGTTGGAACTGTCGTTGCCGCCCAGAACCAGCCATTGCGGAGGAGTCAGGGTGTAGGCGCCTTGGTGAACTTGCTTGCCGTGCCCGATGCAGCTCACTTCCACCCGCGACCCGCCCAGGTTCTTGACCCGGATGGTGCAGGCGTCGCTCATCTTTAATTCGCCGGTTTGATTGAGCGGAATGCTGGCGTTTTTGTTTGTGATCTCGAAGTAGTTCTTCCACTTGAAGGTCCGATGCAGCTTGTCGGATAATCCCGCGTCCAGAGGCTCGTATTTGACGGTCTCCTTCTCGTCGTTGGCGCCCCAAATCAAACGCGCCTCAATCCTCAGATCTGCCCCCAGACCCGGCATCGCCGTCACGCTGAATGCTATTCCAGCCAGAAAAAAGTAACAAAGTCGCCGCATGGCGGGGTGTTTTAACAGACAACTCACTCCACTTCAACTCCCGAACCGCCTTCTTCTGTCTTTGGGGCGGGCGACTGGATCTGCGGTTGTTCCCGTTCTGAATCGGCCAGCCAAACCACGGTCATGCCGGCGGATTGATCGTGGAATGTCACCGCTTCCATGCCTTCGCCTGTGGACGATATTTCGTCAAAAGTTGCCGGGGTCCCCGGTTTGATCGCCAGTATCAATATGCAGGCCAGTCCGGCCAAACCGGCTAGGGGCGACAGCCAATGCCGCCAAACCGCCATCCGCCTTGCCGGAGCCGGCTGGGCCGATTCGCGCTCGATCTGGCGCTGGATTTTACTCCAGTAAAATTCGCGGGTTTCGGGAACGACGCGGGCCGTTTCGTTGCCGGCCATGGCGCTCTTCACCGTCCGCAATTCCGCCGCCAGCCGGGCGACGTCCGCATCCGCGGCCACTTCCCGCTCAATGGCTTGCGCTTCGGAACCGGAGAGTTCTCCGTCCAGCCACGCCTGCAATTTAAATTCCAAGTTCTGATTCATTCCGTTTTCTCCCGCTTCAAACCTGCCAGCAGCGAAGCCATGCGCCGCCGGGCGTAGAACAACCGGGACATCACTGTGCCGATTGAGCAGCCCATCTTTTTCGCTATTTCCTTATACTCCAATTCTTCGAACTCATGCAAGACCAGCACGGTCCGATGTTCTGCTGATAACTGGCCCAAAGCCCGGTCTATCCGCCCCCTCAATTCCGTGCGCTCCAAATGCGCCGTCGGATTCGGGTTGACTGCGGGCATGTAGCGTTCCACTCCGCCCGATTCCTCCTCCAGCGCTTCAATTGATTCCGCCCGCTGCCGCTTTTGCTTCCGCAATTGGTCCAGACACAAATTAATCACGATCCGCGTCATCCACGTCGCAAAACTGGAGTCGCCGTGGAATTGCGCCAGCCGCTGCCATCCTTTTACCCATGCTTCCTGTGAAAGATCAAGCGCCTCATCTTCGTGGCGCATCATGCCGTAGGCGCGCGCATATATCTTATCCCGATGCCGCGCCACCAGTTGCTCAAAGGCTTCCATGCCGCCTTTTTGAGCCGCAGTGACCAAATCCGTGTCTGTCACTTCGGATTTGTCTTCATGCGACGACATAGAGTTTGACGGGTTGGATGGACAGCTATTCAGTTAAACTCACAACTTTCCCTTGGTGCTGGGCAATTGCCCGGCTATCCTCGGATCTCTTTGGCAGGCAATGTCTATCGCGCGGGCGAATGCCTTGAAAAGGCTTTCCGCTATGTGGTGGGGTTCGTTGCCATACAGTAATTCCAGGTGCAGATTGCACCGGCCTTCATTGGCAAATGCTTGAAAAAACTCCCGGGCCAGGCCAAACCGGAAGGCGGATGACATGTCTTGCGTCCGTTCCGCCATGGTTAGCTTCTTGTAAGCCGCTTTGTCCAGCCCCCTCCAGACCAAATACGGACGCCCGCTGAAATCAATCACGCACCGCGCAAGACATTCATCCATCGGCACATACGCTTCGCCGGTCAATGGATTCCGGGGATCAAACCCCGCGCCGTAGCGGCGCAATCCTTTCTTGTCCCCCAGCGCTTGCACAAAGGCCTGGCCCAGAACCAATCCGCAATCTTCCACGGTGTGATGCCCGTCCACTTCCAAGTCCCCCTTGCACCGCAATTCCAGATCCATCGTGGCATGCTTGGCAAACAGGGTCAGCATGTGATCGAAAAATGCCAGGCCTGTATGCACTTTGGAATGGCCGGAGCCGTCAATGTTGAGGGACAACGTGATGTTTGTCTCGCGAGTGACGCGTTCTATTTTTGCCTGACGCGATTTCATTTTGGTATTAAAACCGGGTTCCGCACAGAAACAAAGTGTAAATCTCTCGGGCGAATTTCAGGCGCGGGTCGCGCCCGTCCCCCGCTCAAGTCCCCAAGCCGGCCAGATAACGCTCCGCGTCAATCGCCGCCGCGCAACCCGAACCCGCCGCGGTGATCGCCTGCCGGTAACGGTGGTCCGAGCAATCCCCCGCCACAAACACTCCCGGGATATTGGTGGCCGAACCTTGTTTCGGCTTGATGTATCCGTTCTCGTCCATGTCAATTATCCCCTTGAAAAGTCCCGTGTTGGGCACATGTCCGATGGCCACAAAAACCCCCGCGCAGGGCAGCACGGACTCCGCTCCGGTCTTGAGGTTCTTGAGTCGCACCGCCGACACCGTGTCCTTTTTCGGATCAAGGATTTCCGTCACCGCCGAATCCCATACCGGCGTGATTTTGGCGTGGTTCATCACCCGTTCCGCCATGATTTTGGAGGCGCGCAACTGGTCGCGCCGGTGTATCAGAAAAATCTTCGACCCGAACCGTGTCAGATAAAGCGCTTCTTCGCAGGCCGAATCCCCCCCGCCCACCACCACCAGCGGCTGATTGCGGAATACCGGCCACGCTCCGTCGCAGGTCGCGCAGTAGGTCACGCCTTTTTTCTCCAGCAACCGTTCGCTCTCCAACCCCAAATGCCGGTGCCCTGCCCCCGTGGCGATGATGACGGACTGCGCTTCCACTCTCTCGCCATCAACCGTCAAAACGAACGGGCGTTTCGCCAGATCGGCCGATTCCACCACTTGCAACGTCTTCACCCGCGCCCCGAACCGTTCCGCCTGCTTTTGCATGCGCACCATCAATTCATAACCGTCAACCCCTTCGGGAAACCCCGGGAAATTCTCCACCGTGCTGGTGGTCGTCAATAATCCGCCCGGCATCGTGCCTGTCAAAACCAGGGGCGAGAGATTGGAGCGTGCCGCGTAGATCGCGGCCGTGAGTCCGGCGCAGCCGGTTCCGATTATGACTACTTTTTCCATAAGTGAGCAGTCAACGTAGGGGCATCCCCGCCAAATGGCAAGACGCTCCTCGTTTCTGTTCCTACCTGCCTATACGACCCCGCTGGAAATACCTTGCAGACTATGTTCTTCGTCTATCCTAAAGGGCGGGCGACGGCTTGGTTTCAAAACAGACCCGGGGCCGGCTTTCGGTTTCACAGAGTTTGATCAGCTTCGGGGCGGAGGCGCCTAAAAGATTCGCCGCCTCAACCCGGAACCCTTCGATGGGAACATAGGCCAGGCTCGGCACAAATAAGGATTCAAAACTGGCCCCCGCCACGGCCTTGATCTTTTCCAAAGGCTTGCTTTCGGCGTCGATTTTGGATTTCAAGGCCGGGGCGGGCAGTAGAACGCGGGCGATGTCGCCGTCCAGACCGGAAAAGACAATGGCCTGGCCGCCGGGCGCGGCGTCTTCTTCAAGACGGGAACGGGCTTCGACGACCAGGCGGGCTTTCAAGTCCTTGAGCCGGTCTTGTTGCAGGGATATTTCACGGTCGAGGCCGACGGCTTCGGCTACTAATTGGCGTAGTTTAATTTCATTCATGTTTACGGTTTTCGGTTTATGGGTTACGGTTGTCTAGGTTTACACTTTCTTACGGTTTATGGTTTTTGTCGGATTCAAGCCTGGACAGGGCGAGAATGATTTTGCGCAGGGCGCTGACCTCTATTTGGGAGACGGCGCGGCCGGAGAGGCCAAGCATGGCCCCGACTTCCCCGCGGGTGTGGACGGACTTCAGGGTGGCGGCGAGGCTTTCGATGCCGGTTCGGGACAGGTTCGACTGGATTTTCTTTTCTTTCATACGGACAGGCACCTCCTCCTGAGAAATTCAACCACGCTCCGGTAAAGAATGGCCGGGGTCCGGCTGGGGCGGCAGGGGCGGATCTGGCAAAGTTCGCCGTCGGCGATCAGGTGGTTGAGATGCTGGCGGCTGCAAAGCAGGCGGCGCTGCAGCTCGACGTATCCCACACCGGCGGTGCGGGGAGCCAGGGGATCGGCCTTGGGCAGGACGAGGGCGAGAATCTGGTCGATGGAATACCGGGCCGGGGGCGGGGCGTCGCCGCCGTTTTCCCGGGCGAGATAGGCGAGGACCGACTCGTGCCAGATGCGGATTTCGGGACGGCGGGCGTCTTTGCGCGAGATGTCCCAGGCCCAGCCGATTTCGCGGCGGTCGATGAGGCCGAGGATTTCGCCGCGGGCGAACCGGTGCCGGCTGAGTCCCACCAGGGTGCGGATGTGTTGGAGCGGACACCCGCCGTCCCGGGCCGGACTCGGGGGCGAAAGTGCGCGTTTTGTGTTGATTTTCGGTTTAGTATTCATTATTATTTATTTAGATTAAGTATCCCAAAGCAGTACGTCAAATTAAAATTGTAACTAAAGAAAGGAATTGATAAAATGGACCCGCTAAAAGAGGAGTTTGCCAGACTGGTGGCCATCATGGGGTGGAACCAAAGCGAGACGGCCCGGCAGTTGCACATGAGCGCGGCGGCTGTCAGCAACCTGATGAATCCCCAACATTCCAACCGCCCCCGCCCCACCACCCTGCAATTGCTCAAGCTCATTGTCTCCGGCGAACACCCGGAAGCGATTGAGCCAAGGCATTTCAAGATGAAAGGCAAGCCGGGCGTGGGCACCACGCTGACGGTGCGGGAGGATTACCTCGATGCGCGCGAACGGAAGCTGATCACGGACATCCGCCGCCTGACCGACAACGAGCAGGAGACGATCTATCGGGTGGTGTATGCGATGATTTTCCGCGCCCTGCCTCATGGAGCGAAGAAAAAAAAGTGAGCGGGACGGTGTGGACCGGCTTTTGAGCAAACAGGTTGTTCCCGGCTATCAGGTCCGCCCGGCTCATCCCCTGCCGCCATTGACCGCGGGTTGGGATGACCCGTTGTGGGCGCGGGCGGAGACGGCCGGGGTGACGCATTTTCGCCCGGAAAGCAGCGCGCATCGTCCGCAGGTGCGGGTGCGGTTGCTGCACGGGGCGGACGGGCTGCGCGGAATTTTTCGCGTGGACGACCAATACGTGCGTTCCATCCGGACCGGATTCCAAAGCGAGGTTTACAAGGACAGTTGCGTGGAATTCTTCATGCAACCCAGGCCGGATCGCGGCTATTTCAACCTGGAGATGAACGCGGGCGGATCGCATCTCTCCTACTACGTGGAAGACCCGGCCCGCTTGGCTGGGGGAGGGCTGAAAAAATTCACGGCGCTGACGGCGGAGGAAGGGGGGCGGATTCAAGTCCGGTCCTCCCTGCCGGCCGCCGTGGACCCGGAAGTCCGCGAACCGCTGTCGTGGCAGTTGAATTTCTTCGTGCCGCTGGCGGTGCTGGAGAAATACGTCGGGCCGCTCGCATCGCTGACCGGGCAGACATGGCGCGGGAATTTCTATAAATGCGCGGAAGATGTTTCGCATCCGCATTGGGCGTCCTGGGCGCCGGTGGACGAGTTGAATTTTCATTTGCCGCGCTGTTTCGGCCGTATCCAATTCCTATGACAAGACGCGTCTGGCTTTGCAAATGGTGCGCGGCCCTCTGCCTGCTGCTGGCCGGTCTGGCGGCGCAGGCGGTCGAACCGACGCTGGACATCTATTGGATTGATGTGGAGGGCGGCGGCGGGACGTTGATTGTGACGCCGGCCCGGCAGGCCATTTTGATCGACACCGGCTGGGCGCAGGGGCCAAGCGCGGCGCGCATTCACGAGGCGGCGGTGGCGGCGGGCGTTCAGAAAATCGACTATCTGATCGTGACCCATTTTCATCGGGACCACTACGGCGGGGCGGCGGGATTGGCCGCCTTGATGCCAATCGTAAACGTGTTTGACAACGGCATCCCGGCGCGCAATCCGGACGGACTTTTCGATGGCGGGGCCTTTTCAACCCAAATCCAGCCTTACCGGGATTTTGCCGCCGAACACCGGGCGGTGATCCAACCCGGTCAAAGCCTGAGCCTGCGCCAGACCGGGGGGACGGTGCCGGTGACCTTTCGTTGCATGGGCGCGCGCTGCCGGTTTTTCCACGGGGCGCAGGACCCGGCCAATCCGCTCTGCCGGAGCGGAACGGACCATGCCGTGGACACCACGGACAACAAAAACAGCGCGGTATCCCTGCTCCAATTCGGGCCGTTCAAATTCTTCGATGGCGGCGATTTGACCTGGAACATGGAAAAACAACTGGTTTGCCCGGTGAATTCCATCGGGCCGGTGGATGTGTATCAGACCGACCACCACGGGGTTGACCTGAGCAACAGTCCGTTGCTGGTGCAAAGCCTGGCCCCGACGGTGTCGGTCATGAACAACGGCTCGCGCAAAGGGGGAAGCCCAATCACGCTCGCCACGTTGCGCGCCACGCCGTCGATCCAGACGATGTTCCAAATGCACAAGGACCTCCGCGGCGGAACAGAGTACAACACCGACGATGCATTCATCGCGAACCTGCCCGAAAAATGCGCGGGCAACTTCATCAAATGCTCCGTGGCCGCCACCGGAAAAAGCTACACCATCAGCATCCCGGCAACCGGATTTTCCCGAACCTATCAGACAAAAAACAGGTGAAAACCAAGGGTGGACATTGTAACTTTGGAAAGCTGAAAAAGTGACCAGAAAAAATGACATCCGAGCGCTGGCTGACCGATATGCAGCCGAGATGAAGCAGGATGACCGCTCGCACGCCCTCATCTACCAGGTGCTCGGCGTTTTCGAAAGCGAGGGAAAGCTCATTGACGTTTACCAGAACAAGGGGCGGTTTCTCTACAAATACGCCGGTTCATTCCTCGAAGAGGCGGCGAAGCTTTGCTTCAAAAGCAAGTTTCCTGAATCCGGCTCCGCCCGCGTGCCAAACACCTGCGGCCAGCGTCCAAAAACATTCGAGATCGATTGCCTCGTCGGGGCGGACGCGCTGGAAATCAAGTGGCGGGACGCCACCACGGACGGCGACCATATTACCAAGGAACACACTCGGATTCAGGTAATTCGTGACGCAGGCTACAAGCCGGTGCGTGTCATGTTCTATTACCCGAATCGCGGGCAGGCCGTCCGTATCCAGCAAACGCTGGAGAGCCTCTATAAAAGCGTGAAGGGCGAATATCACTATGCCGACGCGGCATGAACCTACGTGAAACGGCGCACGGACGTTGACCTGCTTGGAATCCTGAAAGACCTGGCTGCGGAAAGGACGGCTCAACATGGCCGGTAAAGCCCGTCTTGGCGATTGTCTGGAAGCGGCGCGCGGTCTTGCCGCGGGATCGGTGGACTTGGTCTATGTTGACCCGCCGTTTTTCACGCAGAAAATCCATTCGCTTGTCACACGCGACCGCGGCACGACTTTCCAGTTCAGCGACGAGTGGAAATCACGCGCGGAATACATTGAATTCCTGCGCGCGCGATTGATTGAATTTCATCGCGTCCTGAAAGCAACCGGTTCGATCTTCTTCCATTGCGACACGAACGCCTCGCACCACATCCGCTGCCTGCTGGATGAAATTTTCGGGGAGGCCATGTTCCGGTCTGAAATCATATGGTATTACCGCCGCTGGTCGAATTCGCAACGCAATCCGTTGCCATCGCACCAAACCATCTTCTTTTACAGCAAGACCGGCGATTACCAATACAACCAGCTTTTCGACAATTACTCGCCTTCGACCAACGTGGACCAAATTCTTCAACGCCGTCAGCGCGATGAGCACGGCAAGGCCATCTACGAGCGGGACGAATGCGGCAATGTCGTCAATGATGGCCACAAGAAGGGCGTTCCCATCGCCGATGTCTGGGATATTCCGCTCCTGAATCCGAAAGCCAGGGAGCGCGCGGGCTATCCCACCCAAAAGCCCATCTTGCTGCTCGAACGCATCATTGCGTTGGTCACGTCGCCGGGAGATCTGGTGTTCGACCCGTTTTCCGGCAGCGGCACAACGCTCGTTGCGGCCGAATTGCTTGGCCGCAATTCGATTGGCGCCGACATTTCCGCCGAAGCGGTCGAATTGGCGCGCCAACGATTGGCGCAACCCGTCAGAACGTCGTCCGAACTATTGCGAAAAGGGCGGGAATCTTACGTTCAGTCTGACGAGGAATCGCTGACTTGTCTCCGCGGTCTGCCGGTTATTCCCGTTCAACGCAATCGCGGCATCGACGCCATTCTCAAGGTAAACCCCGGCGAAAATCCGGTTCTGATCAGGGTTCAGCGCCGCAGGGAGAATTTGGCCGATGCCGCCGGCCTGCTTCACAGCGCCGGGCGAAGCAAACAGCCCGCAACGCTGGTGTTGGTCGTCACCGACTCCCATCAGCCCGCCGGATTGTTCGACATTCTGCCTGCCGATGTGTTGCTGGTTAATTCAACAGCAACCGAGTTGCTCGAAAGATTGGCAGACAGAGGCATTGTCCGATGAAGAACTCCTCCATCGAAACAACACCGTCTTTTGACGAACACGGCCCGGCCTCAGTGCATGGTAAACGTTCCAACGGTCACTTTGTTCTGGCTGCTGCCCGAACCGTTGCCTTGCCGGAAACTGCCGCCCGTCGGGGTTGAAAACCACAATTCCAGATACTTGGTCTCGTTCGTGCCCATGACCGTCGCCAGCGCCACTTGCGGGCCGTAGGTGGCGTAGGTGTAGGTCCCGGCATCATTATTATCGCTGCTGGTGAAGTTGAATGTCTCGTCGGCAAACGAATAGGTCCCGTTGCCCTTGCTCGTATAGCCGGTAAACTTCCGCCCCGCCAACGAAACCGGGACCATACTGCCCGGCTGCGAGAAGGTAATGGTTCCATGACCGTCGGCGCTGGTGAAATTTGCGCTGTTGCCGCCGGTGAAATCAAAAGACACCGGTTTCCCGCCCCCGTTGGCGGCTTCTGCCGGCGGCGCAATGAAAGTGTTCATAAACCAGGCCGTTCTCGCGCCTGTTCTGGTGTAAGTGTAGGTTCCCACACCGCAATCATTGTTGGTGTCCGTCGTGAACTGGCCGAATGTGCTGGCGTCAACACTGATGACAAACGATTTATGCTGCCCGTCTGTTTTCGTCTGTGACACCGCCGCCGACCATCCTGCTAATGACACCGGCGCCGTGTATCCCGCCGTGCTTGTTTCCCCGCTCACATTGAATGTCCCGTTGCTGTTGGTCGCGCCACTGGACGTGTCCGTCTCCTCGTAGTAGGTGTCCAAATCCGCCGAAAAGTCCAACAGCACATAGTTGGTCGTGCCGAGGTCGGCTCCATTGGTGTAGATTGCCTCCAACAAGCCCGCCATCGGACTATACTGCTCATAGGTGTAAGTGCCGGAAGAACTCCCGTTGGTATCCGTTGTCGTGAAGATCCCGTCGCCGTATTCATTGGTGAATTGATGAACATTGGTTCCGCCGGCCGTTGACTGCAAGGTCAGGCCGGAAAGCGAATCAGGCGCCGTGGCGGATGCGTCGTCAAAGGTGAACTCGCCGGAACTGGCATTGGTGTCAGTCCATGTGCCGTTGGTGAAAGAGAGGGTGAACACGTCGCCATAGGTCGTCTCCGAGGGCGGCGTAAGAAAGGTTATCGTCAGCACCGCCGTGTTCGAGTCGCTCAGCATGTAAGTGTAGCAGCCAACCCCGGAACTCACTCCGTTGCTGCCCGCAATGCTGAACGAACTCTCGTTGAAACCCAGCACCGCGCTCCCGTTGCTGCCTGAAAGTCGCATCATCGTGCCGGCAATGGATTCCGGCGCAAGCCCGGTCGATTTGTCGTCCAGCGTCACGGAGTTCGTTTTCGACCGGTTCCCGGCCGCGTCCTCTGCATAGGCATAGATGATATTTGTGCCCGGGCTGAGAACCAGGGAGGCCGTCCAATTCGCGTAGGCATTGCCCGTGGAGGCGAGGTTCCAGCCGTTGTTTCCCGCCTGGCACCAGACACTCGTCACTCCGACATTATCTTTCGCTGTTCCGCTGACGGCGGCGACCGAGTTGCTTCCCGTGCTGTTCTTGGTGGTGATGGTCACGGTGGGAGGCTGGATATCAACAAAATTCGCTATCAGTTGCAGGTTCGACACCATCAGAAAGGTCAGATTGACATTCGTGTTCACAAACGGGTCGTCCTGGCTTGTTATTCTCCAATCCAAAAAGCCAAACCCGGGGGCGGGGATGGCTTTGGTCTTGTAGTTTTCGTTAATGTTCAATTCCTTGCCGGCGTAGTTCGGATCCAAACTGCCGCGGCCGTTGATCGTCACGGCCAGCTTTGCCGTCAACTTGTAAAAGAAGGTCACAGTGTTGGTGGCGGAAATGGCGCCTTTCGCGTCCATGGCGTAGGCGGCAAGGGTATTGGTGCCGGGCGGCAGGTTGATCGCCGCCGCCGTCCAGTTGGTGTAACCATGGCCGGGTGCGGGTGTCACCGTCAGGTTGCTGCCATTGAGTTCAACCACCACGTTGGTTACCAACGCGGCGGTGTCATGGGTGGTGCCTGTCACGGTCAGGGACGAAGTGGTTACAATCGCGCTTTTCCCTGGGCTCTTGATGGTGACTGCCGGGGTGGCAAAGACGCTGATCCCGGCAACGGAAGTTAGTGAAATGGTGCTGAGCAAAACAAATTGACGCAAAACCCGGTTTACATTCATACAATTCCTTCGTTCAAATTTCTTTCAAGGCCAGACAACACGTCCGGGACAGCCGACGGCGCACCGGACAGGCCCCCTTGTGAGGGAGGCAGCCCGGAATGTCAAGCTATTTTTTGGATGGATTTTTGGCGGTAATAATTTAACGCGCGATGACTTGTGATTTCCACCTCCTTACCGGCTCATGGCGTCCATAATTCCGGGTGCGGCAGGTGGTCGTAGTTCCACATCGGGGCGGTATCGGCGGGATTGAACAGTATCCATGGGTCCATGCCAGCCACATGTCCGTCGCAGCAGACGGTGTTGTAATTCTTGCCGTGTCGCGCCGGGTCAAAGGCCGCGGAGTTCGAGTGCAATGAGCCGCAATTCATAAACCAGCCGCCACCACCCCCATTTGTGCTCAGACTGAGGAATCTGGTTTCCCCAATGGCAAACATTTCGCTCGGCGCCTTGACTGCGGCTTCAGCTATGGCCGGTCGCACCACGGCCCGCACGGTCGGCCCCAGCCCGTAGTTTACACGGGGACCGGCCACCGGGTCGGAATAGTGGCTGTAGGAGCCGCGAACTCCTCTCATGTTGTAGCCGTAGCTGCCCTGTGGACCGGATTTGTTGGTGCCTTCATTTAAAATTCCAATGATCGGGCCTTTGTAGCCTGGACAGTGGTAGGCGGCGTTCGTCCACTGGAGTTGGTAATAAGGCGTCAGCTTCGAAAACCAGAAGAAGTTATATTCCACCGCGTTGTAATTGCCGTTGTCCCCGCTGTTGCCCGGATCATAGGCATAGGGATACCTGTTTTGGCTGTCGTTCACATACATTGCCAACGCCATCCCCATCTGGCGCAGATGGTTCTTGCAGGTGACGGAGTTTGCCAGACCCTTCGCCTTGGAAATTACCGGGAGGAGGAGCGACGCCAAAATGACGATGACGGCCATGGTCACCAGCAGTTCCACCAGCGTGAATGCCCTCCCTGCCGCGAACCGGCCCCCAATTCTGCGTTTGAACATTTTCACACCCACATAAGTTGGACAAGGGACCAGCCCGTTCGTCACGCTTGGTCTGACTTTGAATTGATCTATTGACTGGCAGGCTTGCCGTATTTTGTTTCGCGTCAGCACAAGATTTGCCATGACATTCGCGAAGCGTTTCTTATAATTCGTTTGAAAATTGCGGCGTGTTGCCTATTATCCGCCCGGTTTGGAAGGCATTTAATGACATTTGGCGTATTTAAAGAATCAAGTCCGGGCGAAACCAGAGTCGCCCTTGTTCCTGATGCCATCAAGGCGCTGGTGAAAAAAAAGCACGTCGTCCTCGTCGAAAGCGGGGCCGGGCTGGCTGCTTCCATTCCCGATGCCGAATTTGCCGCCGCCGGCGCTGAAATCGTTCCCGATGCCGCCCAGGTTGCCGCCCGCGCGGATTGCCTGCTCAAGGTGAACCCCGTTTCCAACGACCAGGCCGCCGCCTTCCCGGAAGGCAAGGCCCTGATCGGTTTCCTCGCTCCTTTGCGCAATCCGGAGTTGGTTCAAATTCTCGCCCGCCGGCGCATGACCAGTTTCAGTCTGGACGCCATTCCCCGCATCAGCCGCGCTCAAAGCATGGACACGCTTTCGAGCATGGCGACCATTGCCGGGTATAAGGCCGTTTTGCTGGCCGCCAATCATCTTCCGAAATTTCTGCCCATGCTCACCACCGCCGCCGGCACCATTCGTCCGGCGCGAGGCTTGATCCTCGGCGCGGGTGTGGCCGGCTTGCAGGCCATCGCCACTTCCCGGCGATTGGGCGCGGTGGTCGAGGCCTTCGACGTCCGTCCCGCCGTCCGCGAACAGGTCAAAAGCCTCGGCGCGACCTTCATCGAAATCCCCGCCCAGGAAAATCTTGAGGACAAGGGCGGCTACGCCAAACAGGTTTCCGCCGAAACTCTGGCCAAACAACAGAAATTGCTGCACGAACGCGCCAAAGAGGCTGATTTCATCATCACCACCGCCCAAGTCCCCGGCAAACCCGCCCCGCGCCTCATCACCAAGGAAATGGTGGCCGACATGAAACCCGGCTCGGTCATTGTGGACCTGGCGGCGGACAGCGGCGGCAATTGCGAATTGACCCAGGCCGGAAAAGTCGCGGTCCAGCATGGCGTCACCATGATCGGCCCCGTCAATCTGCCTGCTTCCCTGCCCCTAGACGCCAGCCGGATGTTCGCCAAAAATCTTTCCACCTTCATCCAGGAAATCACCAACGAAAATGGGTTCACCCTGGATTGGAAAAACGAAATTTTCACTGAAACCTGCATCACCCTCAACGGTGAAATAAATCAGAAACGGAGAACCGCATGATTATTGGCACATTGGCCATGGTTTATATTTTCATCCTCGCCATCTTCACCGGGGTCGAGGTCATCAGCCGTGTTCCCACCGTCCTGCACACGCCTCTCATGTCCGGCGCCAATGCCATCCATGGCATTGTCCTCGTCGGCGGCGTCATTCTGCTCGGCTCGGCGGGGGACAACGACGTTCTGATCGGTTTTGGTTTCATCGCCGTCATCTTTGGCGCGTTGAACGTAGTCGGCGGTTTCGTCGTCACTGATCGAATGTTGGAAATGTTCAAAGCCAAAACCCCTGACAAAACCGGCGGCGAGAAATGAGTCAAAACGATTTAGCTAATCTGGATTTCGGTCACGTCATCGCGCCTGCGGCGGCTTACTTGGTCGCGTCGTTAATGTTCATCATCGGGCTGAAACGCCTCAGTTCGCCGCGCACCGCCCGCTCCGGCAATCTGATTGCCGCCGTCGGCATGGCCCTGGCCTTGGCCGGCACATTCCTGCTGCCCAACACCGGCCACTTTGGCCTCATCGTTATCGCCATTGTTATTGGCGCCATTCCCGGATGGCTCCTCGCCAAACGGGTCAAGATGACGGCCATGCCCCAAATGGTCTCCCTTTTCAACGGCATGGGCGGCGCTTGCGCCCTCTTTATTTCCCTCGGCGAATGGCTCAAGGCCCCCGATGACGGCCAGGCTTTTCCCAAGCTTTTGGGCATTGTTCTTGGCTCGATCAGCTTCACCGGCAGCTTGGTTGCCTTTGGCAAATTACAGGGTCTCATCAGCGAAAAATCCGTGCGCTGGCCCATGCAGAAAGCGATCAACGCCGTCCTGCTGCTCGGCATCCTCGCTTCCGCCTTTGCCGCTGCCACCGATCCGTCGCACAGCATTCTCTGGACAGCCCTGCTCGCCGCCTTCGCCCTGCTGCTCGGTGTCTTGCAAGTCCTGCCCATTGGCGGCGCTGACATGCCGGTCGTCATTTCTGTTTTGAATTCCTGCACCGGCCTTGCTGCCGCCGTCACCGGCTTCGCCATGCACAACATGTCGATGATCATTGCCGGAACTTTGGTTGGCGCCGCCGGTTCCTTGCTCACTCTCCTCATGTGCAAGGCCATGAACCGCTCCCTGCTCAAGGTCATCTTCGGCTCTTTCGGCGCGGGTGCGAAAAAAAGCGCCGCCGCCGCCGCCGACAGCACTCAAACCATGCGCGAAATCGCCGCCTCCGAATCCGCCATCATGATGGGTTACGCGCGCAAGGTGATTATCGTCCCCGGTTACGGCCTCGCCGTCGCTCAAGGCCAGCACCTCGTCCACGAATTGGATCAACTGCTCGAAAAACGCGGGGTCGAAGTCAAATACGCCATCCATCCCGTCGCCGGCCGCATGCCCGGCCACATGAACGTCCTCCTGGCTGAAGCCGATGTCCCTTATCCGAAGTTGTTGGACATGGAAGAAATCAATCCCGAATTCGAGCAGGCCGATGTCGCCCTCATCATTGGGGCCAACGACGTCGTCAATCCCGCCGCCCGCAGCAATGCCGGCAGCCCCATTTACGGCATGCCGATACTCAACGCCGACAAGGCCAAAAACGTCATCGTCATCAAACGCGGTCGCGGCACCGGTTTTGCGGGCATAGAGAACGGTCTCTTTTACAATCCCAACACCCGCATGTTATTCGGCGACGCCAAGCAAGCCCTGCAAGAGCTGATCACCGAACTCCGCGCCCTGTAAATTCTATTTGATTCGTTGCTCATTTTTACTGTCTGGCGGGGATTTTGGCGCAGGCGGGTGAGTTTGACCTAAGGCTCAATTTAGTCTTCATCGCATCCGGAATTCGACAAAAGGCCCGCGGCAAGCCCGCAGAAAAGAGACGTGCCTAACATGATGCACATCCCTGGGCGCATGGAGTGAGCCATTGCTGCGTCCGATCTGATCCAGATACGCAGACCCAGCACGGCTCCGTCGGCCATGCCGCAGGCAAACCAGACCCAGAACTTAAACCAGTCATATTTGGGATTCCGCTCCATTTCCTCTTCAAACGTCATTTATCAAAAGGGTGTTTGCCGGTGCAAATTGAGCCGGGGTGTTAATCCTTTGTTTCGTCTAGTGGCTGCCAACATATTCCGCATTCGGGGTTACCACCATCATCGAATCGCCCCAACCGCAATTGACTTCCACCTCCACTGGAAACGCTTCAATGCCATTGACAGCGGCGGACAAAACACGGGCTAACATGGGACGAATAGTGGGCAAACCCCGCCGCAAGGGCAATGCGGATTTTTCGCGGCGCGGCGGGAAAAATGGGCTGGATTCTCCGACAAAACCACCGCGGTCAGCCTCATAAACCAAACAGCCGGACCAGCGCTTCATCCATGGCGTCCAGACTGTTTGAGGGCAAGGGGCCGAGCAACCTTCCGATCCTGGCGTTGTCCACACCCACAAGCCCAATGAGGTTGACTACAGATTCTTCCGCCAACCATCTTGGCTTTGGGAAGGCCACCTCACATTCGCCTCCTCGAATCTCCGTCGTCAAAGGCGCGACTACCGACATATTCCGCCGACTTGTCAGCATTGGGGATGGAAACCACGACGCACGGACGCACCTTGGCGGCATAGCCCAAGTCCACCAAGACCACGTCGCCGCGCTTAAAGCTGGTCATAAAGGACGGTTGGAGCCGGGCCGAGCTTATCCCATGTATCCGCCGCCGCTTCCGCAAGGTCAGACTCCCTGACACCCCCTCCGCGCACCTGGGGCAGTCCGAGTTTAATGGCCTGACGCATGGCGTCCGCCATCGAAAGATGAGTGTCCGCCGCCGTCCGCTTAACCTCTTCCATGAGTTCGTCGGGCAGCCCCAGCGGGTAAGTTGTCACGCTCATAAGGGAACGATACCCGCTTGGGACAATAATTCAAGGCCGCTTTCAACCGGTCATAGACCTCCCATACTTTTGTACAATGTGGCCGTGCCAAAGAGTCGGCTTTCCGGTGGCAGATGCATGGCGCGAAGGACTTCAGATGGACCGAAATGGCCTTTGCCCCTGCGATTTCCCGACTGCTCGTGAAAGCGCATTGGAACTTGCCGCTGAGGGCCTATTCCGGTGTAATTACCGGGATGTCTGAGGCAGACCAGTCTTTGCGAGACACCGCCATCCGCCAGCGCCGGCTCGATCTGGCCAAGAAGGCGTTTCGGGAGTTCTACGCGCAATGCTTCTGGTCATACCGCGAAGACGCGGAGATAACCGAGGACAAAATCGAGTTCGTTATCCGCGGCCTGCGCGAACATGGGGGACTGGCGGGCTACCAAGTCGCCGCCGAGTTATGCCATTAGGGGCCTTCGAGTAGGGTCACCCTGCCGCAACTGAAGGGAAGATGGCGTGAAGCCTCCTCTGCGGCTCTTGAACTGATTGCCTCGCTTCCCGCCCGGCGAAGTGGGCTGCCTCTATCTGGACCGCGCCGGCAAGCCCGTCTGCCCCGATCCCGCAACAACGGAATTTCCGAAACTCACGCGCCACTTCGGCAGCGTCAAAGGAGCCTGGCCGCGCATCGTCGCAGACTGAAACGATACTATTTCAGAGAGGCGGAACAGCTTATTATTCCCGGGTTAACGAGCATGATTCTTGATGGAGTCTTTCGGCTCAAACCTCACCAGTCTTGGCGCCATCGGTTCCAGCGTGATCAACTTCGCGTCGATGGCTTCGCCGGTGAGCAAATCCACCGCTTGACAGCCTTCCCATGCCGGCAACGTCACCTTGCGGACATCGTGGTTCAGATTGACCATCGGCATGAGCGTGGCCTGCCCGAACGGAACCGTGCGGAACTCCACCCCCCAAGCCGGCAAACCATTCGGGCTTTGCCGAAGATCGGTGGTGTGCGGCAGTTTGAGTGTCGTTCTCAGCAAAGCGGACAGGGCCTGGTCGTCCGCGGCAGGCTCAATGACCGTATATGCGCCCGGATTATAAACGCGCGCATGATCATATTCGTCATGGCCCAAACAGCCTTGTCCGACCAGCAACACTTTCCCGCCCTGCTTCGTGAAGGCATCCAACGCCGCGCCCGTGGTATCCAATATATGCGTGGCATTGGGAACGATTACCCAGTCCGCCTGCGGCAACTTGCCAGCCGCAAGCTGCCTCTCGCTCACGAACGTGATCGGCTCTCCCATGAAATTGAGCGCGGTATAAACGCTGCTGATGGTCGGTTTGTATTTCTCCTCCCAAAATATCGACGCCTTCGAATCAAGCAGGACCACGCGCGGCCGGGCCTGATTGATCGCTGCCACTTCCGGCCCCAGCCGGTTCAGGTCCAACATCGCCCGGCCCGCCCCGAAAATATTCGCCGGCCGAAAATAAATGCTGCCGCCCAAGCCGTTGTCCGACCCCATTTGCCAGACCCAGATCGTGGTCGATCCCTCGTGATGCAGCCCGTCCTGCCAGAGGACGGAGCGGGTATGGTTCATGGGCACATGCGTTCGCGGATAGCCGTCCGGGATCAAATGGTTCTCGCTGTTAAAGACGCTTTGCCCCCGGAAAGAGTGCAGCAGATCGTAGAAAAATTCGTGCCCAAACCAGTCATAAGCATAGTTCCCGCCCAAAAAGGCGTAAGCGTCGCAACCCGCCAAATCCGTGGCCTGACAGATCAATTCCGGGTCCACCCCCCAGCCGACCCTCTCCCGGTCCATCGTGTAAAAAACCATGATCTTGGTGTGGGTCGGCGCCTTGACCCCGTGCGATTTCACTATCGAATCCATCCACCCATGCCAGTCCGCGAACATCTTCTCGTTAAAACAGCACCAATCGTAATAGGCGCGCTTCCCCCCCGCGTCCTCCGGCATGGCGCAAGCCGGCACGGCCACCCCGTCAAAATTCGTGTAGTGTGTCCCGTATAAGGCGTTAACCGTTTCGATGCTCAGATGCTTTTGCTTGAGATAATCAATATACATCGGACGGCTGTAGGCATCGCGTCCGCTGGAGTTATAGACCGGTTCGTTGGCCAGACAGACGCTGTGCAAGGCCGGCTTGTCTTTGATGTGATCCGCCAGCGTCGCCGCCCATCTGCCAATCGCCTCCCTGGCTTTTGGATGGAATATGTTGAAGTTGATGAACCCGATGTTGTTGTTCGGCACATCGGGCGCCTGTCCCCAAGCCGGGTAATAATGGGGCGAAAGCAGAATGTCGTCCCGCACCCCATAACGCGCGGCGGTGTCCAGTCCTTGCAAAACAGCCAGCGCGCTTTCGCCCAGCCGGCCGTCCGCCTCCATGCTGCTCGGCCCGGACCGGCCGTCCTGAATCAGCGAAACCCCCATGGCGGGAAAATTGGACAGGTCATCAATAACCGAGTTGAAATGTCCGTACCCATAAAAACAGAACGGACGCCCGTCGTTGTAAAAAGTCCCGTTTTCCATTTTGACCGCGCCCGGTTTGGGCTGGGTCCAGTCCAGCAGGGGCGAGCCGGCCCGCGCGATTTTTTCCGTCTCGTCCAGAACCTGCCCGACTTCTTCAAGCTGCAACTTTGTCCACCCGAAACTCATCGGACTGTTCGGCCCGCTTCGGGCGAGCCGGATGAACCGTTCCGCCACCGCCCGGCCCAGTCCGATGTAGGCATTGCCGCCCGCTTCCGGCAGTTGTTTCAGGCGCTGCTCCAATCCGGCAACCGTCGCGTTCATTTGGGCGTAGGCCGCCTGCTGCTTGGCTTGGTCTATCTTTTCCACATCAAAGCGGACATCATCAATCCATAATGCGACTGTGGGACTTTCGGTCAGTATCATCAAATCGTAGTTGTCCGCGTCATCGCCCGTGTTCACCTCAAACGAAACCCGCCGCCAATCGAAATCGCCCGTCGGCATCGCCGTGCGCAACAGCCAGCCCGGACCGCCGCCGATCCAATTGACGCCGCACCCTTTCCCCTTTGCCCAGCAACTAACCGTGTATGTGGTGAAAGGCCGGAGACCCGTGATCGTTTGGGTGATGCGCGCATAGACATTGGGCGCGCGGCCCGAGGCGTTGGTAAGTTTGAACGAATTTTTGCCCTGATGCTTTTCCGTCGCATCCAATTGCCCGGAAGCCTTGGCGCCGTTATTCACCAGAAATTGCCAATACGCCATCCCCTGCTCAAACCCGCCATTGTGGGCCAAATCGCCATACGCCGGCCTGACCGCCTGTTCCTGCGCCGCCGCCGACAACACCCCCGCCCAACCCAGAAGAAAAACAACCCGACACATTTTGAAACCGGTTGATGTGCTCATTGTCCCGATATTAGCCCATGCCCCCGGAAACTCATCATTAAATTTTCCAACCCAAAAATTATGCGTGTGACGGGAGGCCGGCGACTGATAAGCTCAACCCGGCAACCGATGAACCAGCACACAGTCAATACCAAGATAGCCTGTCTCTCGCTCTTCTTCTCCCTCGTCGCGTTCAACCTTTCTGCCGGCGAAAAATGGGTGTTCGCCATCGACATCATCCGGCACGGTGACCGGACGCCGACCGCCGAGCTTCCGGGGGACGACCCCGCCATTTGGCGCGAAGGCCTGGGCAAAATGACCGCGCTGGGGATGAATCAGGAATACCAATTGGGAACCAACCGGCGATCCTTCTACGCCGCCAACGGGCTGTTTGACGCGGAACATCCGCCCGGAATAATCTGCGTCTTCTCCACCGACTTCGACCGCACCCGCATGAGCGCGCGGTTTTTTCTGAAAGGCATGTTGGGCGACACTCCGGCCACGCGCGCCATCCCCATCCGGACAAGAATTCCCATCGACATCCGGCAGCCGCTCTCCGCGCCCAATTCAACCAGCGCCGCCTGGTTGATGGTTCCAACCGACCGCCCCAATTACTCGGACCTCCTCGAAAAATACGTCTATTCCACCCCGGAATGGCGCGCCACCAACGCCGCATGGCAATCGCAGTTCGGCAATTGGAGCCGGGAGACAAAACTTAAAATCCACAACGCCCACGATCTGATCACGCCGGGAGACACCCTCCGCATCCGCCAAGACCGCCATCTGCCGCCCCCGCCCGGCCTTAGCCCCTCCGACGCCCAAGCCATCATTGATGCCGGACGCTGGGCGCTGGCCTATCAATACGAAACGCAACTTGGCCGCGTCACCGGAAAAGCGCTGGTGGAAAAAATCTCCGAATACCTGGCCGCCGCGGTCGGTGACACAACTAAAACGAACCCGTTGAAATACGTTTTGTTCTCCGCCCACGACAGCACATTGCTAAGCGCCCTGAGCGCCCTGCATTCGCCGCTCATCGCCCCCCGCCTGCCGCCCTACGCCGCGTCTCTCCGATTCGGCCTGGTCCAGACCGGCTCCGGTTTCCAGATCGTAGTCAACTATAACGACGGCGCGGATCACCCCCTCGCCAACCCCGGCAGCCCCGACGGAAAATGGTCCCTCGCCCAATTTCAGAACCTGGCCGCCCAATAGGCGTGCCTCCCATTCATGTTCGTTCGGCGTGACGATTCAGGGCGGTGACTGTCTATATTAACAAACAATGATGAAGTCTCTGGAACGAACGAGCCAAACGGGTGTGCTCACGATGCCGCTTAACGCGGTTCGCCTCAAGGATTTGCCGCGTGTCGGTGGCAAGGCGGCTCATCTTGGGGAGATGATCGCCGCGGAGCTGCCGGTCCCGCCCGGATTTGTCGTCACGACGGATGCCTGCCGCCAGTTCATGCAATCCGATCCCCTGATTTGTGATGCGTTGCAGCGCTTGGAGGGGTGCGATCAGCGCGATCCTGCCGCCCTGCGCGCCGCGGCGGAAGAGGTGCGGGGGAAATTGGCCGCAATCCCTCTGCCGGACAACGTGGCGGACGCCATCACGGCTGCCTTGGCGCCAGAACCCGGCTGCGCCCGGGCCGTGCGTTCGAGCGCGACGGTCGAAGACCTGCCGGAGGCGTCGTTTGCCGGCCAGCACGATTCTTTTCTCAACATGCTCGGACGCGACGCGGTTCTGGACGCGGTGAAACGTTGCTGGCTGTCGTTGTTCTCCGAACGGGCCATTTCATACCGGATGCGAAAAGGGATCGCGCCCGGCCGCGCGCAAATGGCCGTCATCGTCCAGCAACTGATCGCCGCCGATGCGGCCGGCGTGATGTTCACAACCGATCCGGCGGGCGGCAATTCCGACGCCATCCTCATCGAAGCCGCGTTTGGATTGGGTGAAACGGTGGTTCAGGGCAAGGTGACGCCCGACCGCGTCGAGGTGTCGCGTTCGGAGCTGCGGGTGGTCCGGCGTGACACAGGCTTGAAGCTGGTGCGGATTATCGCCGCGAAAAACGGCGTCTGCGAACAACAGCTTGCGGCGGACAAGGCCGCCGCTCCCGTGCTGAATGATGAGGCGGCGGCAAAGTTGGCGCGGTTGGGGCTTGAAGTGGAGCGGGTCCTGGGCGGTCCGTTGGACATCGAGTGGGGCGTGCGCGGCGGGGAGTTTTGGCTCTTGCAGGCGCGGCCGGTAACGACATTGCCACAGGGCCGGCAATCCAGTTTCGAGG